>NZ_CP013374.1:0-300000 GCF_001522585.2 Burkholderia sp. NRF60-BP8
GTGCTGCTCGGCGCGATCGTCGCGACGCTGACGTCGCGCATCACGTCGCTCGGGCTGGCCGACGTGCGCGGCGCGCTCGGCGTCGGCGTCGACGAAGGCGCGTGGATCAACACCGCGTTTACCGCGTCGCAGATGTTCGTCGGGCCGCTCGCGATCGCGGCGGCCTTCATGTTCGGCACGCGCCGCGTGCTGGTGGCGGGCGCCGTGGTGTTTCTCGGCGCGGAAAGCGTGCTGCCGCTCTGCACGCAATTCGGCGCGTTCATCGTGTGCCAGGCGATCGCGGGGCTCGCCTCCGGCGTGTTCGTGCCGTTGACGGTCGGCTTCGTCGTGCGCACGCTGCCGCCGCGGCTGATTCCGTTCGGCATCGCCGCGTATGCGATGAATCTGGAGATGTCGCTGAACCTGTCGGCGACGCTCGAAGGCTGGTACAGCGAACACCTGAGCTGGCGCTGGCTGTTCTGGCAGAACGCGGTGCTGACCGTGCCGTTCATCGCGTGCCTGATGCTGTCGCTCGCCGACGAGCCGGTCAAGCGCTTCGCGTCCGGCATCGACGCGCGCGGGATGCTGCTCGGCGCGGGCGGGTTCGCGTGCCTGTGCATCGCGCTCGACCAGGGCGAGCGGCTGTTCTGGCTGCAGTCGCCGCTGATCGTCGCGTTGCTGGCCGCCGGCATCCTGATGATCGCCGCGTTCCTGATCCACGAACTCGCGTCGCCGCGCGCGGGCCTCGATCTCGGCTACCTCGCGCGGCCCAACGTCGCGCTGCTGATCGTGCTCGTCGGCCTCGTGCGCTTCACCGTGCTCAACACGAGCTTCATCCCGTCGCTGTTTCTCGCCAGCACGTACGGCCTTCGGCCGTTGCAGATCGGCGATACGCTGCGCTGGATCGCGATGCCGCAACTGCTGTTCGCGCCGTGCGTCGCGTTGCTGCTGCAGCGTGTCGACCCGCGCCGGCTGATCGTCGCTGGCTTCGCGATGGTGGCGATCGCGTTCGCGCTCGGCGCGCGGCTCACGCCGGTCTGGGCCGAGCCCGACTTCATCCCGTCGCAGCTGCTGCAGGCGCTCGGTCAGACGATGGCGCTCACGTCGGTCATATTCTTCTTCGGCAAGCACGTGACGGCCGAGCATGCGTTGACGTTCGGCGCGGTCGTGCAGACGACGCGCCTGCTGAGCGGGCAACTCGGCACGACGTCGATCGCGGTGATTCAGCGTATCAGGGAAGCTACCCATTCGAATCTCGTCGGTCTGCATGTGTCGCTGTCGGATCCAGAAACGCTCGAACGGCTGAGGGCGGGCGCGGCGTCGCTGGTCGCGCATGGCGCCACGTTCGCGACGGGCAACCAGGCGGCCTATGCGCTCGTCGATCGCGCGGTGCGCGTGCAGGCGACCACGCTCGCGCTGGCCGACAACTACCGCGTGGCGATGGCGTTCGCGCTCGCCGGCGCGCTGCTTGGCATCCTGCTGCGCCCGGTGCGGGCGCCGTAAGCGCCGTATCGAGCGGCTGAAATAATCTGAAAAGTCCTGAACGGCGGGTCCGCCGCGGCGGCATGCGCGCCGCCGCGGCAGGCGGCGCGCTTACGCCTGCAGGAACGCGAGCAGTTCGGCGTTGATGCGATCGGCGTTCACGACGCACATCCCGTGCGAGCCGCCCTCGATCACCTTCAGCACCGCATGCTTCACGATCTTCGACGACAGCCGCGCCGAATCGTCGATCGGCACGATCTGGTCGTCGTCGCCGTGCAGCACGAGCGTCGGCACATCGATCTTCTTCAGGTCGTCGGTGTAGTCGACTTCGGAGAATTCCTTCACGCACAGGTACTGACCGTGAATGCCGCCCATCATCCCCTGCGACCAGAAGGCGTCGATCGTGCCCTGCGACGGCTTCGCGTTCGGGCGATTGAAGCCGAAGAACGGCACGGCGAGATCCTTGTAGAACTGCGAACGGTTCTCCGCGACGTTCTTGCGGATGCCGTCGAATACGTCCATCGGCAAGCCGCCCGGATTGGTCGGCGACTTCACCATCTGCGGCGGCACCGCGCCGATCAGCACGGCCTTCGACACGCGCTTCGTGCCGTGGCGGCCGATGTAGCGCGCGACTTCGCCGCCGCCGGTGGAGTGGCCGACGAGGGTCGCGTCGCGCACGTCGAGCGCGTCGAGCAGCGCGGCGAGATCGTCCGCGTACGTGTTCATGTCGTTGCCGTGCGACGGCTGGCTCGAACGGCCGTGGCCGCGGCGGTCGTGCGCGATCACGCGATAGCCGTGCTGCACGAGGAACAGCATCTGCGCATCCCACGCGTCCGCGCACAGCGGCCAGCCGTGCGAGAACACGACCGGCCGGCCGCTGCCCCAGTCCTTGAAATAGATCTGCGTGCCGTCCTTGGTGGTGATCGTGTTCATCGTGTGCGCTCCTGGGTGGGCTGAAGAGGTGCTGCGGGAAGGCGTGCCGGCCGCGGCCGCCATCGCGGGCAGCGCGGCTGCGGCGACGGCCGTCGCGCCGGCGAGCAGCATGTCGCGGCGGCGGGCCGACGCGACGGCATCGGTCTGTTCGGAATGCATCTGGACTCCTGAGGTATGCGGCGGCGATGCCGCACGGGATGGGGGATCGGTGGCGGCCGGCCGCGGCCATCCCGCCCGGCAGCCGTTCGGCATGCGCCGCCGCGCGGCGAGGGGCGCGCGCGGACGAACGAATGCCGTCGGGAGCGTATCGCGGCGCGGGGCGCGGCGTACTGAAATCCGGCTGAATTTTCTTGAACGCCGCGGCGCCGCGAGCGGATTTCGTCGCGCTGCAGAAAAATTAAGCGCGCGACCGGGACTCTTCAGCGAACGGCGATTATCGTCAGCATCGGGTCATCGGCACACGTCGCGCACCATGCGAACGGCGCCGCCCGGCCCGCGCCGCCCGTCACCTGCCTGGATATGCCGCCATGGACGCCTTCAATCGTTGGGAGCACATGATCACGTCGCTCAGGCCGTCGCCCGCCGCGAGCGTCCGGATGATGCCGATGCCGCGCGAGCGGGCGGCCGACGGCTCGCGTCGCCTGCATCGGGACGACGCGCCGACACCGTCGAGCGGCGACGTCCGTCGCCGCTGCGCGATCGTCGCGGTCGAGCGGCAGACCGATTCGTCGATGCTGGTGTCGTGGAGCGACCCGACGCGCTGCCGCTACGACGAGCAACGCTGGATCAGCGCGAAGGCGCGCGGCCGCGGGCTCGGCCGTTGCGCGCTCACCGGGCAGCCGATCCGGGCCGGCGACGCGATCTACAAACCTCAGTGGCGCGGCGAGAAACGCCCCGCGAACTGCCGCGAAATGATTCTCGCGGCGGCGCTCGAGCAATTCGTCGCCCGGCAGTCCCGCGCATGACGTGCGGCGCCACACGCTTCGGCCGCGTCCGCGCACGCGGCTTCCCGACTCGAAAGGAACCCTCATGAGCACGTTCACCACCCGCGACGGCGTATCGATCCACTACAAGGACTGGGGCAGCGGCCGCCCGGTCGTGTTCATTCACGGCTGGCCGCTGAATGCCGACATGTGGGACGTGCAGATGCATCATCTCGCGTCGCACGGCCTGCGCTGCATCGCGTACGACCGGCGTGGCTTCGGGCGATCCGGTCAACCCTGGAGCGGATACGACTACGACACGCTGGCCGACGATCTCGCGACGCTGCTCGAGACGCTCGACCTGCACGACGCGACGCTCGTCGGCTTTTCGATGGGCGGCGGCGAGGTGGCGCGCTACATCGGCCGGCACGGGACGCGCCGCATCGCGAAGGCGGTGCTGATCGGCTCGGTGACGCCGCTCGTGGCGCGGCGCGACGATCATCCGGACGGCGTGGACGTCGCGGTGTTCGACGGCATTCGCGCCGGCATCGTGGCCGATCGCGCGGCGTTTTTCGACGCCTTCTGGCCGCTGTTTACCGGATCGAACCGCGACGGCTCGACGGTTTCGCGCGCGGCGCTCGACTGGACGTCGTTCATGGCGCTGCAAGGCGGGATGAAGGGCACGCTCGATTGCGTCGGCGCGTTTTCCGAGACCGATTTCCGTGCCGACCTGCAACGCTTCGACGTACCGACGCTCGTGATTCACGGCGACGACGACCAGACGGTGCCGGTCGCGCTGACGGGCGCCGCCACGGCGAAACGCGTCCCGCATGCGACGCTGAGCGTCTACGAAGGCGGCCCGCACGCGCTCTACCTGACGCACGCGGCCAGGCTGAACGACGAGTTGCTGGCGTTCGCGCAAGCCTGATCGCGTAAGGCATGCCGGCGGCGCTCGCTGCGCGCGGCGAATCGCGCCGCCAATGCAGGCAAACGAGCCGACGGATATTCGGCCGTCGCAATAGCGGGGCCGTAAATAAACCGATCGGTCGAATCAAAACGAAAATGCGCCGCATTGCTCCGGGCGAAAATGTTTCGTCTGATATATCTGAATCGTATTCATGGGCGCATGCGCGATTTGCACGTGAAACGTGCGCGGCCCCGCCGCATTTCGGTGCATGCGCAGAGCCGCGCCGCGCCTCGCCGCGCGTCGCGGCGGCGTTTTGCGTCATTTCAAAAAATTCGAGCCGTTCATTCTGATAATTTGAATCATTCGACCATGCAAATACCGTAGCATTGAGATCGAATCGGCACCCTATTTCAGCCGGGGGCCGTTGAATGTCACTCACAAGAAATTCCCATGATCCGGATTGGAACACTTCACGTTTTTCTCGACAGACGTGAAATTCGTTCGAACGGCAAGCTGCTGCGCATCGGCAGCCGCGCATTCGAAATTCTCGAGCTGTTGATTCGGGCGAACGGTGCGCTGGTATCGAAAGACGACATCATGCAGCGCGTATGGCCGCACACCGTGGTGGAGGAAAACAACCTGCAGGTGCACATCGCTTCGCTGCGCAAGGCGCTGGCCGGCGACCGGAACCTGATCGTGACGGTGCCCGGCCGCGGCTATCGGCTGGTCGTCGGGCAGGACGACGGCGACGCGCCCGTGCGGGCCTCGACGTGGCGGCCGTCCGCCGCGCCGAGCGCGTTGTTCGGCCGCGAACAGACGGTCGCCGACGTGCTGGCCGCCCTGCAGGGCGCGCGCGTCGTGACGCTGGTCGGCGCGGGCGGCATCGGCAAGACGCGGGTCGCGATCGAAGCGGCGGCGCGCGCCGCCGCGCACTTCCCGGAAGGCACCGTATTCGTATCGCTCGCCACCGTCGCGTGTCCGCGCTTCGTGCCGGACGCGCTCGCCGGTGCGTTCGGCATCACGCAGCCGACCGGGTCGCTGACGCTCGAAGCGGTGCTCGCCAGCGTCGCGCGTCGCCGGATGCTGCTCGTGCTCGACAATTGCGAGCACCTGCTCGACGCGGCCGCGCAGATCGCGAGCGCGCTCACCGACGCGGACGACGGGCTGTGCGTGCTCGCGACGAGCCGGGAATCGTTGCGCATCCACGGCGAGCGCGTGTGTCCGGTGCCGCCGCTCGACGTACTCGACGAAGGCGCCGACGATCGCGACGCGATGCGCGCGAGCGCGGTGCAATTGTTCGCGGCGCGCGCACGGGCGGCCGATCCGCGTTTTCCGCTCGATGCACGCAGCCTGTCGCTGATGGCGTCGGTCTGCCGTCGCCTCGACGGCCTGCCGCTCGCGATCGAACTGGCCGCGGCCCGTGCCGCCGTGCTCGGCATCGACGTGCTGGCCGCCCATCTCGACGATCACTTTCGGCTGCTGACCGGCGGTTTTCGCACGGCGTTGCCGCGCCATCAGACATTGCAGGCGATGTACGACTGGAGCTACCGGTTGCTCGGCGACGCCGAGCGCCTGCTGCTGCGATGGCTCGGCGTGTTTCGCGACGGCTTCTCGATCGAGGCCGTGCGCGAGGTCGTCGGCGCCAACGGGCCGGCCGGCGCCGACCTGCTCGATACGATCGCCGGCCTCGTGTCGAAGTCGCTGCTGATCCTCGAGACCGCGCACGGCGCGCCGCGCTACCGGCTGTTGACGACCACGCGGGCCTACGCGCAACAGCAGCTCGACGGTCACGGCGAGGGGCCGGCTGCCGCGCGCGCGCATGCGACCTACTTTCTCGCGTTGTTCCGGCGCGCGACCCACGATGGCGCCGCGTCGCGCGGCGACGCGAATGGCGCGACCCGGCTCGATGTGGTCCGGCGCGAGCTCGGCAATCTGCGCGCCGCGCTCGACTGGGCGTTTTCGGCGCAGGGCGACGCGGCGCTCGGCATCGCGCTCGCGGCCGTCGCGGTGCCTTGCCTGTTCGACCTGTCGCTCGTCGACGAATGTCGCGAACGGGCGCGCGTCGCGCTCGACGCGATGCGCGACGCGGACGCGAACACGATGTCCGGCGATGCGCGCGTGCGATTGCTGGCCGCGTATGCGGCTGCGCTCGCGCATACGGCAGGGTCGACCGAGGTCGCGCACGACGCGTGGTCGGAAGTGCACGCGCTCGGACTCGACGCGGCCGAGTCCGAGCTGCCGTCGCGCGAGTCGTGACGCCGGGTCCGTGCGCGTCGGTCACGTTTCAGAACGATTCAGCCCGGTTACAGGACAGCGGCAGGCGGCACGCGTAGATTGCCTGAACGGAGGGCGCCGGCACCTCGTCGGCACGCGTGCGCGCCGGCGCCGAGCGCCCGTCGACATCGCGCGACCCCACTGAACGCCGGCGCGGCGCAATGCCCGGCGTGCGCGTCGCCGCGCCTCCCGCTCAACCGACGAACCGCCGCATGAAACCTGACCAATCCGACCTTTCCCGTCACGCGACCGACCTCGGCCTGCTGTTCCTGCGCGTCGCCGCCAGCGTGCTGCTGCTCGTGGTGCACGGCTTGCCGAAGGTCGTCCACTACACGGCCGAAGCCGCGGCGATCGAAGACCCGTTCCATCTCGGCCGCACGTTGTCGATCCTGTTCGCGATCTTCGCGGAGGTCGTGTGCCCGATCTTCATGATCGCCGGTCTGTACGCGAGGCTGGCGGCGCTGCCGGTGATGATCGTCACGCTCGTCGCGCTGGTGTTCGTCCACCCGGACTGGCCGCTGCGCGATGCGCAGTTCGCGTGGATGCTGCTGATCCTGTTCGGCACGATCGCGATCGCGGGCGCCGGCCGCTATGTGTTGCGACTGCCGCTGCCGGGCGTCGTGCAGCGGCGCGGCTGATCGCAGCCGGCGCATCGGCGGCCCGCACGCGATGTGCCCGACGATGCCGTCCGCGCGGCGGCCTGCGTGCCGCCGCCACCACTCTTTCGCGCGCCGCGCTGGCGTTCCGCCATGTTGAATTTCTCCGATACGGCGCTCTACGGCGCGCCGATCGTGCTGGCCGACCTCGCCGCGTGGCGGCTGCTCGGGCACGATCGCCCCGTGGTTCGCGCCATCCGGCGCTGTGCGGCGTTCGCCGCGCTGAGCGCCGTGCTGTTCGCGACCGGCGTCAGCCCGCTTGCCGTTCCCGCGTCGCTCGGCGGGTTCGACCGGATCGTGGTGCAGGCCATCTGCATCGCATGGTGGCTCCAGTGCGCGATCGTGTTCAGCCTGCTGATCAATCAGCTGCTGCTGCCGCGCGCGTGGCGCAGCCAGCGGCTCTTTCACGACATCGCCGAAGGCATCGTGTTCGGCGCGGCCGCGGTGGCCGCACTCGGCTACGTGCTCGGCCTGCCGCTGAGCGGCCTGGTCGCGACGTCCGGCGCCGTCGCGGTGATCCTCGGGCTCGCGCTCCAGAACACGCTGAACGACGTGTTCTCCGGGCTCGTGCTGAATACCACGCAACCGTTCCGGCTCGACGATACGGTCTCGATCGGCGAGCTCGAAGGGCGGATCGTCGAGAGCAACTGGCGTGCGACGAAGCTGATCGACAGCCTGGGCAACCTGGTCGTCGTGCCGAACAGCGCGGCGGCGCGCGCCACCATCGTGAACCTCAGCGAGCCGGCCGGCCTGCACGGCGTCACGCTCGCGCTCGACCTCGATCCCGCGGTGCGGCCGGCCGTCGCCGTCGGCGCGCTGGAGCGGGCCGCGGCGAGTTCGCTCGACGTGCTCGCGCGCCCCGCGCCGATCGCCGTCGTGAAGGCGATCCGCGCGAACGCGATCCAGTACGAACTCGTCTGTTACGTCGACGCGCTGCAGAAGAAGACGACCGTGCGCAACGCGCTCTACGATCTCGCACATCGGCATCTGGCCGCGGCGGGCGTCGCGTGGCGACCGCTCGCGGGGCCGGCGCCGGCATCCGCTTCGTCATCGGCGTCGCCGGTGCATCCGGTGTCGCGTCGGCTGCTGCTGTTGCGCGCGGTCGAACTGTTCGCACGCGTCGACGACGACGATCTGGCCGTGCTGGCCGACGCGCTGATATCGCGTTCGTTCGGCAAGGGCGACGTGATCTATGCGTCGAATTCGGAGTCGCGTGTGCTGACCATCGTCGAATCGGGCGTTGCGGCGGTGTTCGTGCCGGGCGCGTCGGGCGACGTCGAAGTCCGGCGGATGGCGCCGGGCGATGCGATCGGGCAGTCGGTCGTGCTCGCCGGCACGCGGCTTCACGCGACCGTCCATGCGGTGACCGCGATGACCGTGCATCAGCTTCGCAGCGAGGATCTGTCGGCGCTGATCGGCAGGAAGCCGGCGCTCGGCAGGCTGATGTGCGAGTCGCTCACCGACCATATCGCGACCGAGGAACGGATGATGATTCCGCCGGTCGAGAAGGCGCACGCGGGGTTCAGCCTGATCGGCTGGCTCGAGAAGGAAATGAAGCGGCTGCACGATTCGCTCGGCTGACGCCGGGCCGGATCGCGAGCGGCCGCCGGCGGCCCGTGAACGGGCGCGTCAGTCCGGCGTCGTGAAGCGCTCGACGAGATCGGGCTGGTCGAGCTGCTCGACCCACCAGTGCAGCGCGCGGCCCGCTTCGTCGCCGCGCCACGCGAGATAGCAGTGCGTGGTGTCGCGCATGCCCGTCACCTGGCGCGCGACGAGCTTGCCGTCGGCGATCGCGCGCGCCGCGATGCATTCCGGCAGCGTGCCGACCGCGAGCCCTTCGCATTGCGCTTCCAGTTTCGCGGCCAGCGTCGGGACCGCGAGGGTCGGCTGGCCCGCATCGATCGCGACCGACTGCGGCTGCAATTCGCGCGACGTATCGCTGATCACCGCGCCGCGATACTGGACGACCGACGTCATCGCCAGCGGTTCGGGCAGCGACGCGAGCGGATGGGACGGCGCGACCGCGAACACGTGTTTCAGCGATCCGATCGGCCGCGCGACGATGCCCGGCAATTCCGGCGGTTCGCCCGCCGCGCCGACGACGAGATCCGCACGACGCGAAATCAGCGCATCCCACGCGCCGCCGAGCACTTCGGTGGACAGCCGCAGCCGCGTGTCCATCCCGAGCGCGTAGAACCGGTGCACGTACGGCCACAGCGCGTCAAACGGCAAGATTTCGTCGATGCAGACGCGGACTTCCGTTTCCCAGCCCTGTTGCGCCCGCAGCGCCTTCATTTCGAGTTGCTCGGCCGCGCGCAGCAGGCGCCGGCCTTCCTCGACGACGATGCGCCCTGCATGCGTGAGCTTCGCGCGCCGTCCGCTGCGGTCGAACAGCGCCACGCCGAGATCGCTTTCGAGTTTCTGCACCAGATAGGTCAGCGCGGACGGGACGCGATGCAGCAGTTCCGCTGCTTCGGCGAAGGTTCCGGTGCGGTCGATCGCGTCCAGGGCTTCGAGCGCTTCGAATGACAGCTTCATCGCGAATTCCGGTAGAGGTGGCTGGCGCATCATACCAGTGCCGGTACGGCGCGAGCAGCGTGCGTTGCCGCGATTTGCTAGAGTGGCGGGTATCGTCGTTCGCCACCCCGCATCGCCCCATGACCGCCTCCCAGCCGGATACCGCATCGTCCGATTTCATCCCGGCCGACGTCAGGCAGACCGTCGTCACGCAGGCGTTGCCGCATGGGCAGATCGGTATCGTCCGACTCAAGACCTTGCGGAGAAACATGGGGCTGACCGCGCCCTATGAACTCGAGAATACGGATCTCATCGTCTTGCAGTTGCGTGCGTTCGGCGAACAGGCGCTGTGGCGCGATGGCCGCCCCGCACCGTTCGTTCCGTATGACGCGGGAACCGTGTCGATCTACGATCTCGACCGTCGCTGGGTGGCCGACCTCAAGGGCGCGTTCGATTGTCTGCATTTCCACCTGCCGCGCCACACGCTCGAGGAAACGGTCGACGACCTCGGCGGCCGGCAGCGGCCGCAGCTTTATCTGCCGCCGCATCTGAGCACCCGCGATTCGGTCATCCATGCGCTCGGCCAGTCGCTCCTGCCGGCGCTGGCCCGGCCGGGCGAAGCGTCGCAGATCTTCGTCGACCATGTGGGGTTGGCGTTTCAGGCGCACGTCGCGCACCGTTACGGCGGCGTCGGCGAACGACGGGAAAGGTCGGACGGCAAGCTCACGCCGTCGCAGGCGCGCCGCGCGCAGGAGCTGTTGCTCGCGCACCTCGACGGCAACATCGGGCTGGCCGACGTCGCGCGCGCGTGCGGGCTGTCCCGCGGTTATTTCGTCAAGGCGTTTCATCGCACGACCGGGATGCCGCCGCATCACTGGCTCATCGTGCAGCGCGTCGAGCGGGCGAAGGAATGGATGCGCAACCCGAACGTGCCGTTGAGCACGATCGCCGTTGCATGCGGCTTTGCCGATCAGAGCCATTTCTCGCGAACCTTCACGCGGTTGACCGGTGTCACGCCTCGCCGGTGGCGTGCCAACCCTACGTGAGCGCCGCGATGCTCCGGACGCGGAGGCGCGGCATGGCAAACGCGGCGACGTGCAGGCATGCAACTTGCGCGCGAGCACGGGCCGCATCACTTCGGAGGTTTTCATGAAACGACGCTGGCCGCGACGCCCGATGCTCGCGATAGGTGTGTTCGCAACGTTCGGCTTTCATGCCGCCATCGCGTCGGCGGCATCCGACGTGTCGATCAGCCGCGCCGATTACGGGACGACCGCGAACGGGCAGGCGGTGAGCCAGTACACGCTCGCGAACCGGCACGGCGTGACGCTGAAAGTCATCACGTATGGCGGCATCGTGACCGCCCTCGACGTGCCGGACCGTACCGGCCACGTTGCCGACATCGTGCTCGGCTTCGATTCGCTGCGCGACTACGAAGCGCACAACGGCAACATCCATTTCGGCGCGCTGATCGGCCGGTATGCGAATCGCATCGCGGGCGGGCGTTTCACGCTCGACGGCCAAACCTGGAAGCTGCCGGTCAACGACGGGCCGAACACGCTGCACGGCGGCCCCGACGGTTTCGACGCGAAGGTATGGACGGTCACCGGCACGCACGGCGACGCGACGGGCGCGAGCGTCACGCTGCGCTACGTGAGCCCCGACGGCGAGAACGGCTTCCCCGGCACGTTGACGACGGACGTGACCTACACGCTGACCCGCGACGACCAGGTCCGCATCGACTACCGTGCAACGACCGACAGGGACACGGTCGTCAACCTGACGAACCACAGCTACTTCAACTTGGCGGGGCAGGCAGGCGGCAGCGTCGAGCGGCAATTGATCGAGATCGCTGCATCGCGCTTCACGCCGACCGACGCCACGTCGATTCCGACCGGGCAACTGGCGAGCGTCGCGGGCACGCCGATGGATCTGCGCCAGTTGACGCCGATCGGCGCGCATCTGCGCGATGCGTATCCGCAGCTCGCGCTCGCGCATGGCTACGACCAGAACTGGGTGCTGGACCAGGGCGGCCAGTCGGCGCCGGCGTTTGCCGCGCGCGCTTACGACCCGGCGTCGGGGCGTTTTCTCGAGTTGTACACGACGCAGCCGGGGCTGCAGTTCTACACGGCCAACGGGTTGAACGGCAGCGTCGCGGGCAAGGGCGGCACGGTCTACCGGCAAACCGATGCGTTCGCGCTGGAAGCCGAGCATTTTCCCGATTCGCCGAATCGCCCGGCCTTCCCGTCGACGACGCTCAAACCGGGCGAGACGCTGCACGAAGTGACGGTGTGGCGGGTGGGCGCGCGATGAGCGTGGGTCGCGGCCGTGTTCCGGCGCGCGTCAATGCGACGACACGAACACCGCATCGTCGAACGCTTCGGGAATCGCGAAGCTCGCGCGCATGCGCTGCGTCTCCTTCGCCGGCGTCAGGCCGAACAGGCGCTTGAATTCGCGGCTGAACTGCGACGGGCTCGTGTAGCCGACCGCGTAGCCGGCCGCCTCCGCCGTCAGGTCCTGGCGCACCATCAATAGCCGCGCCTGATGCAGGCGCGTCGACTTCAGGTACTGCATCGGCGACACCTGCGTGATCGCCTTGAAATGGCTATGAAAGCTCGGCACGCTCATGCCGGCCGCGTCGGCCAGTTGCGACACGTCGAGCGGCCGCGCGTAGTCGGTGTGGATCACGCGCAATGCGCGCCCGATCCGGCCGAACTGCCCGCGCATCGCCAGTGCGCTGCGCATCGCATCGCCCTGCGCGCCGGTCAGCACGCGGAAATACAGCTCGCGAAGCAGCGCCGGGCCGAGCACCGCGGCGTCGAGCGGCCGCTGCATCGCCTCGACGAAACGCAGCACCGACGCGTGCATCGCGTCGTCCATCGGCGACGACATCATGCTCTTCGGCGCTTGCACGGGCGGCGCGAGGCCGGCGCGATCGATCTGCGCGGCGAGTTCGGCGGCCAGCGTGAAATCGAGGTGCAGGTACAGCGCGAGCAGCGGGCGCGCGGGCGTGGCGTCGGTTTCCATGCTGAACGGGACGGGCACGGAGACGGCCAGGTAATGGTGCTCGTCGTACAGATAGCGCTCGCCGCCGAAGTAGCCGCGCTTCGATCCCTGGCACACGATCACGATGCCCGGGTCGTACAGCACTGGCGTGCGCGACAGCGCGCGGTTCGAGCGCAGGATGCGCACGCTCGGCAGCGCCGTCAGGTTGTAGCCTTCGTCGGGCGCGAGCGCGCGCAGCAGCGTCACCAGGCGTTTCCGGTCGCGCGGGGACAGCGCTGGAGATCGGGCGGAGACGGGGGAGGGGATCATAGTTTTGTGCAAGAAAATCAGCGGAATCGGGCTTATTCGACGCAGTTCGTCAGACTAGTATGCATGCTTCGATCGACATTCGGGAGAAGCTCACATGGCATCCGGCAACATCATGCTCATTACCGGCGTCAGCAGCGGTTTCGGTCGCGCGCTTGCCCGGGAGGCGCTGGCCGCCGGCCACACGGTGGTCGGTACGGTGCGCAGCGCGCAGGCGGCGCGCGACTTCGAGGCGCTGTCCGCGCAGGCGGCCGTCGCGCGCGTGCTCGACGTGACCGACTTCGACCGCATCGACGGCGTCGTCGCGGACATCGAGGCGAACGTCGGGCCCATCGACGCGCTGGTGAACAACGCGGGTTACGGGCACGAAGGGATCATGGAGGAGGCGCCGCTCGACGAGATGCGCCGGCAGTTCGACGTGAACGTGTTCGGCGCGGTCGCGATGATGAAGGCCGTCGTGCCGTTCATGCGCGCGCGCCGGCGCGGCCGCATCCTGAACATCACGTCGATGGGCGGTCACATCACGATGCCGGGCATCGCGTACTACTGCGGCAGCAAGTTCGCGCTGGAAGGCATTTCGGAAACCCTCGGCAAGGAGCTCGAGCCGTTCGGCATCGCGGTGACGGCCGTGGCGCCGGGTTCGTTCCGCACGGACTGGGCCGGCCGCTCGATGGTGCGCACGCCGCGCTCGATTGCCGACTACGATGCGCTGTTCGATCCGATCCGCCGCGCGCGCGAGGAGAAAAGCGGCAAGCAGCCGGGCGATCCCGCGAAGGCCGCGCGGGCGATGCTCGCCGTGATGGCGGCGGACCGTCCGCCCGCGCATCTGCTGCTCGGCAGCGACGCGCTGCGGCTCGTGCGGGACAAACTGTCGGCGCTGGACGACGAAATCCGCGCGTGGGAAGCCGTGACGGTGTCGACGGACGGCTGACGCGCGCGGCATCGTTCGTTTCCTGCCGGTGGATGATCGGCCCTCGCTGCGCGCGATGGCATCGAGGTTTCACAATAATGGCCGATAATGGCAACCGGCCCGCTCGCCACGTTCATCCACCTTACCGGAGCATCGCGATGCCATACGTCACCACGAAGGACAACGTCGATATTTTCTACAAGGATTGGGGTCCGAAAGATGCGCAGCCCGTCATGTTCCATCACGGCTGGCCGCTGTCCAGCGACGACTGGGATGCGCAACTGCTGTTCTTCGTCCAGAACGGCTATCGCGTGATCGCGCACGACCGGCGCGGCCATGGCCGCTCGGCGCAGGTCTGGGACGGCCACGACATGGATCATTACGCGGCGGATGCGTTCGCGGTGGTCGAAGCGCTCGACCTGCGCAATGCGGTGCACATCGGGCACTCGACGGGCGGCGGCGAAGTGGCGCGCTACGTCGCGAAGCACGGCGAGCCGGCCGGCCGCGTCGCGAAGGCGGTGCTGGTCAGCGCGGTGCCGCCGCTGATGCTCAAGACCGACTCGAACCCCGAGGGCTTGCCGCTCGAGGTGTTCGACGGCTTCCGGAAAGCGCTCGCCGACAATCGCGCGCAGTTCTTCCTCGACGTGCCGAGCGGCCCGTTCTACGGGTTCAACCGCGAGGGCGCGACCGTGCACCAGGGCGTGATCCGCAACTGGTGGCGGCAGGGGATGGCAGGCAGCGCGAAGGCGCATTACGACGGCATCAAGGCGTTTTCGGAAACGGACCAGACCGACGACCTGAAGTCGATCTCCGTCCCGACGCTCGTGCTGCATGGCGAAGACGACCAGATCGTGCCGATCGCGGATTCCGCGCTGAAGTCGATCAAGCTGCTGAAGAACGGCACGCTGAAGACCTATCCGGGCTATTCGCACGGGATGCTGACGGTCAACGCGGACGTGCTCAACGCCGACCTGCTCGCGTTCGTGCGGGCATGACGGTGTCGGCGCCGGCCCGCTGCGGCGGGCGGCGCCGCGATCGTAGGGAAAGTGGTCCGGCCGCGCGTGGAAAGGGGCGCATCGTCCATTGGGTGCTTCACCCCAAATCGACGAAGCTCACGCCTGGATGCGCGAGGCGCGGCATCCGGCTGGCCACGATCGCATGCAGTTCGCGTACCTGCGCGGCTTCGTCGTCGGCATCGCGAATCCGAAGGATCTGCTGTTCTTCGTTGCGTTCTTTCCGCGGTTCGTCGGCATCACGCCCGATTCGCGCGTGAGCCTCGCGATCCTCGCCGCGCTGTGGATCGCCGTCGATTTCACGGTCCTGACGGCTACATGGCCGCGATCAACCATCCGGCGATTCATCGGAAGCGGCGATGGATCGTGACATCGTCGGCGCTTGCGCTGCTCGCGATCGCGCTCGTCGGGCTCGGCAGCACGCTCGCGCACGCCGCGTAGCGCATCGTCGATCGGCGTCACGCTTCGCTTGCGTCGCGCCGGCGCCCGCTAGCCATTGCGCAGGAACACGACGTAGCCGCGGAACCATGGACTCGATGCGAGATACGGCGGCGCGTCCCACTCGCCGCCCTGGATCACGCCGATGCGAAACGGCAGTTGCAGCCGCGCGACGCGCGGCAGATAGGCTGCATAATCGGGGATCGTGCTGCGGCCCTGGTAGGTCTGCACGACCACCTCGTCGACGATCCCCTTGAGCCGGTTGACCTGGTCGGTATCGATGCGGCTGCTCCAGTCGAGCAGCCCCGTGATGCTCAGCCGGCAATCGGCGGGCAAGGTCTCGCGCAGCGTGCGCAGAAACGCGAGGTAATCCTCCAGGTGGCGCGTACCGGCATCGAAGTCGATCTGGATGCCGGCGATCGTGCGGCCCGACGCGCGCCAGCGTGCGAGCTGCGCGAGCATGATCTGCGTGACGCGCGGCGTCCAGCGCAGCGTATGCGCGCGATAGACGAGCCACACGTGCGCGTCGGGCGCGGGCGGCAGCGCGACGCCCTGCGCGATCACGCGCACCTGCGACTCGTCCCGCGGCGACGCCTCGATCTGACCTTGCAGCACGTAGACGGCGCGCGCGCCGCGCACGACCGCCTGCGGCTTCACGCCCGCCCACAGCCAGAACGCGTCGTACCGTGCGGCGTCGACGGTGCCGGCCAGCGCGCCGCGCGCGGCCAGCAGCAGCGCGATGCACGCGATGCGCTTCATGCGGCGCTCACCAGTAGTAGCGAAGCTTCCGCGCCCACGGGCTGTCCGGATAGGCGGTCTTCAGCGTGTCGAACCAGCGCTTGCGCGTGCTCTTCGAGACCTCCTTGCCGCCGCATTCGTTGGAGCCGCCCGGCGCGTAGCACCTGATCGCGCGATAGAACGCGTACGCGCGGTCGTTCGGGTTCGCCTGCGTATCGGCCATCACCGTCACGTAGCTCGACATCCGCTCGTACGGTTTGCCCGCGAACTGCGACGGCGCCGCGCCGAGCGTCGGCGGCACGCGCGTGGCGGCCGTGCTCGACGCGTTGCGGACCCACGACGGCACCGGATCGGTCTCGAGGCCGGGCACCGGCGGATGAAGTCGCACGAAATCGGCGAGGCAGTTCAGCCCTTTCGGATCGGCGGGATTCTGCTGCAGCGTCGCGGCGATGTCGCGCGCCGACGGGCACGTGTAGCCGTCTTCGTTTTTCGTGCCGGCTGCGATGAACGGCTTCAACGGATCGGCGGGCGTGCCGGACATCAGCGCCATGTCGGCGAGGAAGTCCGCGTAGTGCGAACGCGTGAGCTCCTTGTACAGCAGCGTGTACAGCGCGGTGTCGCGCAGCGCGCCGCCGGTTGCCCGATTCCGCGCCTGCGCGCGCAGCAGGTCGGCATTGGCCGCGCGCTGCAGCAGCACCGCGCGGATCGCGGCGTTCTGCACGGGCGAATCGTCGGCGAACGCATCGTTGACGAGCCCGGCCTGCTCCAGGTTGATCGCGAGCGCGAGCTCCAGCATTTCGCGCTGGAAGCGGAACGTCGCGAGCGGGATCAGGTCGCGCCACAGCTGGCGGGCCTGGTCGTTCCGGCCGCTGTCCTCCAGCGCGAACCCGCGCAGCGCCTGCTGGCTCAGGCCGAAGTAGTCGAGCGGTGCAGCGGGCGTTTGCGGCAGCAGCTCGAGCGCGGCATCCGGCTTGTGCCCGATCTGCACGTACCACGTGGCGAGCAGGTAGTCGTAGAGCGCGGGCGCGTTCGCGAAGCGCGGCTTCTGCGCCTGCAGCTCGTCGAGCGTCATCGGCTTGCGGCTCGGATCGTTGCTGTCCGACGCACGCATGCGCAGCAGGTCGACGGTGGCGAGCACGGTCGGCGACTGGATCTGGCTCGCGTCGAATGCCGAGCCGAACAGCAGCTTGCTGTCGAGTTCGTTCGCCAGCTGCATCAGCGGCACGTTCGACGTCGCCGGCGACCAGTGCGCGAGCGCATGCCCGTACAGGTCGGCCTGCTGCGTGACGTTGCCGTCGAGCCACGCGACACGCCGCAACAGCCCGGTCGCGGACACCGCATAGCGCCCCTTCGGATACACCTTCAGGTAGGTCCGGAATACCGTGTTCGCCGCGTCGAGCGACACCTTCGTCACGCGCGCGCGCGTCGGCGTCGGGCTGTCGTGGTCGAATGCGTTGGCCTGCGCGGCATTCAACTGCGCACGCCCGGCCATGTAGAGGCCGGTTTCCTTCAGCCACGGGTCCGCGCTGTGCGATGCGTTCGCGAAGGCGCGGGTCGCGGTGAGGAAGTCGGCGCGGTAGAACGCGTTCGCGCCGTCGAGGTACGCGGCGAACTGCTGGCCGAGCGGCGACTTGACCGGCGGCTTCGTCCACGCGGTGCTCGCGCCGCCCGCGGCACAGTTCTGCTGCGCGATGTCGGCGCGCGCCGCGCGCAGGCGCGCAGCCTCGTCGGCGGGCAGACCGGCGGCGCTGCCCAGTGCGTCGTTGAATGCGTCCGTGCCCGCGCTCATGCTGCGGCAGATGCTGCCTTCGCCGTCCGCGTACCGGTTCGACGACGCATCGGCATCCGCTGCGCCGCCGGTCTGGTCGGCCTCCTTCTGGCCGATATAGATCCATCCGGAGAAATCCATCGGGAACGGCACGACGATCCGCTCGACCCGCTCTTTCGCCGGGATGGTCTTCGGGTCCGGAAACACCTGCGCGACCTTGCCGCTGTCGGCCATCATCAGCATCGCGTTGACGCGCGTGTCGTTGGCGGGCATCAGCATCGGCACGTTGCCGCAGGAGTATGACGTTTGCCGGAGCGTGTTCGGCACGTAGCAGCCGTCGTCTCCGCTGGCATGGGCGGCCGGCATCCACAGCAGGCCGATCGCCAGCGCGGCGAACAGGGTTCGGTGCAGCATCGGGTTTCTTCGCATTTTTCTTGTGTCGGGTAGGGGGGCCGCGACGGCCGGTTCTCTCAGGGGGCGCTTTGCCCCGGCGCGTATCGTACCTCACCGGCCGGCGCCGTCACGGCCGGCGTGGCCGGCATGGTGTCGGCCGGCCAGCGATGCGGAGGGCAGCCCCGTGAAATGGACATCCACCCGGTGTGGACGCAACGCGACCTTGAATCCGGATCGCTTGAACCGAGATGCAGCCGGCAGTAGCGGACGCCGACGATAGTTCGGTTTGCTTACAAATCGGGCGAGCAGCACGCGGGCGTCGCGCGTCCGTCACGACTGCGCATCACGCGCACACGCTGCTGGCGATGCCTCCGTCGTCCATCTCGTCGAGCGCGGCCCGCAAATCGTCGATGGCCACCATCAGTTCGCGGACCTGCCGCAACGACGGGTACTGATGCAGCACGGCGTGCCATTGCGGCAGGGTCAGCAGCGCGTGCCAGACGACGCCGAGGCCGTCCGGATCGGCATCCGGCTGCCGTGCGAGCGCGCTCGCGTATTCGAGGCTGGCCTGTGCCGACAGCAACTGCATCCGGCTCGCAGCGCCCAGCAGGCGCGGCGACGCGTCCGCGGACGCGTCGCAGCAATACAGCACCTCGCGTCGCAGCGCCGCTTCGTCGGTCGTCAACGCGTGCAGCGATGCGCCCTGCACGCGCACCGTGCCCTGGTGCGTCTCGAATGCATAGACCGTGTCGGGCGCGGCCTGCGCGAGCAGGTTCAGGCCGCGCAGCAGTCGCGGCAGGTCGGTCGTCGCGGCATCCGCGGAGGCTTTCGCTTCGATGAGAAAGCGCACGTTCCACGCGAGCGCCGGGTCGCCGCCGCGCGCGCGTTCGAGCAGGATCGCGTCCCATTCGGTTTTCGCGCGGTCGTGTCGGCCCGGGATCGACGAAGGCACACGCATCGACGTGACCACGCGGTAGGTGCGGTGCTCGTCCACCGCGTCGAGCCGGCGCGCCAGTGCGTCGAGCGCCTGCGCGGCCAGCGCTTCGACGGCCGCGCCGCGCTGCTGGGACGCCGCGCCTTGCGCGACGGCGGCCGTGCTGCCGACGAGCGGGCCCTGACGGACCCACAGCGCGCGGTAGCGACGCACGTCGTCGTCCGCGGCCAGCGCATCGAGTCGCAGCGTGCGTTCGAGCGCGGGGCTGTCCTTGAGCTTGACGATGTCCTGCTCGAACGCCGCATCGGTCGCCATCTCGGGCAGCGCGAGCAGTTGCGCGAGCGCGGCATGCAGCTCGGCCCACGCCGCCGACGTCGCGGCCGCATGCAGGCGCGCGAGGCCGTCGCGTTGCCAGGCCTGTGCGCTGCGCTCGAGCTTGGCCGGGTGCGCGATCGCATTGACGGCCGCGTGGAGCGAGCGCCGGTCCTGCTCGGCGTGCGCGGACAACGACGCGTATTCGCGCACGTTCGGCGCATCGTGGCGCAGCACCGATGCCTGAAACGACGGGTCGCCGGATGACGGATCCATCGCGTCGCGGATCATCCGTGCGAGCGCATCGACGAAGCGCCGTCGCAGGTCCGCGCCGGGCGTGTGGCCGTCCGCCTGCATCCTGCGCGCTTCCTCGATCACGACCGCCAGCGCGGTGGCCGGATGCGTCGCGTCGGTCAGCGACGACGCGCGGTCGAGCGGCGGCAGCCGATAACGGCGCGCGACGGTGCGCAGGACGGCGTCGAGCAGGGCGGGCAGCGGTGTCAGCGACATGGCGGATGGGGCGTGAAAGCGACGTGACCCGTCACGCGGTCAACGTCACCGACAGGCTGCCGAGCTCGCCGTAGCGGACCGTCAGCGCATCGCCGAGCGGCACCTCGATCGCCCCCGCGTACGAGCCGGTCGTCACGATCTGGCCGGCGCGCACCGCGTCGCCGCGCGACGCGAGGAAGTTGACGAGCCACACCAGCGGCTTCAGCGGATCGCCGTCCGGATGACTGCCGTCGATCGTGCGGTTCAGCGCGCCTTCGAACGACAGCGCCAGCGTCGCGAGCGGCGCGTTCAAGCCGTCGGGCACGACCGGGCCGACGCACAGCCCCTGGTTGAATTGCCCGTCGGCCAGCAGCTCGAACTTCGACGCGCGCGCCGGCTCCGCATAGCGGCAGCCCAGTATCTCGAGCACGACGCGCACTTCCCGGATCGCCGCCCGCACGTCGAGTTCGTCGTACGGCTGCTCGCGCGCGGGCAGGTCGCGATCGAGCACGAATGCGATTTCCGGTTCGATCCGCACGATCGGCCCGCCGACGACGCGGTACGGCGCATCGGCTTCACCGATCGTCGACGCGAAGATCGGCGCGAGGATCACGCGATCGGGCGGCGGCAGCGCGCATTTCCATCCGCCGACGGGTTCGCCGAGCAGGTCGGCCACGCGCTGCTGGATCGCGAGCGCGGTGTCGATGTCGTCGGGGCGCAGTGCATCGGGCAACAGCGGGCCGGGCGAGCCGGCATGGCGGGCGGCGACGAGATGCTGGGCGGCGCCGTCCACGCGTTCGATAGTCGTTGTCATGTCGGTTGAGCGAGTTGAAAGTGGGGCCGGAAAAAAGGGCCGGACGAAAGTCGCACGTTCGATGATAGCGCCTTCGGCGCGATGGCCGCTCGAAAGCGCGTCGGCGCGCGCATGGCCGGCCCGGTTCGCGGCCCGGCCGCCGACGCGAGCCTCCCCCTTACCGTCGTGCCGTTTTGCCGCATGCGCGGGCGCTGCCGCGCTTGACCGCCGTCAATGTTCGGCCCCGCCGTCGGCCGATGATGGAGACATGGCCGGGCGCGACGGCGCGCGCGGCAACTCACCCCAGCGAGGTTCGCATGTACGAGAAGATCATGGTGGCCGTCGACGGCAGCGCTTCGTCGAAACAGGCACTGGCCGAGGCCGTGAAGGTGGCGCTGGCGGGCGATACGCACGTCAGCGTCGTGTACGTGGTCGACAAGTCGGTGCTGTTCACGTATGCCGGCCGTCTCGATCCGCACGCGCTCGTCGAGGAGATTCGCGACGACGGGCGCAAGGTGCTGCGCGAAGCCGAACGGATCGTCGCGCTGGCCGGCGCGAAAGGCGAAGCCGAACTCGTCGAGACCGAGAGCATCGGCGAGGACATCGCGGAACGCCTGCAACGTTACGTGAAGGAGCGCGGGATCGATCTCGCGGTGGTCGGCACGCACGGGCGGCGCGGTATCCGGCGCGTGCTGCTCGGCAGCGTCGCCGAGCGTTTCGTGCGCGGCGCGACGTGCCCGGTGCTGCTGATTCGTGGCGTCGACGCCGACGAGCCGGTCGCCGCGGCCGCGGCATGACGTGGCGCGCACGATGATACGCCGCCAGTACCGGATCGTCGTCGCGGCGATCGCCGTGTTCGTGTCGCTCGTCGGCATGATGGCCGTCGTGACGGGCCTGCTGTTCGATGCGGCGACGGCGCTGCGCGGCGGCGCCGTTGCGTTGATCGTCGGCGTGGCCGGCTTCGTCGTGATGCTGAACCCGGGGCCGAAAGACGACGCGTGACCCGCACGGAAGCGGGGGCGGCGCGCGTCCGGCCTCGGTGTCGCGACGATCGACCCGATGCGCTTGCGCGATGCCCGGCGGGTGCGGGGCCGCGCACGCGCATCGTCCCGTTCCAGAGGGGGCGGGCGGCGTATCCGGCCGCGCGCGCTTCTGTCAAACTGGCGCCCATGAAACCGCGCCTCGCCTCACCGCTTTCCCCCGATTCCGCGCCTGCGCCCGCAGGTTTTCCCGACGCCGACGAACTGGCCGCGCTGCGCGCGTGGTACGCGGGCATGACCGTGCGCCAGGCCGTCGAGCGCTACCTGCCCGACCGGCTCGGCGACGGACGGTCGGCGCGCGGCGTGATCGGCGCCATTCGCCGGCGCCTCGTGCGCATCGCGCGGCAGGTGGGCCGCGCCGATCTCGCGGAACGGCTCGGCCATCCGGACGGCGAGCGTTTGCGGGAGGCGAAAGCGGCAACCGACGCGATCGGCCTGCTGCGTCATGCGCGCGCGCCGGTTCCGCAGATCGGCGACGACGTCGGCCTGTGGTTGCCGGCGCGCGCGGTCGCGGCATTGCGTGCACACGGGATCGCGACGCTCGCCGACCTGACCGTGCGGATTCCGCGCCGGCGCCAGTGGTGGCGGGCGATCGCGGGCCTCGGCATGGCCGGCGCGCGGCGCATCGAGGCGTTCTTCGCCGCGCATCCGGAGCTGACCGAACGCGCGCGTGCGCTGATCGCCGCGACGCCGCGCGGCAGCATCGTGCCGTGGGAGCAACTGAAGCTACCGCACGAAGTCGACGGCTCGGCCGGCACGTTCCGCGCGCCGCGCGCGACCAGCACGCTCGATGCGGACAACGATTACGCGGCCGTGCACGCGTGGCTGTCGCTGCACGAATCGGCCGCGACGCGGCGTGCGTACCGGAAGGAAGCCGAGCGGTTGATCCTGTGGGCGATCGTCGAGCGCGGCCGCGCGCTGTCGTCGCTGACGACCGAGGATGCGCTCGCGTATCGCGCGTTCATCCGGCGGCCGACGCCGCACGAACGCTGGGTCGGCCCCGTGCGGCCGCGCGGCGCGCCCGACTGGCGGCCGTTCTCGGGTGCGTTGTCCGCGCGGTCCGCGGCGTACACGCTGTCGGTGCTCGGCGCGCTGTTCCGCTGGCTGATCGAGCAGCGCTACCTGCTCGCGAATCCGTTCGCCGGCGTGAAGGTGCGCGACACGCGCGGCGCGACTCCCCTCGATACGTCGCATGCGTTCACCGAAGGCGAGTGGCTGCTGGTTCGCACGATCGCCGACGGGCTCGAGTTCCGCAAGCGCGCGGGCGACGCCGCGCCGCAGTCGGGCTGGACGCCGGCCGCCGCGCAACGGCTGCGCTTCATTCTCGATTTCGGCTATGCGACCGGGCTGCGCGCGAGCGAACTGGTCGGCGCGACGCTCGGCGACATCGAGACGGACGCGCACGGCGACGCGTGGCTGAAGGTGATCGGCAAGGGCAGCAAGGCCGCCCGCGTCGCGCTGCCGCCGCTCGCGCGCACGGCGCTCGATCGCTATCTGGTCGCGCGCCGGTTGCCGGTCACGCCGGCGCGCTGGCGGCCCGCTACGCCGCTGATTCCGAGCCTCGCGGAAGACGACGCGGCCGCGATCACGAGCGTGCGGCTGTGGAAGGTGATGCAGCGTTTCTTCGCGCAGACGGCCGATAGCGTCGAGGCCGACCACCCGGCGCTCGCGCACAAGCTGCGCCAGGCGAGCCCGCACTGGATGCGGCATACGCATGCGACGCACGCGCTGGCGCGCGGCGCGGAGCTGACGACGGTGCGCGACAACCTGCGGCATGCGTCGATCTCGACGACGTCGATCTACCTGCATGGCGACGACGTGAAGCGGGCGCGGCAGATGTCGAGTGCATTCGGCGCGGACAAGTAGGCGAGTCGGACGCTGCCGGCCGGCGCCGCGCACGCGGCGGCAGCGGTCGATGCTTGGGCGCGTTTCGCGTGCGCGAATGCATGACGCACCGCAGCGTATCGGCAGACCAGACGGAACGGTCCGGCGCGCACGACGGTCATAAACTTTTTCATCGGGAGCGGCGGATGGCATCGAGCCAGAGCACGGTCGATTTCATCGTCGAGCAGATCGCGGCGGCCGGTACGGTATCGGCGCGCAAGATGTTCGGCGAATACGGCATCTATTGCGACGGCAGGATGGTCGCGCTCGTCTGCGACGACCGGCTGTTCGTCAAGCCGACGCCCGAAGGCCGCGCGTATCTCGGCGCGTGCGACGAAGCCCCGCCGTATCCGAGCGCGAAGCCGCATCTCGTCATCGCCGGCGATCGCTGGGACGAGCGCGAATGGCTGTCGACGCTGATCCGGATCACCGCCGCGCAACTGCCGCTGCCGGTGAAGCGCGGCCGATGACGAGCGAGTCGGATGCCGCGCCGCGCAGCCGGCAGGCGTATTCTGTGACACATGCGCGCGACCATCGTGCGCCAGGGAGTACCAACATGGAGACATCCGCAGCTTCGCGCGGCACGCGGCGTGCGCGCCGCGCCTGGCACGCGCTCGTCGCAGCCCTGTGTGTCGGCTGGAGCGCGCTGTCGTTCGGCGCGGAGGGCGTGAACGGCGCGGCCGCGCTGCTCGACCGCTACCGCAGCCTTGGCGCGCAACTGAAGGACAACGCGTTTCACCGGCCCCTGGTGCTCGAATCCTCGGAAGCGTCGTCGTCGCTGAAGGGCGACATCTATGCGGTCGTCGATTATCCGTTCGCGGTGGTGAACGGCCAGCTCAACGATCCCGCACGAGGCCCCGCGAACTGGTGCGCGGTGCTGATCCTGCACCTGAACACGAAGTACTGCCACGCAGCGAGCGGCGCCAACGGCGCGGTGCTCGACGTGAACCTCGGCCGCAAGATCGAGCAAAAGCTGTCGGATACCTATCGCGTGCAGTTCCGCTACCGCGTGGCGGCCGCGACGCCCGATTATTTCCAGGTCGACCTGACCGCCGACAGCGGCCCGATGGGCACGAAGGATTACCGGATCGCGCTCGAGGCCGTGCCGGTCGGCGCGTCGCGCACGTTCCTGCACCTCACGTATTCGTATGGCTTCGGCACGGTCGGCCGGATGGCGATGAAGACCTATCTCGCGACCGTCGGCAGCGACAAGGTCGGGTTCACGACCGTCGGCGCCGCGTCGGCCGCGCAGCCGCAGTACGTCGGCGGCGTGCGCGGGCTGCTCGAGCGCAACACGATGCGCTACTACCTCGCGATCGACACGTATCTCGCGACGCTCGACAAGCCGCTCGATGTGCGCCTCGCGCGCTGGTTCGACGCGACCGAGCAGTACCCGCAGCAACTGCACGAAGTGGAGCGCGGCGCGTATCTGCAGATGAAAACGCAGGAGGTGCAGCGGCAGCAGACGGCGCGATGACGGTGCAGCCCGCTCGCGCTCCCGGCATCAGTTCGACGCGCCGCCCACCGTGCGGATGCTGCGCCACTGCCCCTGGTCGACGCGGAACAACGTGTACGGCGGCTTGATCAGGTCGCCGCGCTCGTCGAAAGAGATCTTGCCGGTCACGCCGGTTACCGACACGCCCGGCAGGCTCGTGACGATCTTGCCTCGATCGAGCGAATCGGCCTTGTGGACCGCCGCGATCATCGCGAGCGCCGCGTCGTACGCGAACGGCGCGTACAGCTCGACGTCCTGGTTGAAGCGCGCCTTGTAGCGCTGGGCGAATGCGACGGCGGACGGCAGCTTGTCGAGCGCGGGGCCGGGCTCCAGATCCTGCGTGCCTTCGCCCGCGTTGCCGGCGATCTTCAGGAATGCATTGCTTTTCAGTGCGCCGGCGCCGAACAGTTGTGCACGGATGCCGAGCGAGCGCATCTGCTTGACGAGCATCGCGCCCTGTTCGTCGAGCCCGCCGAAGAACAGCAGGTCGATGTTGTTGCTCTTCATCGTGGTCAGGATGCCGCGGAAGTCGACGGCCTTGTCGTTCGTGTATTCGCGGCCGACGATGGTGCCGTGCGCGTCCTTCACGCCTTTCTCGAACGCATCGGCGAGGCCCTGGCCGAACGCGGTGCGATCGTCGATGATGCCGATCCGCTTCGCCTTCAACTGCTCGACCGCGAAGCGGCCGGCCACCACGCCGCCGACGCCGTCGTGCCCCATCGTGCGGAACACGTTTTTGAAGCCTTGCATCGTCAGTTGCGGATTGGTCGAGCCGGGCGTGATCATCGCGACGTTCGCCTGCTTGTAGACGGCCGACGCCGGAATGCTGCAGCCCGAGTTGTAGTGGCCGATCACGCCGACCACACCGTCGTCGACGAGCTTCTGCGCAACCTGGATCGCGATGCGCGGATCGGCCTGGTCGTCCTGCACGTCGAGCACGAAGCGCACCGGCTTGCCGCCGATGGTCGGATGCTTCGCGTTTTCCTCGTCGAGTGCGAGCTGCGCGCCGTATTGCAGATCCTTGCCGACGCGCGCGACCGGCCCCGTCAGCGGACCGGCGAAGCCGATCCTGACGGTTTCCGGGTCTGCGGCGTGCGCGGCCCCCGCGACCGTGCCGATCGAGCAGACGGCCAGCCATGCCAGCCAGTGACGACGATTCATGATGCCTCTCCTTGCGTGGGTGGAAGTCGCGGCGCGCGTCGGAATCGCGCGGCCCGGTACGGTGTGAGGTCCAGCGGCGGTGCGCGCCGGGCGACGAGGTCGGCGACGAGCTGCCCGGTGACGCCGGCGAGCGTCACGCCGAGATGCTGATGACCGAATGCGTGGATCACGCGCGCACTGTCGCGTGCGCGGCCGATGACGGGCACGCCGTCGGGCAGCGTCGGCCGGAAGCCGAGCCAGCTGCGCGTCGGCGTGCCCAGCGACGGCACGGCTTCGCGCGCGGAACGCGTGAGCAGCGCGACGAGCGACGGGTTCATCGGTGCGTCGAAGCCGCCGAGTTCGACGGTGCCGGCCGCGCGCAGCCCTTCATCGAGCGGCGTCATGTAGAAGCCGCGTTCGGCCCAGCCGACCGGCCGCGTGACGATCGGTTCGTGCGCGCCGAACTGCACGTGATAGCCGCGCTCGGTGTCGAGCGGTACCGCATCGCCGCACGCGGCCGCGAATTCGCGCGAGCGGGCGCCCGCGGCGACGACGACGTGATCGAACCCGCGCACCGTGCCGCCCGCCTGCACGTTCACGCTGTCGCCGGCGGGCACGATCCGCTCGACGCGGACGCGTTCGAGCGTCGCGCCGGCGGCGGCGAGTTGCGCGAAGAGCTCGCCGAGAAAGCCGTGCGGATCGGAGAAGTGCCAACTGCCGACGAACAGCACGCCGCGCGTGAAGATCGGTGCGAGCGCGGGTTCGAGTGCACGGATCGCGCTCGCGTCGAGCGTCTCGAACGGCACGCCGAGCCGGCGCCGCAGCGCGAGCGACGGTTGCGCGGCATCGAACGACGCCTGCCGGGCGTACAGGTACAGGCATTCGCGCGGCCGCACGAATGCCGCGAGCCGCGCCGACGCGAGCAGCGGCGCATAGCCGTCGGCTGCGCGCGACAACAGGGCGGCCAGTGCGCTCGCGCTGCGTGCGTGGCGCACGGGCGTCGATGCGAGCAGGAAACGCGCGAGCCACGGCGCGCCGTGCAGCAGATAGGGCCAGCGGATGCGCAGCGGGCTGTCGGCGCCGAACAGGAAGTGCGGCAGGTTGCGGAATACGGACGGGCCGTTCACCGGCGCGCAGCCGTACGGTGCGAACGTCGCGGCATTGCCGAACGACGCGCCTTCGCCGATGCCGGCCGGATCGAACAGCGTCACGCGATGCCCGTCGCGTTGCAGCCATGCCGCCGCGCCGAGCCCGATGAAGCCTGCACCCACGATGGCGATCTTCGCCATGACGCTTCCCCTTGGGTCCACATGATTCACACAAAGATGCGATCAAGAATCACACAGTAATTTTTTGTGTGCAATCAAAAAGAAATTGTGTGGTGTCGGCGTTTACCCGGTTTCAATACGCTGATTCTGCAGACTTTTCCGTAAGCGTTTGACGGGGTGGGGATGTCATATACAATCGCTGGGCAAGTCAAAACGGCAGACAAACGTTTTTTGTGTGGTCACGGGCGACAAATGGCATCGGACAAACTTTCCGGCGAGCGCGACGGCGGCCTGCCGACGCAGGCGAAGCGGCCCACTTATGTCGAGGTCTCGAGCTCGATCGAGGCGGAAATCCGCAACGGCACGTATCCGCCGGGCAGCCGCCTGCCGCCGCAGCGCCAGCTCGCGACCGAGCTCGGCATCAACGTGTCGACGGTGTCGCGTGCGTACAAGGAGCTGCAGCTGCGCGGCCTCGTGATCGGCAGCAAGCGGCGCGGCTCGCTCGTCACCGGCGGTGCGATGCCGAGCATCGAGCCGGCCCGCGCGTCGCTCGCGGCCGGCAACGGCGCGATCGACCTGACCGTCAACCGGCCGGCCACCGGCGAATTTCTCGCGAGCCTCGCGCAGACGTTCGGCACGCTGCCGAATGACCCGCGTTTCGCCGCGTTGCAGGAATACCAGCCGCCGCAGGGGCCCGACTGGGCGCGCGCGGCCGGCGCGCAGTGGCTTGCCGCGCCCGGTTTCACGCCGTCGCGCGACCAGGTGGTCGTCACGAGCGGCGCGCAGCACGGGTTGTATGCGGTGCTGAACAGCCTGATCGGCACCGATGGCGTGATCGTTGCCGATCGCCTCACGTACTACGGCCTGAAGGCGCTTGCGCCGGTGTTCCAGTTCGAGATCGTCAGCGCGGCGGCGGACGACGACGGCCTGCTGCCCGACGAGATCGAGCGGATCTGCCAGCGCATGCCGGTCAAGGCGATCTTCGTCGTGCCGAACCTGCAGAACCCGACCGTGACGACGATGAGCCTCGCGCGCCGGATGGCGCTCGTGGACATCGCGCGGCGCCATCACGTGACGATCATCGAGGACGACGTGTACGGCCCGCTCGTGCGCGACCGGCTGCCGGCGATCGCGGGGCTGTGCCCGGAGCTGACGTTCCATCTCGGCGCGACGTCGAAGATCCTTGCGCCGGGGCTGCGCCTCGGTTACCTGAGCTGTCCGCGCGACAGCGTTGCCCTGTGCGCGGAAGCCGTGCGCACCACCGCATGGATGCCGGCGCCCGCGTCGATGCTGATCGCGACGCTGTGGATCGAGGACGGCACGGCCGCGCGGATCATGGCCGCGCAACTCGCGGAGATTCGTGCGCGCGTCGATCTGGCGCGGGAACTGCTGCCGGCCGGGCAGTTGAAGTCCGACCCCGCCTGCATGTTCGTGTGGCTGCGGCTGCCGCCCCCGTGGCGCGCGGACGATTTCGCCGCGAATGCGAAGGCGCGCGGCGTGATCGTGATGCCGTCGTCGACCTTCGCGGTCGACCGCGCGGAGATCGAGCACGGCGTGCGCATCAACCTCGCGTGCCCGGCCACGCGCGACGAACTCGTCAACGGGCTGCGGATCCTGTCCGGCACGCTGAAGGACCGGCCGCGCGCGCTGTTCGGGTCGATCTGACGGCGCCGCTCAATCGAGCAACCCCGCGACGACGTCGACGATCCGTTGCAGCAGCGCTTCGTCGTAAGGCAGCCACGGCGCCGCGCGCAGCGGCGACGGCGGTGGCGCGGTCGTCGCATCGACGGGTTCGCCGTCGCGCGTCACGCGGCCGGTCGCGCAATGCACCGACCATGCGCCCACGCGCACGTGGCGTTCGTCGATCGTCATTCTTCCTTGCGCGATCGCGTCGGCGAACACGAGCGACAGCACGTGCTTGCGATGCCGCGCCATCACGCCGAGCGGCAGATCGGACAACCGGTTCAGGCGCTGCTGGCGCTCGGATTCGAGATCGCGCAGGCGGACGGGGTCCGCCGCGAGCGTAGCGGTGGCCGCACGTGTCGCATCGTCGTCGAGCGCGAACGCGGACACGCTGACGAGCAGGTCGACCGCACGCGCCACTTCGGAGAACACCACACGATCGATTTCGCCGATCGGCAGCGGCAGCCAGCGTGCGCCGTGTCGGCGTTCGAAGTGCAGCCGGCGCGACGTACCGTGGCTTTCCGAACCCGGATAGAGCCGCGCATCGACGACGAAGGTCGCGCGCACGTCGCCGAATTCGCGGACGAGCGCATCGTCGTACGCGCGGATCGACCAGCCTTCGCGGCGCGCAACGCCGAGCAGCGGCCGGCTCGACAGCACGTGACCTTCGAACATCGCGGAATCGCTGGCCGACGCGTCGCCGTCGCTCGGCACGTAGTACTCGCGGAACGCCTGCCTGACCGGTTGCCGCAGCGTGCGGCCGACGATCGCGCGCTGCCACGCGAGCCGTTCGGCCGCGTCGGCCAGCAGCGGGTGCCATAGCCGGATCTCGCAGTCGTCGGCGATCTCGCACGCTTGGTCGGCCGCATCGCGCAGCACGACCTTGCCTTTGGCGATATCGGGGATGAACGATTGCGTCGAACCGTCGCCGTTTTGTGCCCGCCAGATCATCCGCGCCGCGAACGCGGCGCCGGCCGGCGCGTCGACGAGCCGCTCGCGCCATTCGGCGTGGCCGAGCGTCATCGGCTGCCAGAAACCGGCCTCCATGCACGTGGCGAGCATCGCGAGTTGCTTCTTGTCGGGCTTCGCATCGAGCGTCATCCGCAGCGCGGTGCGCGGCCGTTCGCCCAGTGCGCGTTCGGCCGGCTTCAGGTTGCGCGCGAGTTTCTTCTGCACGCCCGCGTGACGGACGACGGCCAGCGCGTCGCGCAGCGCGCGCACGCCCTCGGGTGTCGGGATCGTCTCGATCGCATGGCCGAGCGCGATGGCGAGCGATTGCGACGGCGCGGTTTTCGCGGCCGTCGGCGCAACGCATACGCCCGTCAGCAGCGGCCCGATCAGCGGGCGCAGCCATGCTTCGTCGCGATACGCGGCCACGCGCGCGGCGCGTGACAGAACTTGCGCGTCGTCGGTCGTGAACGCGCGATCGGCTTCGTAGGGCACGGTGCCGGCATGCAGCGCGGCGATCTGTTGCGCGGCTTCGGTCAGCGCGTCGCGCGCGAACGCGACGTACGCGGCCTCTTGCGCGAGCGTCACGGCCGGATCGCTGAGGTCGAGCCACAGCCGCTTCGGCGCGAAATAGCCGTCGTTCGTCGCAGCCAGTGCGAGCAGCGCGGCCGCGCCGAGTTCGGGCAACACGTCGAGTTCGCGCACGCGAAACGGCGAATCGGCCAGCGCCTGCGCATAGGCGTCGCGTCGCGCCGAGAAGTCGCGGCGGCCCGCGAACCAGTCGAGCGCATACGCGGCATAGGCGGACGCCGTGCGCAACCCGCCTTCTTCCGGTTCGCCGGCGATCCGCGCGAGTTCGGCCTGCAGCGCGGCCGACGGCAGCGCGTCGAGGCATGGCAGATCCTCGAGCGCGCGTTTCCAACCGCCGGCCGGAATGGCGCCAAACAGTTCGAGCGCCGCATCGGCGTCGATGAGCGGCACGAGGCCGAGCGCATCGATCTGCCGGTGCAACGTGCGCGCGAATTCGGCGCGCGGATCGCCGAACGCCTGGTCGCGCACCAGGATCTCGTGCTCGACACGCCGCAACGCCGGCCATATGGCGCCGAGCGTGGGCGCGTCGAGCGCCGACAGGTCGATGGGCGCGTCGATGGCGCTTGCGTGGGCGGTGGCGTCGGTCAGCCGCGCGATGAGTCGCGCAACGAGGGCGCGATCAGTCATGTGTGCGCTCCCGGTCCGCTGCGGCGTTCCGGCGCGACTTCTTCCGTGCCGGTCCCGCGACGCGTATCGCGCCGCCGAGGCCGGCTGCCGATTCGATCGTGTACTGCATGGTCTGCTCTCATCGTGAAAAACCTGCGGGGCGCACAGTATTGCACTCTGCTTGATCCGATCGCGCGGTGGCCCGTGCGGCGGGCCTCCCGGGCGCGTCCGGCGCCGTCGCGCCAGCTGGCCAACCGGCCGTCCGCCATTCCATAAGACGTACAGTTTTCCCGTGATACGCGATTTGCGCCGAACTGTACTCTTGTTCGCGTGCTCGATGTGTGTACTCGCCGCCAACTGTTCTTCTCTTAAGATTCAATCATCAAGTGCACAGTGCCGCAGATCCAGTTGGTCCGGACCCCTGCCGGCGCATCTTCAAGAGAGAGCCAGTGCGATGGAAAAGGCAAAACCGGAGGGAAAGATCAGGAATCACGACGGCCCGATCGGCGGGCGAAACACGTGCGACGCGTGCGTATCGGACGCACACGGCGGCGCGGCGCGGCTGCGCATGCCGGCGGGAGACGCACGATGAAACTCTATGAAAAGCTCGCGGACGACATCGAGCGCCTGATCCGCCAGGGCGTGTATCGGCACGGCGACCGGATTCCATCGGTGCGGCAGGCGAGCCAGCAGCACCGGATCAGCATCACGACCGTGCTGCACGCGTATCTGCTGCTGGAGAGCCGCGGGCTGCTCGAAAGCCGGCCGCAGTCGGGCTATTTCGTGAACCTGCGGCGCGACGACAGCCATGCGCCGGTTCGCGAACTGCGGCCGTCGAAGCCGATCGCGATCTCGTCGTCGGTCGACGTGAGCCGGCTCGTGCTGTCGACGCTGCGCTCGATCGGCACGGACGACGCGGTGCCGCTCGGTTCGCCGTATCCGGACCCGAGCCCGTTTCCGTTCGAGAAGCTGAATCGCTACGCGTACGCGGCCGGCCGCGACAAATCGCTGTGGGGCGTGACCGACGGATTGCCGCCGGGCCACCCGCGGCTGATCCGGCAGATCGCGCGCCGCTACCTGGAAAACGGGATGTCGGTGGATCCGAACGAAATCATCGTGACGGTCGGTGCGACGGAGGCGATCAACCTGTGCCTGCAGGCGGTCGCGAAGCCGGGCGACACGATCGCGGTGGAGTCGCCGACGTTCTACGCGATGCTGCACGCGATCGAGCGGATGGGGATGAAGGCGATCGAAGTGGCCACGCATCCGGAATACGGGATCGACATCGCGGCGCTGGCCGCGATCGCGAAATCGCAGCCGATCGCCGCGTGCATGGTGATGCCGAACTTCCAGAACCCGCTGGGCTTCCAGATGCCGGACGAGCGCAAGCGCGAACTGGTTGAGTTCGCAACCAAAGCCGGGATGCCGATCATCGAGAACGGCGTGTACAACGAACTGTATTTCGGCGACACGCATCCGAGTTCGCTGAAGTCGTACGACCGCAGCGGGATCGTGCTGCATTGTTCGTCGTTCTCGAAGAGCCTGACGGCCGCGTACCGGATCGGTTGGGCGCTGCCGGGGCGCTATCGCGATCAGGTCGAGAAGCTGAAATTCCTGAACACGCTCGCGACGCCGTCGTTGCCGCAGCTCGCGATCGCGGAGTTTCTCGAGCGCGACGGCTACGAGCATCACCTGCGGCGCTTGCGCAAGGCGTATGCGCAGCAGGCGAACCTGATGCGTGCGATGGTGTCGCGGTTCTTTCCGGAGGGCACGCGCATGTCGAGCCCGGCGGGCGGCTACGTGCTGTGGGTCGAACTGCCCGCGCAGGTCGATGCGATGCGGTTGTACCAGCTCGCGCTGGAGCAGGGGATCACGATCGGGCCGGGCTACATGTTCTCGATCACCGACAACTACCGGAACTTCATCCGGCTGAACTACAGCAGCCCGTGGTCGCCGGAAATCGAGCAGGCGGTGATCGCGGTCGGGAAGCTGGCTGCGGCGTGCATGCGGTGAACGGGCGAGCGACGTGGATCGCGGGCGGCGGGCCCTGCCGCGTGCGATTCATGTCGTTCAACCCCAACCGGCTGCCGAAAACGACCGTGCGGCCGATCGCAGCCAACTGCAGAAGGCGTCGATTTGGGGCCGCGCGGTGGCCGCACGTGTCGTCAGCAGGTGGTAGCTGTAAGGCCCCCGCACCGGGTTGCCCGGCGCAATAGCCAACAGCCCCTGCCTGACCGCATCGGCGGCGAGGACGTCCGACGCCACGGCCACGCCCTGGCCCGCGATCGCGGCATCGAGCGTCAGATAGGTGTGCGAAAAGCTCGGCCCCTGTCGCAAACGCGCCGTGCTCGCGTGCACGTCCTGCATCCGGCACCAGCGCACCCAGTCCACCTGCTCCGGAATGCGGGCCTCGTATTCGTCGTGCAGCAGGGTTGCACGCAGCACGTCGTCCACGGTGCGCAACGGCTTGCATAGCGACGGTTGGCCGACCGCGAGGAACGTCTCCGACATCAGCGTTTGCGCGACGAGCCCCGGATAGGGGCCCGGACCCAGGCGGATCGCCACGTCCACGCGCTCGCGGCTGAAGTCGACGGCGGGTACCGAAGCCAGCAGGCGCACCTCGATATCGGGATGCAGCCGCCGGAACTCGCCCAGGCGCGGCATCAGCCAACGCGTGACGAACGACGGCATCGCGGTGACCGTGACCTCCGGCGAATCCGCGGCTTGCCGGATGCCGAGCGACGCGCGCTCGAGCTCGTCCATCAAGCGCTCGATTTCGACGAAGTAGCGCCGTCCGATTTCCGTCAACTGGACGGACCGGGCGCCGCGCATGAACAACGGCGTGCCCAGCCACTCCTCCAGCAGCCGCACCTGATGTCCCACTGCACCGGAAGTGACGCATAGCTCGTCCCCCGCACGGGCGAAGCCGCCATGGCGCGCAGCGGCCTCGAATGCGCGCACGGAGAGCAGGGGCGGAAGTTGTCGTGGCATGACTCAATCAAATTGCGGCTCAGTGTGGAAACGTTTGATTTGTTGCGCGGGAAATGCGTGCTTAATCTGGAAGCCTTCTGTCACGAGGCTCAGAAATAGTGGGCCATGCCATTTCCGGAGTCAACATGGATCTCAGCATTCACGGCGAGCCGAATCCCGCGCTCGCGCCGTCGTTTCGAAAGGTGCTCGTGCCCTGGGCGGTCCAGGGCGGGCTCAATCCGCCGGTCATCACGCATGCGTACGGATGCTACTTCTACGATACGAACGGCAAGCGTTACCTGGACCTCACCAGCGGCTATGTCGCGGTGTCGTTGGGTCATGGCCATCCGAAGGTGGTGCAGGCGATCCAGGCGCAGGCCGCGCGCATGTGCTCGGTCGCACCCAGCTACTTCAACGACGTGCGCGCCGAATACGCGGAGCTGCTGAACAGCGTTTCGCCGTGGCCGGAGGGGCTGCGCGTGCATTTCACCAGCGGCGGTGCCGAAGCGAACGACGACGCGGTGAAGATCGCGCGGCTGGTGACACGCCGGCCCAAGGTGCTGACCGCCTATCGGTCGTATCACGGCGGCACCCTCGGCGCGAGCGCGATGACGGGTGTGGACCGCTGGCGCGATCCGTTCCCGGCGCTGCCGGGCATGGTGAAGTTCTTCGCGCCGTACCCGTACCGCAGCCCGTTCCATACGTCGGAGCCGGCCGAGGAGACCTGCCGCGCGCTCGATCACCTGGCGCGTATCCTTTCGCATGAAGGCGCACAAAACGTGGCCGCGATCCTGATGGAGCCGATGACCGGATCCAGCGGTGTCGTCGTCTACCCGCCGGGCTATCTCGAAGGCGTTCGCGACCTGTGCGACCGGCACGGCATCCTGCTGATCTTCGACGAGATCATGACGGGTTTCGGGCGCACGGGCGCATCGTTCTGCGCCGAGCGCGTCGGCGTCTTGCCGGACCTGATTTCGTTCGCCAAGGGGGCCAGCGCGTCGTACACGCCCCTCGGCGGTGTCCTGGTGCGCGAGCGTGTGGCCCGCCACTTCGATACGGAACTCTTCGACGTGGGCCATACGCATGCGGGCCACGTGCTGGCGGTCGCCGGCGGCCTCGCGGCGCTGAAGGTCTATCTGGAAGAGGGCCTGTTCGAGCGGGCGCGCGAGATCGAGGGCTGGCTGCGCGACGGTCTCGGCGAGTTGGCGGAGCGTCATCCGTCGATCGGCGACGTGCGGGGCATGGGCGCCCAGTTCGGCATCGAGCTGGTGCGCGATCGCGACACCCGGGAGCCGCTCGTCGAGTGGCACCACCCGGCGGGAGCGGCGCCGATGCGCGTGTTCTATGGTGAGCTGCTGAAGCGTGGCGTCCATGCGTACGGGCGCTACAACGTGGTGATCGTGACGCCGCCGCTCGTCATCTCGCGCACGGAGCTGGACGAGGGGCTCGACGCGCTCGATGCGGCGCTGACGGTGTTGGAGGCTGGGCGATGACCTGCGTGGACTTTTCGTATCGCGAAGCGGGTGGCGTGGCAACGCATGGTGCGCAACGTGCCGCGCAGTTTGCCGTCGGGCGACGTGAGCGCGCTCGAGAATCCGGCGGCGCCTGTCGCATGGCAGGCGCGGCCGATCAGGGCGCGGTATCACGGATCGACGTCGAGACCGGCGTTGCGCGGGGTGACGTCATCCACCCGTCACCGGCGGAAAGAACGCGACCTCGCTATCCTCCCGCACGACGAACTCCCCGGTCACCATTTCGAGGTTCACGGCCGCGCGCACGGGTCGGTCCATCCGCAGCGCGTCGGCGCTGCGCGCGTCGCGGGCGGCCAGCGTGCCGCGCAGTGCGTCGACGGTGAGTTCGTGCGCATCGATCTCGACGGTTTCCTCGTCGAGCGCTAGTTGTTCGCGAATGCTCGCGAAGTATTTGATCGTCAGTTTCATCGAGTTGTCTCGGGCAGGAACGGCGGAATCGGAAAACGCGAAGCGAACGCGATCAGCCCCAGCGCCGCATCGCCTGGTCGTCGTGCGCCTTCGCCTCGACCCAGCCGGATTCGCCGTCGTGCCGGATCTCCTTCTTCCAGAATGGCGCATGGGTCTTCAGGAAATCCATCAGGAATTCGCACGCATCGAACGCGGACGCACGATGCGCGGCGGCCACCACGACGAGCACGACGGGCTGGCCGAGCGGAATGCGGCCGACGCGGTGCACGATCCTGACCGCTTCGAGCCGCCAGCGCGCAGTCGCTTCCTCGACGATGCTCCACAGTGCCTGTTCGGTCATCGTCGGGTAGTGCTCGACTTCCAGTGCGACGACGTCGTCGACGTCGCCTTCCTTGCGCACGACCCCCAGAAAATTCACGACCGCGCCGACATTCGGATTGCGAACGATCGGCGCAAGCTCCGCGCCCGCGTCGATCGGCGCATGCTGCACGCGCACTTCGAATCCGGCGGCAATGGCGGGCGCCGATTCGGGATGCGGGGCGGTTGCATCGACGGGCGGCGTGCTGCCGGCACGCAGCGGATCGTCCGGTAGCCCGGCGCGGGATTCGGTGAAGGTCGTCATGACAGGTTCTCCAGTGGGCGGCGCATCCTGTGTCGCGCGGCGGCCCGTCAGCCGCCGACGAGCGACATGCGCACGGTCGGATAGGTCTTGCCCGGCGCGCGGGCCGGCCGTGCGGCCCGGCGCTCGGAATAGCGGTCGTCGCGCTGCGTCCAGCATGCGCGCACGGCGGCGGCGAGATCGCCGGTCGAGGCCGCATCGCCGAGCCACGGCCGCAGGTCGGTGCCTTGCATCGCGAACAGGCACGTATACAACTGGCCGTCGGCCGACACGCGGGCGCGCGAGCAGGTACCGCAAAACGGATGCGACACGCTCGCGATGAAGCCGACTTCACCCGCGCCGTCGATGTGCGCGCAACGGATCGCGGTGGCGTCGTGCCCCGGTTCGCCGACCAGCACGAGCGGGTAGTGTGCGTCGATCAGCTCGCGCATCCGCGTGGCCGGCACGACTTTGTCGCCGGACCAGAAGCTTGCGCCGCCGACATCCATGTATTCGATGAAACGCACGGCCACGCCCGTGTGTCGGAAGTGCCGCACGAGCGGCAGGATCTGGTCGTCGTTGACGCCGCGCTCGATCACCGCGTTGACCTTCACCGGCGCGAGCCCGGCCGCATGCGCGGCCTCGATGCCGGCCAGCACGCGCGATACCGGCACGTCGGCGTCGCTCATCCGGCGGAACACCGTGTCGTCGAGCGCATCGAGGCTCACGGTCACGCGCGACAGGCCCGCATCGCGCAACGCGCGCGCCTTCGCGGCGAGCAGCGAGCCGTTGGTCGTCAGCGCGATTTCGACGGGCTTGCCGTCGACGGTCGTCAGCGCGGCAAGCCGTTCGATCAGCGCTTCGAGATGGCGGCGCAGCAGCGGCTCGCCGCCCGTGATGCGGATCTTCTCGACGCCGAGCGACGTGAAGGCGCGCGCGATCTTTTCCTGTTGCGCGAACGACAAGCGTTCGGACGACGGCATGAACGCGTAGTCCGCGCCGAAACTTTCGCGCGGCATGCAGTAGCCGCAGCGGAAATTGCACTGGTCGATGACCGACAGGCGCAGGTCGCGCAACGGACGGCCGAGCGTGTCGGACGGCCGGGAGAAAGCGCCGGGCGATGCGTCGCCGGACGAAGCGGCGGCGGCCGGCGCGGCGGAAACGATGGCATTCACGATCGGGTCGTCGGCCTGCATGAAGTAAGCGGAGGGGCATCGCCGCTCGGCCGTGCGGGTGCCGACGGGTCGGCGCACAGGTCGTGACGAGCCTCATCGTGAGCATAGTCCGGCGGGTTTTCCCGGCAGAGACACAATCGTGCCCGAATGGCAGGAATACAGTTCGCCGCGCGGGACGCGCGACAGGCGCGGCGAATGGCGCGAATGCGTCGCGCCGGGCGGGTAGTCGGCGTCGTGCTCATGCGAGCCAGTGCGCGAATTCGTAGTACGGAACCGCGTCGCCGCGCGCGAGGGTGCGCCCGGCCGGCAGCCGCGCGAGCCCGCTGGCCAGCACGAGCGACGCCAGCGTGCCGGCGCCTTGCTGGCGCAACGTATCGAGCACGGGCGCGCCGTCGGCACCCACCGTACGGCGCACGCGCACGAAGCGCTCGCGCTGCGCATCCGGCTCGAAACCGGTGTCGATCGGCAGCGACGGCACGATCGGCACGCACGCGTCGCGCCCCTGCAGGCGGCGGATCAGCGGCGCGACGAACAGCGCGAACGTCGTCATCGCGGCGCCCGGATTGCCGGGCAGCAGCACCACTGGCCGCGTATCGAGCCGCGCGAGCGCGACCGGCTTGCCGGGCTTCATGCGCACGCCGGCGACGATGAACGACGCGCCGAGCGCGGCCAGCGCGGGACGCAGCAGGTCCTTGTCGCCGACCGACGCGCCGCCGACGCAGATCACGAGGTCGCAGTGCGCGTGCAGGTCGCGCAGTGCCTGATCGACGGCGGCCGCCGTATCGGCGGCGTGCATGCGCATCGCGACGTCGGCGCCGGTGCCCGCGACCAGCGCGGCGAGCATCGGTGCGTTGCTGTTGTAGATCTGCTGAGGCGCACGCGGCTCGCCGCATGCGACCAGTTCATCGCCGGTCGTCAGGATGCCGACGCGCAGCGCCGCGCGTACGTCGATCCGCGCCATCCCTTGCGCGGCGGCCACGCCGACGTGCATCGCACCCATCCGCACGCCGGCCGGCACGAGCCGGTCGCCGGCGCGCACTTCCTCGCCGCGGCGGCGGATGTGCGACCCGCTGCGTTGGGGCGCGTCGAACGTGACGCCGCCGTCCCGTTCGTGCGCATGCTCCTGCATCACGACGGTGTCGGCGCCGGGCGGAATCAGGCTGCCGGTGAAGATGCGTGCGGCCGTGCGCGGCGCGAGCGGCGCCGGCATGTCGCCGGCATAGCAGCGCTGCGCGACCCGCAGCGGCTCGCCGTGCGCGAGGTCGGCGTACCGCACGGCGTAGCCGTCCATCGCGCTCTGGTCGGCCGGCGGCTGGTCGAGCAACGCGGTCAGCGGCGCGGCCAGCACGTGGCCGGCCGCTTGCGCGACGGGCACGGACGCGGCGGCCTTGAGCGGCGCGAATGCGCCGGCGAATTGCTGCTGCGCGCCATCGAAATCGAACAGGTGTTTCATGACGAGTGGGCCGGGTGCGCCGGGGCAGGCGCCGGTGGGTCGAGGCGAACGGCGGCGGGCGACACGTATTCGACGAAGCCGTCGTTGCGGCAGAAACCGAGCAGCCGCACGCCGGCTTCGCGGGCGACGTCGATCGCGAGCGACGTCGGCGCCGAGATCGTCGCGAGCATCGGGATGCCGACCCGCGCGGCCTTGCGCACCAGTTCGTAGCTCGCGCGGCTCGACAGGAACACGAAACCCGCGCGCAGGTCGGCGCGGCGGCGTGCGAGCCGCCCGATCAGCTTGTCGAGCGCGTTGTGGCGGCCGACGTCCTCGAACACGTCGAGCACCGTGCCGTCGCGGTCGCACCACGCGGCCGCGTGGATGCCGCCCGTCTCGCGCATCAGCGTCTGCCGGGCCGGCAATGCACGCGCGGCGCGCGCGATCGCGTCGGCGCCAATGCCCGCGGCCGTGCCGGCGGCCGCGATCCGCGGCGGCTGCAGGTCGAGCTGCGCGATGCTTTCGATGCCGCACACGCCGCAGCCCGTGCGGCCGGCCAGCGCGCGGCGGTGCGCCTTCAGCGCCATGAACGCCTGCTGCGACACGGTGAGCCGCACTTCGGCGCTGCCGGGCCGGCATTCGCTTTCGACGTCGAAGACGTCCGACGCGCGCTCGACGATGCCTTCGCTCAGCGCGAAGCCGAGGCCGAACGCGTCGAGATCGATCGGCGTCGCCATCATGACCGTGTGCGCGATGCCGTTGAACACGAGTGCAACCGGGGTTTCGTCGACGACGCGATCGATGGTGTCGCACGCGTCGCCGGCACGATGGCGCGTCACCTGACACGCGGTGCTGCCGGTCGGATCGTCGCGGTGGGTCATGCAGGTTTCTCCAGGCGGGGCGGCCGGCGGGCCGGCCGGGAACGGCGCATGCGCCGAACGACGGGAATCGATGCCGCCGGGCGGGCGCCGAAGGGCGCGCGGCCGCCACGGCAGGCGTTGCATCACATGTTAAGCGGGGTGAACAGTGCGCCGCAGGCACAGCGCCGGCACGCGGAAAGCAGTACAGCTGACCGTCCCGCAGGCACGGAATATGTTTTCCGTGCACACATCTTCGGCGGCGCCAGCAGCACAGTTTCAGCGCACGTTCGAGTGATTGCGAGTATCGTTGCAAACGCGATATCGTCATTCACGCTTCGATGCCATGCGGGTGACTGTTTGTGTTCGCATGTGTTGTCGCCAAGTCGTCGCGCGATTTCCTGCTTCGGGCGTACGTCCTCACAACCACGAGCAAATTACGGTCATGGAAATCTTCGATGCGTTCCATCTCGCCCGATTGCAATTCGCGTTCACGGTGTCGTTCCACATCGTGTTTCCCGCGATCAGCATCGGCATGGCGAGCTTCCTGGCGGTGCTGGAATGGCGCTATCTCGTCACCGGCGACGCCGCCTACAAATCCATGTTCCAGTTCTGGTCGAAGATCTTCGCGATCGGCTTCGGGATGGGCGTGGTCTCCGGCGTCGTGATGGCGTATGAGTTCGGCACCAACTGGGCCGGCTTCTCGCGCGTCGCGGGCAACATCACGGGGCCGCTGCTCACGTACGAAGTCCTGACGGCGTTCTTCCTCGAAGCCGGCTTCCTCGGTGTGATGCTGTTCGGCTGGCAGCGCGTCAGCCCGCGCGCGCACTTCTTCGCGACGCTGATGGTCGCGGTCGGCACGCTGATCTCGACGTTCTGGATTCTCGCGTCGAACAGCTTCATGCAGACACCGCAAGGCTACAGGATCGAGAACGGCCTCGTCGTGCCGGTCGACTGGTTCAAGGTCATCTTCAATCCGTCGTTCCCGTATCGCCTCGTGCACATGACGATCGCGGCGTTCATCGTCGCGGGCTTCATCGTCGCCGCGTGCGGCGCGTGGCATCTGCTGAAGGGGCGCCGCGACGAGCCGGTGAAGCGCAGCTTCTCGATGGCGCTGTGGATGCTGCTGGTGCTCGCGCCGATCCAGATCGCCGTCGGCGACGCGCACGGGTTGAACACGCGCGAATACCAGCCGGCGAAGATCGCGGCGATCGAGGGACTGTGGGAAACCGAGAAGGGCGGCACCGCGCTGAACCTCGTCGGGCTGCCCGACATGCAGGCCGAAACCACGCGCTATGCGATCCAGGTGCCGCACCTCGGCAGCCTGATCCTCACGCACAGCTGGGACGGCGAGATTCGCGGGCTGAAGGAATTCCCGCCGCAGGATCGCCCGTATTCGCCGATCGTCTTCTGGACGTTCCGGATCATGGCCGGCCTCGGGATGCTGATGCTGCTGACCGCGCTGCTCGGGCTGCTGCTGAGAAAGGGCGGGCGCCTGTACGAGACGCGCTGGTTCCAGTGGTTCGTGGTGGCGATGGGGCCGTCGGGCATCGTCGCGCTGCTGGCCGGCTGGATCACGACCGAGGTCGGGCGCCAGCCGTGGACCGTCTACGGCGTGCTGCGCACCGTCGATTCGGTCGCGCCGCTCAGCGCGCAACAGGTCGGCGTGTCGCTGCTGATCTTCGTGGTCGTGTATTTCCTGGTATTCGGAACGGGGATCTACTACATGATGAAACTGATGAAGCGCGGGCCGGCTGCCCAGGCCGGCTACATCGAGCTGCACCGGCATCCGGGGCTGCGCAAGAGCGCGCTGTCCACGCCGCTGAACGTCACCGAGGCGGAGTAACCATGCACATCGATCTCCCTGTCGTCTGGGCCGCGATCATCGGCCTCGGCGTATTCATCTACGTGATGCTGGACGGCTTCGATCTCGGCATCGGGCTGCTGTTTCCGTTCTTCGACGCGAAGGCCGAGCGCCAGGTGATGCTCGACACCGTCGCGCCGGTGTGGGACGGCAACGAGACGTTTCTCGTGCTCGGCGGCGCGGGCCTCTACGGCGCGTTCCCGGTCGTGTATTCGACGCTGCTGCCGGCCAACTACCTGCCGCTGATCCTGATGGTGGTCGGGCTGATTTTTCGCGGCGCGGCGTTCGAGTTGCGCGCGAAGGCCAATCGTACGCAGCATCTGTGGGATCTCGCGTTCATCGGCGGCTCCGCGCTCGCCGCGTTCTGCCAGGGGATCACGCTCGGTTCGCTGCTGCAGGGCATCCGGATCGTGAACAACCAGTTCGCGGGCGGACCGTTCGACTGGCTGTCGCCGTTCAGCCTGTTTTGCGGGATCGGCGTGCTCGTCACCTATGCGACGCTCGGCTGCGGCTGGCTGATCCTGAAGGTCGACGGCGAGCTGCAGCGCAAGATGCGGCTGCTGATGAAGCCGCTCACGGGCGTGCTGCTCGCGGTGATGGGCGTGGTCAGCCTGTGGACCGTGATCGGGCTGCCGGCCGTCGCGCACCGCTGGTTCGGCAGCGGCAACCTCGGCTGGTTCCTGCCGGTGCCGATCCTCGTCGTCGCATGCGTGTGGGGCATCTTCCACTCGGTGAAGCGTGCGCACGAGGCCACGCCGTTCCTGCTGACGCTCGCGCTCGTATTCCTCGGCTACACGGGGCTCGTGATCAGCATCTGGCCGAACATCGTGCCGCCGTCGCTGACGATCTGGGACGCGTCGTCGAGCCATTCGAGCCAGTTGTTCGCGCTCGTCGGCACCGTGATCGTGCTGCCGATCATCCTCGTGTACAACGCGATGCAGTACCGCGTGTTCCGCGGCAAGGTGCGCGAGGGCGACATCGGCTATCACTGAGCGGCAAGCAGCGTGACGCGGCGCGGCGCGCGCGTATCATCACGCGCAGCGCGGCGCCCGCCCCGGCATCCGACCGAACAGCGGCCCGCCACGCGCGGGCCGTTGCGCATCGGGTGCGGGCGCAACGGGTTGCGTATTCCTTCGGCAGTCGAGAAAACATCATGATCGTCAGACCACGACAGAACTGGCTCCGGATGCTGTTCGTATGGAACGGCTCCGTGCTGCAATCGATCATTCCGCAGCTCGTGTTCATGGCGATCGTCAGCACGCTGGCGGTCTTCACGAACGGACGCATCTTCGGCGAGAAGATTCCGCTCAACACCGCGCCGTTCACGCTGTTCGGGCTCGCGCTCGCGATCTTCCTCGGGTTTCGCAACAACGCGAGCTTCGAGCGCTTCAAGGAGGCGCGGCATCTGTGGGGCAACCTGCTGATCGCCGCACGCGCGGTGACGTCGCAACTGCATCGCTACCTGCCCGACAGCGTGAGCGACGCCGAGCGCAACCGGCTTGCCGATCTGCTGATCGCGCTCGCGTATGCGTTGAAACATCAACTGCGTCATACCGATCCGACCGAAGACCTGCTGCGCATTCTCGGGGCGGAGCGCACGGCCGCGCTCGGCGGCAAATGCTACAAGCCCGTCGCGATCCTCGACGAACTGCGCGGCGGCATCGTCCGTGCGCTGGGGCGCGCGCCCGGCAGCGACGCGACCTGCTGGATGTTCGAGACGCAACTCGACGAGCTCGGCAAGTCGGTCGGTGGTTGCGAGCGCATCCTGTCGACGCCGATCCCGTTTTCGTACAGCGTGCTGCTCCATCGCACCGTGTATGCGTATTGCGTGCTGCTGCCGTTCGGGCTCGTCGATTCGACGGAGTTCTTCACGCCGCTGATCTGCGTGTTCATTTCCTACACGCTGATCGCGCTCGAAGCGATCGCGAACGAAGTGGCCGAGCCGTTCGGCCTCGCGCCGAATGCGCTCGCGCTCGATGCGATGACGCGCACGATCGAGCGGTCGGTGCTCGAACTCGGCGATCGGCCGATGCCCGAGGAGTTCGTGCCGGCGTCGACGTATCAGATCACGTAGGCGGCGTGGTCGGTAGTGTGGTCGTCGGTAAGGTTGCTCGGCCGGATCGACGACGGGTGTGTAGACTCGTGCTCGTTCAATGGAGCCAACACCATGCAACTGCTCGATCACGTGTCGATCGGTGTGCCGGATATCGACCGGGCACGCCCCTTCTACGATGCCGTCATGGCTGCGCTGGGCGCGACCAAGGTCTATGACCGGCCCAATGCGCTCGGCTATGGCGAACGTTGCAGCGCGAACGACCCTGCATCGACTTTTCTGGCGGTGTATCTGGATCCCGCCGAAGTCGGCGCGAGCAAGCGGCACTGGTGCTTCAAGGCTGCTTCCCGCGAGCAGGTGCATGCGTTTTTCGAGGCTGGCTTGTCCACGGGCGGACAGTCCGACGGCGCCCCCGGCTTGCGGCCGCAGTACCACGGCGACTACTACGCGGCTTTTCTGGTCGATCCGGCCGGCAACCGGATCGAGGCCGTGTGTCACGCGGCGGCGCCGGAGCGCGAGCGGCCGTGACGGCGCCGCTCAATCGAAATACGTCAGCCCCATCGCCCCCTTCACCTCCGCGAGTGTTGCGCCCGCCACTTCCCGCGCGTGCAGCGTGCCGCGCTTCAGGATCGCCATCACTTCGGCCTTGTCGGCCTCGAACTCGCGGCGGCGCGCGCGGATCGGCTCGATCAGCGCCTGCAGCCGCTCGTTCAGCACGCGCTTGACGACGCTATCGCCGAGGCCGCCGCGGCGATAGTGGGCCTTCAGCTCGTCGACCTTCGCCACGTCCGGCTCGAATGCATCGAGGAACGTGAACACGACGTTGCCTTCGACCTGGCCCGGGTCGCTCACGCGCAGGTGATTCGGATCCGTGTACATGTCCTTCACGGCCTGTGCGATCTCGTCAGGCGTCGAGCCGAGCGTGATCGCGTTGCCGAGCGACTTGCTCATCTTCGCCTTGCCGTCGATGCCCGGCAGCCGCGTGACCGACGACAGCACGGCCTCGCACTCGACCAGCACCGGCCGATCGACGGTCGCGTTGAAGCGGCGCACGAGTTCGTTGGTCTGCTCGATCATCGGCAACTGATCGTCGCCGACCGGCACATGGGTCGCCTTGAATGCGGTGATGTCCGCCGCCTGGCTCACCGGGTAAGTCAGGAAGCCGGCCGGGATGTCGCGCTCGAACCCGCGCAGGCGGATTTCTTCCTTGATGGTCGGATTGCGTTCGAGGCGCGCGACCGTGACGAGGTTGAGCAGGTATTGCGACAGCTCGGCGAGTTCGGGCACCTGCGACTGCACGACGATCGTCGAGATCGCCGGATCGATGCCGACGGCGAGGTAGTCGAGCGCGACCTCGATCACGTTGTCGGTCACGCGCTGGCGGCGGCCCATGTTGTCGGTGAGCGCCTGCGTATCGGCGAGCAGCAGGAATTGCCGCGCCTCGTGCTGCATCTGCACGCGTGCGCGCAGCGAGCCGATGTAGTGGCCGAGATGCAGCGGGCCGGTCGTGCGGTCGCCGGTGAGGATGGTCGGGCGGGTGGGTTGCGTCATGGTCGTCGTGGGCTCCGGGTTGTCGAAGCCGCCAGCGATGACGTCAGCGCAGAAACGCCAATGCCGCCATCGCTGGCGGCATCACGTTTGGGACATGCAAAAGGAAACGGGCCGCCTGGGTCAGGCGCGCCACCAGCAATGTGCGATCGGCGGGGCGGGTCGGGTTTCCATCGCGCAAGTATAGCGCAGTGCGTGGGCGGACGCGTACGTCAGCGGATCACCGATTCCATCGCGAGGTAGGCGGTTTCCGCGGACGGCCACAGCAGGTACAGCAGGCCGGCCATCAGCAGCAATGCGCCGGCACGGACGAACGGCGTGCGGTCTTTGTCGCGTGGGGGACGGGTGGGCTGCTTCGATTTCTTCATGCTTGCAGGCGCGGGGCGCGCCACTCCAACGGTTACTGCAACGGGTCGCGAGGAGGCGAGCCGGGGTGTTGCGGGTTCTACGGGGATAAACACGTGGTGCGCCGTTTGATCACGCAATCGATACGTGCGTTGGTTCGGCGCGCGACGATCCAGGGAGGATCGGCCATGGTGTGCGACACGCATGCTATCAGCTTGGCTGCCAGCTGACCGTAAAGAATTGTCGGGCAATGGGCGGGGCGGTATGTGCCGGGATATGGAGGCGTTTACCGTCGCTCACCCGAAAGAACGTAAAAAATTAATAAAATCAATGAATTGATATTTAATTGTTGAAGGGGTCGGATTGACCGATTGTGTGCGCCGCGGTCACGCCATGGACGCCGATGAGACCCATGGCGTTCTCTGCGGCTTCGGTCGAGTGATTGCGCGCTGTTTAGCATGGTGCGATTGTCTTCGTGTGAACGTTGCATTTAGAATCGGTGACCAAACAACCAAGCGCGCAGGTGACTCGGCGATCTGAGAGCGCCGTTTCCGAATGCCCATCTATAAGTGAACGTGACCGAAATGCTGCGCGCCTTCGTTGGCACGCTCGATCAGAACAAACGTGCGATCCGGTTTCATTGGGGCCGTCACCAGGATGCGCTGGCGCATGTCCTGGTACCACAGAGCATCGATTTGACGGAGGGTCTCTGTGTCGGCCTCGAAGGGCACCTGACCTGCTTGTCGTCACGCCCGGATCTGCCGCTCTCTGCATTTTTGGGGTTGCCGCTTTCGGTGCAACTGATGACGGATCGAGGCAAGCCATATCCGATCAACGGGATCATCACGGATGTCCGCGCCGGTCAATCGGACGGTTCCCTCACGTGCGTGCAACTGACATTGAGAGATGCGCTGGGTATTCTCGATCAGCGGATCAACAGCAGAACGTTTCGTTCGATGAGTGTCCCGGACATTCTGGAGACGCTGCTGCACGAATGGCAGCAACGCAGCTCCGCGTTGGCGCAGGCTTTCGATTTCGAACTCGTGCTGGATCGAAATCAGTATCCAAAGCGCGAGCAGACGCGCCAGGCGGGCGAATCGGATGCGGCGTTCATTCGCCGGTTGTGTCGACGCGACGGCATTTTCTGGTACGCCCGGGCAGGCAAGCATGACGGTGCGGCCACGGACACGCCGGTCCATACGCTCGTGTTCTGTGACGATCCGACGAAGCTGCCGCAGGCGGCGGCAGGCCAAGTGCCTTACCACCGCGGTACGCAGTCGCGGGAGCGTGACTCGGTCACGCTATGGTCCACGGCCCGTGCACTGACGCCCGGAAGCGTGCGGCGCGCCAGTTGGGATTACAAGACCGGCAGGATGGCGCAGTCCGAACAGGAGACGATCGTCGATCACGGCGAGGCAGGCAACGATCTCGCGAAGCTGCTGGCCGACTCGGTCATCGACGTTCCGCATGCGGCGGACTCGGATGCCGACCACGAGCGTCTGGCGAAGGCTCGCATTCTGGCACATGAGCATCGCGCCGAATGCGTGCATGCGTCGAGCGACGTCCGGGATGTCTCGCCGGGTTTCTGGTTCACGCTGCGTGGGCATCCGGAGCTCGATACCCGGCCCGAGGAGCAGCGGCAGTTCGTCGTTACCAGCTTGCACCACCGGGCCACCAACAATTTTTCGAAGGCGCTCGACGAGCGAGCCCAGGCGCTGTTTGCCGCGAGTCGCTGGAGTTTCGACGCGTTGCCGGTCGAAGAGGGTACCGGGGTTCGCTACGAGAACACATTCATTTGCGTGCGCCGCGGTGTGCCGCTGACGCCAGCGTACGATCCGCGCGTCGATTTGCCGGCTGTGCATCCGTTTACCGCGAAAGTGGTTGGCCAGGCCGGCGAGGAAGTGCACTGCGACGAATTGGGGCGCATCAAGGTGCAGATTCTCGGTTTGCGCGGGGACGATCATGCCCACGCGCAAGGTGCCGGCACCAGCGGAACCGAGCGGGACAGCGCGTGGGTGAGATGGGTCAGCCCCTGGGCCGGCCCGAACTACGGCATGGACATGCTGCCGCGCGCGGGAATGGAGGTGCTGATCGACCATTTGCACGGCGACCCCGACAAGATGGTCGTGACCGGGGTGCTGCACGGCGGTCCCAACATGCCGACCACGTTCAGCCACACCGGTTCGCTTCCGGGCAATCGCTATCTATCCGGCATCAAGACCAAGGAGATCAAGGCGGATCGCTACAACCAGCTGCGTTTCGACGATACGCCCGGCCAGATCAGCAGCCAGCTTGCCAGCGAACACACCTATACCCAGCTGAACCTGGGCTACCTGACGGAGCCTCGTAACGATGGCAAAGGGGCGCCTCGTGGCGACGGTTTGGAGGCCAGAACCGATGCCCAGGCGGTCATTCGCGCCGCGAAGGGCGTCTACGTGACCGCGCAGCAGCAGGGGCGTGCCGAAGGCAAGATGCTTGAACGTACGGCATTGCAGACGTTGATCGAACAATTGCAGGAACTGGTACGGAACCTCGGCGATGCGTCCGCTGCGAACGACGCTGACAATACCGACCTCGCACGCATCGAGAAGATCACATCGCAGATTAAGGGCTGGGATGCTGGCAGCAACGTTGACCAGGGCGGCGGCGGCTCCGGCGGCGCGCCGATGGTGGCAATCGAGGGGCCGGCCGGCGTGACCGTCGCGAGCCAGGACGCCATGGTGCTCGGGGCGCAGACCAACATCGATGCAGTGAGTGCCGGCAACACGCAAATCAGCGCGGGGCGCCGCCTGTTGATGCGCGTCGGAGACTGGATGAGCGCGTTCGCGGCCAAGGGAATGACGCTGGTCACGGCAGACGGGAAGCTGCGGATCGAGGCGCACAAGGAGGATGTGGTGGTGAAGGCCGCCAAGCGCATCATCCTGGAGGCAGGCGAAGAAATCGTGTTCCGCTCGCCGAAGGTCAATACCCAGGCGAGCGACGAAGCGTCGATCAACGGCGGGTCGAGCTACAGCCAGTGGAATGGCGGCGGCGTTGTGCATGGCACGAGCGGCGTATGGCGCGAACATGCGGCGTCGCACAGTCTCGTCGGGCCGGACAACAAGGCTGTGAAAGCGCCCGATCCCCTGACCTTCAAGGAGTTGGAGCAACAGGACAGCCTCGCGGTAGTGCTCCGTTCCCACCCGAACGATGGCCGGCCGCTTGCCTATGAGCCGTACACGCTTTACAAGGGAGCGGCCAAGATTGCGGACGGCGTGACCGACGAGCATGGTCAACTGATCATCGCGAATCACCAGAAGGGTACGTCTTCCTATACGGTCAAGCTGCACAATGGGCACGAGATCGAGGTGCCCGTGATGGAAGGAGGGTTGAGCGACGACGATCAACTGGCCGCACAGGGATGGCGGGCGGTCGACGGCGATCCGGAATCGCGCCAGCGCCACGCAGAGGGCTGACCGACGATTTGCTGCAGTTTTCGACGAGAAACGTGATGTCCGATACCAATACCCAAAACAAATCGAAGGCGCCGGTCGATGTCTGCAAGCGTCAGACGGTCGCTAGTGCGCAGTGGTTTCTGGAAAAGCAGGCGGACTACTACGCGCCGCCTTATGAAAAGAATAATCTCGACGTATTCATTTGCGGCGAGGACGCATTCATGCAGATTGCAGCCGACTTGAAGGCCGCCAAGCATAGTGTCGAAATCATTTGCTGGGGTTTCGACCCGGGCATGGAACTGATCCGCAAGGGCACGGTTTGGCCGCGAGGAGATACCTGGGGCGGTCTGCTGCGCGATGTGGCCGCCGGGAAATTCAACAACGGCAAGCCGGTGCAAGTGCGTTTGCTCTCGTGGTATGGCTTCATCGGTAGTCTCGGTTCGAACAATATGCCGGGCCACAGCAGCGGTCGTTTGAACTATGAAGAAAAGATGGCCATGATGGTCGGCGCCGCGGGTGGCATCTATTTGCCAACCGACAAGCCACCTCAACCGCAGACGCCTCAGGAGCGACGTGAGGACTTCAATGCGCGGTGGTACGACGATGCGTTTGCCGGGCGATTCCCCACCCTGTCGGTTCGTACCCGAGATGGCAATAGCAAAGCGGTTCACGAAAGTCTGGCGGGCGAGCCGGGTAAACGCGATTTCACGGAAGTGTTGGGTCTGGAGAAAGTGGCCACGGATCACCAGAAGACCATTCTGATTGACTACGAGTACGATGGCGGTGCGCACGCAGTAGGCTATGTAATGGGCTTGAACAGCGTGACCGACTATTGGGACACACAGCAACACCTTTTCTTCGATCCACGTCGCGGTGAGTCATGGGAGGGGGCGAACGACGCTCAACCGGGTCTGAAGCCTTTCCAGGATTACGCTAGCCGTATTAGAGGTGAAGCGTTGGTGGCGGTGAGCAAGAACTTCACCGACGCGTGGAATCGCGCCAAGGGCAAGGGTGCGAATATCTCGAGAACGCACGATTTCAAAAAAGTACCGGCGGGCCTGACGCGGAATCTCGGTACGCCGTGTCAACGGGCGCAAGTCGTCCGAACGCAGCCCGAAGAAAAGGACAAATCCATCAAGGCGTTGTACGAGCAGGCGACGTCCTTTGCAAGAAGCTATATCTACGTCGAGAATCAGTATTTTCAATATACGGAATGGCCGAATAAGCTGAAGGAGTGGCGAACCGAGTTCCTTGCGTGCAGCCAGTCAGCCGGACGGAAGCCGTCGGACATACCGAACCTGCACGTGATGGTTGTCATTCCGACACCCGAGCGGATACAAATGGTGCCGCGTACGCACGATACGGTTAAGGTTCTGGGGCACGGTACCTCCATGCCTAATCAGGACAAGGCAGTCGAGGATGAGCTCGCCCGCAACCGGCGGCAGCAAACGGAGTGGGACGCCTATGTCAAGCGGCAGAAGGCGAGCGGCGGGAGAATCGATCCCGATCTTTACCCGGCACCGCTTTCGCCCGCGGCGCAAAGCGCCAAGGACCTTGGCGATAAGGCGTCTCTTGCTAAATCGCTCGATCAAATGGGCATTCGCACGCTGGTGGGTAGCCTGTGGGCCTTCGACCGCAATTGGCGCAATTCCAAGTTGAATACCGAGACGGCGAAGCAGCAGGCTGATTGGGATGAATATGTGAAGAAGCAGCAAGCCAAGGGCGAATTGCCCGATCCGGACCGAGCGCCGATGCTGCCGCTGTCGGCACAGTTGATTGCGGCCCGGTACAGAGAAATCTATATCCACAGCAAGTTGCTGCTGATAGACGATAGTTTCTTCACGCTCGGTAGCGCCAACCTGAATTTACGGAGCATGGCGGTTGATGCGGAGATCAATGTGGGCAGTGATGATCGTGCCAAGAGTACCGATTTGCGTAAGCGGGTTTGGAAGCTTCATACCGGCGGCAAACATGATGGTGGCGACGGTAGTCCCGATGCAATCAAGGAAACATTCATGAAGTGGCAGAAGCTCATGGATTCGAACGTCATGCAAAGAAAGAGAGGTCTGGATCTGTCGGGCTTCCTGATGGCGTTCCAAGACGAGCGCACGTCAAGCGTTCGGCTGGCTTAATGCGCGTCCCAATCATGCGAGTTTTGATGAGTTCTACAACGTCCAAGCGTTTGCGCCTGGCGGGCGCGTTTTCTCTTTCTTTGTTTTTTGCATGTACGGCCTGCTCGATGAACGATTCCCTGCCGCGAAATATGTCGCTCGACGCTTTCAATCCACATCGCGAATCGTTTGATTGCGTGCACGAAGCTGCCGTGGTTCCGCCTGTTGATCCGGAGGCCGATCGCTGGAATCAGCAGGCGATGAAAATGACGAGCGCGTTGCTGTGGCCAAACCAGCGTGATTATGCGGGTGCCGTCGCGCTGTGGACCAAGGCTGCCGAGCGCAAGCACTGGAAAGCCATGCTGAACCTTGCAAATGCCTATGCTCAGGGGCTGGGTGTCGACCGCAACAGTGAGCGTGCCGTGCAGATCACCGAGCAGGCGATGAAACTGGGTATTCCTGCTGCCTACGATCTGATGGGGACTTATTACATGAACGGGGTTGGGGTAAAGCAGGATTCCAGCCGTGCGTTCGCATTCTGGCAACTTGCTGCGGACAAAGGCAGCCCGAGCGCCATGGCTTATTTGGGTAGCAAGCTTGACGCAGTCTACGACGACCCGAAGTCGGGCTTCTGGGGAAATCGAAAGGTTGCACTCAAAATGCTTGAATGCGGTTTCGCTCAAGGTAATGGAGATGCAGCATATGCTCTCGGAACAACGCTCGTCGGTTCCGATAAATCGCTCGGTGAAGACAACGCGCAAGCCCTCAAGGTTCTGCATGAAGGCGTGAAATACGGGAGTGCCAAGAGCGCGGCGTATCTGTTCGGTGCGTTTGACGACGGCGATCCCGTGGTCGGCAATGTGAAGGATCGTGCCCGTGCCGAGCGCTACAGTGTCCTTGCCGATCGTCTCGAGCGCGACCCCGACCTGCGTCTGCCGAATCTGGACAAGGTCGTGCCGCTACCGCCCACCAAGCTGCCCAAGTGGGATGGCAACAAGGAGATGTTGATCGACGCGGCGAAGGCGGTGACGTCCATGCCGGTGTCGCCGGTCAAACCCGCGGCGCATCCCGCGTCTCTGCGTACGGGGCGCGCCTATGTGCCCGACGGCTATATGCTGCCGGAGAGGCCGCAGGTCGCCGTTCCTCCACAGGCGGAAACGACGGCCGCTCCTGTCGGTGGTTACTGGCTCGCTCAACTGAAATATCCGACCACCGAACGCCATTTCGCATGGAATGCGGCTCAGGTACCGATGCATTACCGGAACGAGGAACTGTTCGATCGGAGCCGCCCCGGTTTGATGCCCGAGGACGGTCGGATCTTCTTCCACTATGTCGGGGATGCGATTCCGATGCCTGTGCAGCCGGTGGAATCGCATCCGCGTGTGACGCAGGGTATTGCGCGCGTCGCCGAATTTCCCGACCCGGCCATCCGGTGTCGCGGCACACGCACGTGCCCGGTGACGGGCATCTGGCAGGCCGGTGTGGCAGACGATCATCATCGGGCGGCCACGTTCAATCAGTGGTATCGCCAGGCCTACGTGTTGCAGGGTGATGCGTTCCCCGACCCACGGGCCATGCATCTGGACGTATCGCCGGCGGACGTGACGTGGACGTGGTGGAACGAAGCCAATCACCTTGGATTCGCGAAGCTGCCTCAGGTCAGCGTCGGCAACCCTTCCGAGAACGCTTGACGGAGCAGAGATGCGTAAATCGACGATTGCCGCTACGGTGTGTGTCGGAGGGCTGATCCTGGCTGCCTGGGGCGCGATTGCAACAATGGGGGCCGTGGCGCAGATCAGCGGAGGTAGCTACGGTTCGCACGATGTAAGCGATTTCGCGATCGAGAACTTCCTGTTTCTCGGTCCGCTGCTTGCGTTGGGTGGTCTGGTCGCATGGTTCGCCAGCCGAGATTCGGCAACATCCGACGACGATGGTGATGAGCAACCGTCGGGCAAGGATGAGCGCAATCCGGCTGCTCCCGCGCACCGGGACGCAGGCCAATGAGCAGTGCCGAAATAATCCACAAGCACGATCAGTGGCGCAAGGGCGTGGGCGGCATGCCTGCGGGACTGTCTGGTCAGGCGGACAGCTCTGCCTATGCCGGCCTCGATCTGGGTCTCGCGCAATTTGTCGGTAGCAGTTTCAGCGGCAGCAGTTTCACCGGAACGTCATTCCGGCAGGCCGGCTGGACGGGTTGCCGGTTCTCGGCGTGCACGTTCACCGGTTGCGATTTTGCGGAGATTGCGATTTCCGGATGCACATTCGTTGATTGCAGCTTCAACGACGCTGCTTTTCAGGGCAGCGCTTTCAACGACGTGAAATTTCTCGGATGCAAGTGGAACGGTGTCAGGTTCGACGGCAACACGTGGCATTCGGTGCAGGTACTGAACTGTACCGGCACCACGATTGAAGCTCACGGCCTCAAGGGGCTCGACGTCGACTTCACGGGAAGCTATTTCGAGCATCTGGCCTTCGAGGATACGGAAATCAACGGCGGGCATTGAGTCGAGATTGCCTTCGTTGCGGGTTTCGTCGACGTAGCGGCAAGTCGGCCCGCGATGGTTACTCTCTGCGTACTCGGTCGCGTACCGCAGCGCTACTGAAAATGGCGCTCCGTCGGATCAGCGTGCGCGCATGCTTGGCACCATCCCCAAACCGCCCGATCTCGGCTCGTCGATACCAGAAAAAAACATCATTCCGCGTAAAGAAGCATGCCAGCGATCGGGTGCAGCCGCCCGCCGATCGCCCGCCGCAACGCGCATGTGCGTACCAAAGGTGTTCGTTCAATGTCGCTAAGGGGGCGGATGGACTGATTTGGGTTCCTGATACTTGAAAGAATTGTCGGGAACAGTCGCGGCCGCGCGTGTGCTGCCCGCCCGCTCGAACGGCATGTAGTTCGACCAATGCGCGCCTTCTCGCGCGTCCGGACACCGGCGACCTCGGAATCCTCGCGCACGCCGCTCGCCCGCGGTGCCGACCGACTTCACAGCCCCCTCGCACGGTTCGTCCCTGCAACAGTCCCGCCGAAATTTCCGGCCGGGCCGTCGCACATCCCTTTCCCGGAGAACCCCATGCGATATCCCTTGCAGCATACCGACCAGCCCGTCGTCGCGCGGCGCCCATCCGAACCGGAACCTCACGCACCCGCGCCGCGGGCGAATCTCGAGGAGGTATGAGCCATGAGCAACGACACACTCGCCCCCCTGCTGCGCCAGATCGCGGAGAAGCGCCTGGGCCGGTCGCTCGAGCCGGGCGATGAACAGGCATTGCTCGCGCGGCTGTCGAGCGGGCAGGGGAACCCGTCGGCGCCCGCCGCTGGCCCGGCCACGCAGGCGAGCGCCGCGAAGCCACCCTTGCCGCAGTTGAAAACCCGGCGCGAAGCGCGCGAACAGATCAAGCATTTTCTGCAGCTCAACCAGCAAAAGGCGTACGAGAAGATGCGCGGCATCCTGCAGACGATCGACACGCAGAACGAGACGACCCTCGGCATGCTGGCATCGGAACAGCAGAAGGTGTCGGGCGTACTCGACGCGCACGCGCCGGGTGACGACGCGCGGGCCGGCGCGGCGGAGATCCAGGACAGCACGCGCGAGGCGCTGACGATGATCGGGGAACAGCTGACGGGCCTGATCCGGCAGGAAATCGAAACCTGCTTCCGCCAATACGGTGATGCGCTCGCCGAACGGCTTGCCGAACGGCTCGCCGTCAGGCTCGACGCGATGGAGGACAGGTTGCGAACCATCGGCGCCGATCCGGCCGAACCGTCCGAACCCGCCGCCGCCGTTCACGATACGCCCGGCCCAGCGTCCATGGAGTAGCACGCGGGTCATGCGGCCGAACGCGGAACCGGCCGGCCCCATGTGCGACCTCTCAACTACGTGAACCAAGGAGCTACAAATGGCTGATACGTGTCAAGTGTGCCAGGTCAATCCCGCGATTACCGATGCGGTCACACAGGTCAACGTCAAGGTGGTCGCGGAAGCGCCGGCAATGGCGATGGGCTCGCTGTACCAGGCCCAGAGCCACTCGCTCAGCATCCTGTTCGAGAACGCGGTGCAGCAGCAGTCGCAGGCCGCGATCCAGTCGCAAACGTCGACGAACGTGGGGACGATGCAGCTCTACACGATCGGGCCGGAAAGCGCGGGCGCGGCCGCCACGGAGATCGGCGCGAACGGGATCATTTCCATTCTGGCCGACGTGATCGCGATCGGGAAGGCAGTGACCAAGCAGTAAGGCCTCATCGCAGCGCCGCGGTCGAGCGGCGGCGCAGGCGGCACGCGCCGCCGATACCGCCGCCGCGCCGCGGAGTCGCAGCATGACCGCCGGTGCCTGACCCACGGTGCCGTGCGGTGTTCCGGAGCAAACGACAGAGCGGGCGGAGCCGATTCGATGCGGTGCCCGTTCGCGAACCAGGAGAAATACGATGCCGAATGACGCAAACGACCAGAAGGACCCCTGCAAGACTTGTACGGTCAACGCCGCGATCACCGACGCGGTCACGCAGACCAACGTCAAGGTGGTCGGCGAAGCGCCTGCGATGGCAACGGGCTCGCTGTACCAGGCCCAGAGCCATTCGCTCAGCGTGCTGTTCGAGAACGCCGTGCAGCAGCAGTCGCAGTCCGCGGTGCAACTGCCGACCTCGACGAACGTGGGCACGATGCAGCTGTACACGCTCGGGCCGGCGAGCGCCGGCGCCGCCGCGACGGAAATCGGCTCGAACGGCGTGCTGTCCGTACTGGCCGACGTGCTCGCGCTCGGCCAGGCGCTGGCCTGACGCGTAAGCCGGCGTCGGCGCCGGGCGGCGGCCCCGCGGTGGCTGCCGCCCGGCGCCCGACGTCGTGTCGACGCCCGTGGCGGCGGGGCGCCCTGCCGCGCATCGACGGCGCCGACCGACCGACTGACGCCTTCGCCATGATTGCGCCTCGGCGGCGCGCACACCAGGAGCAACGACATGCCGGAACAGGTTTCCCCTGCGATGACCGATGCAGTCACGCAAGCCAACGTCAAGGTGGTGGGCGAAGCGCCCGCCGTGGCCTTGGGCACGCTCATGCAGTCGAACAGCCATGCGTCCGCGATCCTGCTTCACAACGCGGTGCAGATGCAGGCGAACCAGGCGGCGTCCAATCTTGCCGCCACGACCGTCGGCATCATGCAGCTCTATGCCGGCTCGCCGGTGGCGCTGGCCAGCGCGGCGCGGTCGGCGAACGACAACTTCGTATCGCAACTGGCCGCCGTCGCGCAGTTGATGAACGCCATCGGCCACGGGCGCGGCTGACCTGCGGCTGACCGTTACGGCGCGCCGCGCAACCCGGCGCGCGCCACCTGCCCGCACGGCGGCGCTGCATGACGCATGCGCTTGCCGGGGCGGGTGTCAATTGGCGTCGGCGATGGTCCGGAGCCGCTCCGGTTTCTCGATCGTCACGCCGTGTTCGTGTAGCCGGATCAGGCCGTCGCGCTGCATCTTCTGCAGGCTGCTGTTCAGCCGCGGCCGGCTGACGTTGAGCATCGCGGCGAGGATGCTCTGGCTCTCCGGCAGCGGCACCTCGAGATCATTCCCTTGCATGCGGTTCAGCAGATGGCGCGCGAGCCGTGCTTCGAGCCGGTACAGGCACGCCGACTCGACGAAGTCGCTCAACTGATGAATGTGCCGGCACAGCTGGTCGTGGACGCGCGCCATGAATTCCGCGTTGGCCTGCAGCGGCGCGAAGTGCTGGCGATGCAGCAGCAAGACGCGGCAGTCGGCACTCAACTGGGCGGTGAAGCTGCGCCGGTGCGCGCGAATCAGCGTGTTTTCGCCGATGAGGTCGCCCGGTATGGCGTGGCCGAGAATGATCTCGCGGCCGCCGGGTTCGTGCAGCGTCTTGTAGACGCGGCCATGGCGCACGAACGCGATGAAATCCTCCGGATCGCCCTTGAAGAACAACAGGCGATTGCCGTGTTCAGGCCAGGGCGTGACGTGCCGCTCGATATGGGCGAGGAGACTGTCCGGGAGATCGGTCAGTATCGGTATATTGCGCAGCGTTTGAGCGTCAGCAAGGGCAGGCATGTTTTCCGCGCGAGGTTGTTTGACGATGCGGCCACCTAGCGAAAAACGCTGCCTTCGGCATTACGTGAAAAATGAATAACGAAAGAATTGAAATAATCGGCAGGCAGTCCGGACAGGGCGGCACTTCGGTGGCAAGCGCGCTGGATCGACCGACATGGAAAGCAGCATGCCGACGCACGGACGCATCGCGGCGGTAGTCGTTCTTTTTCATCGCAATGCCGTTATTCGGTCAGGCCCGGCGGCGTATCTGAAACGACGGATCGGGCTATGCCGGTGAATTAAAATTTCCGTTCATAATAATCAAGAAAATTTACCGAAACCGATTATCGTTATATCGGTGTTACGCGGGTAACAGCGCCATTCCCGGTGTCGAATCGATTCTGTGTTTTCCATAAAAAAAGGAAGACACGGGATGACAACCTCGAACCAGCACGCTGCCCCGACGCCCGAGTCTTCGGCGCAGCAGCTCGATCGCACGTGGCGGGAAATGCAGGGGAAATTGCGGCGCCGCGCGCGCCTGTTGTGCAAGGGCGATATTCACCGTGCGGACGAACTGCTTTCCGATACCGCACTCAAGGTCCACATTTACCTGCAGCGCTCGCCCGAACGCGTTCGCAACCTCGCGGGCTTTCTCTTTCTGGCGCTGAATCACGCATTCCTCGATGGCGCGCGCCGCCGTCTGCGCGAAAGCGGCATGCTCGAATTCGACCCGGCCTGGGACGACGATCACGCCGTCGAGCTGGCCGGCCACGCGCCGGCGGTGGAGCAGCAACTGCTGCTTCGACAACAGCTGCTGCGCCTCGAGCAGGCGCTGTCGATGCTCTCCCCGCAGCAGCAAATGCTGTTCACGCTGAAGTTCGAGGAGGACCGGCCTTATCTGCACATCGCCGCGACGCTCGGGATCAACGAGCCGCTTGCCAGAAAGCGCGTCGAGCTGTTGCGCAAGAAGTTGCGCGAGGAACTCGCGTGAGCGCGTTCACGAATGCTGGCAGCCAGCGTTCCTGACTGCATGCACGGCGTCGATGGCCTGCCGGCCCGCCCGTTCCTTCAATCGCATGCCGGAGCCGAGATCCGAGGAGGCCTCGTGGCAGACAAAGTCAATGAGCAGATTACCGACGCGCTGACGCAGACCAACGTGAACGTCGTCGCGGGATCGCCGGCCCAGGCGCTGGGCATGCTTTACCAGATGTTCAGCCAGGCCGTCGGCATCTCGGCGCAGAACATGACGCAGCAGCAGGCGGCGCTGAACCAGATTTCGAACGCCGTCGTGTCGAAGGCGGTGGCCATGATCCTGTCCGTCGAGGCGTCGCCGAAGCCGCCATCGGGCGGCGCGGCGCTGCCCGCGGCGGCCGGGCCGCAGACGGGCCCCACGCATTAGGACGCGACGACTATCTGGACACCTAAGTCATGAACATGAAAGGTCTTTTGGATGGACGCGGAACAGGCGCGACGCAAGCGCCGGATGACGTCGCTAACGCCGCAGCCGAAGCGACGACGCAGGCCGATGCCGCGCCGCACGCCGCTGCTTCGGCAGCCGGCAAGCGTGCATGGCCGATCAACCGGCTGCGCAGGTTCACCGATGCGCTGAAGGCGCCGGACCAGATCGCGGGTGCGACCGGGGGCGCCCCGTCGGCGCTGAAGACCGTGCAGGCGATCAACGCGGAGGCGGCGTCCTACGCGACGACGCAGATATCCGTCGGCCCGAACATGATGATCACGCAGGCAGGCGGCATGGTCGCGCAGGCCGCGGCCAACTACTTCGAAGCGTCGACGTCGCTGGCGATCGCGGGCAAGAGCGTGCTGATGAAGGATCTGGCGCAGAAGACCATCGACGAGGACGTGAAAGGCATGGCGATGGATGCGGTGGGTCTGCTGTTGACGGACCTGTTTGTCGCGACCGCGGCGGTCGTCGCGGGCGCCGCGGAGGCGATCGAAGGCGAGGCCGCGAGCGTCGCGCTCGACAGGATCGACGAGAGCCTGCAGAAGTATCAGGCGTTGCTGGACAAGAAGGGCACGTAGCGCACCTGGCGCACGCAGCGCGCGGCGCCGATGACGAACGTCGCGGGCAATCGCGTCGTGTGAACCGCGGGGCGATCGCCTGCCGTGCGTGCAGCGACACCGTATCGATCGACACGACCCGCCGGACCGTCCGGGCCGATGCGGGATGTGAGCGGCGGGCACGACGCACGTTCCGGTTGAACGCGTCGCGGCCTGCTACCGGCAGTCCTGTCCAGTCATGAGGGGAACCCATGTCCTACATCATTGAGAACGTACACGGTCCCGCGCCGCTGCGGGTTGGCGAGCGCAAATGGGGCGATGCGACGGAGATCGATTTCGGCGCGATGACGAGCTGCATCGCGCTCGTCGAGCAGACGCCGGGCCAGCCGACACTGGTGCGCGGGATCCATCTGTCTATCGTCGGAGACGGCGGCACGAACGTCTACGACACGGCCGCGGATGTCGCCGGGCAGGTCGAGACGATCATGCAGCAAAGCGGCGACATGCGAGCGTGCGTCGGGCGCATCGACCTCTGGCAGGCCAGCACGTCGCAAAAGGTGCAGGATTTCTTCGTCGCGTTGATGATGAGCCTCGACATGATCGACTGGGTGCAGGTGCCGGACGGCAACCTGCGGGTGCGGATCCACGGCGGCGTGATGCAGTATCAAAAGGGCACCGACGCCTGGACCGACGTGTAGTCGGCACCGTCCGTGCAAACCGGCGCCCGCGATGCGCGCGGGCGCCGGCGACATATCGTTCGATGGTGCCGACTATCGAGTCGCTCGCGTCGACGCATCCGTTTTTTCGGCTCCGATACGTGGGTGTCGGACGGCTCCCTGCCGGCATGCCGCTTCGGACTGCGTGCACGCACGTCGCCCGCCACCGGCCCACGCCCCAGCTTTTTGCTCGTCAACACCAACAAAAAACCTCGTTTCGCCCCACGCAGCCTGTCAGCAGAATGTCTCCATTCCCGCTCACGCGACCACGCGCGTCGCATGAGCCGCACTTCAGAAGGAGACAGCCGTGGCAGTCGAAACAACCGCAATCGATACGCTCGTCGTCGGCGCCGGGCAGGCCGGCGTGGCCATGAGCGAGCATCTGGGCAAGCTGGGCGTGCCCCACCTCGTGCTGGAGCGCGACCGTATCGCCGAACGCTGGCGCACCGGGCGCTGGGATTCGCTGGTCGCGAACGGCCCCGCCTGGCACGACCGGTTCCCGGGCCTCGAATTCGACGGTCTCGATCCCGACGCGTTCGCATCGAAGGACCAGGTCGCGGACTACTTCGAAGCGTATGCGCGCAAGTTCGATGCGCCGATCCGCACCGGCGTCGAAGTGAAGAACGTGGTGCGCAACACGGGCAAGCCGGGCTTCGTCGTCGAGACGTCCGACGGCACGATCGAGGCGAACCGCGTGGTGGTCGCGACGGGGCCGTTCCAGCGTCCGGTGATTCCGCCGATCGCGCCGGACGACGCGCGCGTCGTGCAGATTCACTCCGCCGACTATCGCAACCCGGGCCAGCTTCCGGCCGGCGCGGTGCTGGTGGTCGGCGCGGGTTCGTCGGGCGTGCAGATCGCCGACGAGCTGCAGCGTGCGGGCCGGCAGGTTTACCTGTCGGTCGGGCCGCACGATCGCCCGCCGCGTGCATATCGCGGCCGCGACTTCTGCTGGTGGCTCGGCGTGCTCGGCGAATGGGACAAGGAAGTCGCGACACCCGGCCGCGAACACGTGACGATCGCGGTGAGCGGTGCACGCGGCGGCCATACGGTCGATTTCCGCGCGCTCGCGAACCAGGGCGTGACGCTGGTCGGGCTGACGAAGTCGTTCGACGGCGGCGTGGCCGTGTTCGAACGCGATCTCGCGTCCCATCTCGCGCGCGGCGACGAGAACTACCTGTCGCTGCTCGACGCGGCCGACGCGTATGCGGCCCGCAACGGCCTCGACTTGCCGGAAGAGCCGGACGCACGGCGCATCCTGCCGGATCCCGACTGCGTGACGCATCCGATCCTCACGCTCGATCTCGCCGGCGCAGGCATCACGTCGATCGTCTGGGCCACGGGCTACGCGGTGGACTACGGCTGGCTGAACGTCGACGCGTTCGGGCCGAACGGCAAGCCGCAGCACCAGCGCGGCGTGTCGAAGGAGCCGGGCATCTATTTCCTCGGGCTGCCGTGGCTGTCGCGACGCGGCTCCAGCTTCATCTGGGGCGTGTGGCACGACGCGAAACACATCGCCGATCACATCGTCACGCAGCGCAAGTACCTCGCGTATCACGACGCGTCGCAGCGCCGCGCGGCCCCGCAAGCGGCGCGGCCCGACACGCTCCTGCTCGCCGAAGCGGCGAACTGATCGCCTGACGAACAGACCCATCCAGCCGCGTCGCGACGGCTTCCGGCGCGGCGGGCGACCCCACCGACACTCGAAGGACCTCGATGAGCCAGCCTACCCATACGCGTATCCGGATGTTCAACACGAAGGATACCTATCCGAACCAGACGCTCGACAACGACCTGTGCCAGGCCGTGCGGGCCGGCAACACCGTCTACGTGCGCGGTCAGGTCGGCACCGATTTCGACGGCAACCTGATCGGCCTCGGCGACGCGCGCGCGCAGGCCGAGCAGGCGATGAAGAACGTCAAGCAGTTGCTCGAGGAAGCCGGCAGCGACATCACGCATGTCGTGAAGACGACGACCTACCTGATCGATCCGCGTTATCGCGAACCCGTGTACCGGGAAGTCGGCAAGTGGCTGAAAGGCGTCTACCCGATCTCGACGGGGCTCGTCGTCTCCGCGCTCGGGCAGCCGCAGTGGCTGATGGAAATCGACGTGATCGCGGTGATTCCCGACAACTGGCAGCCGAGCCGCGCATAGGGGGCGACATGACTTTCTCCATCGTCGGGCGCTGCCCGGAGACGGGCCAGCTCGGGATCGCGATCAGCTCGTCGAGCATCGCGGTGGGCGCGCGCTGCCCGTGGGTGCGCGCGGGCGTCGGCGCCGTCGCGACGCAGAACATCACGCTGCCGGCGCTCGGACCTCAGGTTCTCGACCTGATCGAACACGACCTGCTCGCGCCTGCCGCGGCGCTCGACCGCGCGTTGAGCGCGAACGGCTGGAGCCAGTACAGGCAGGTCACGGCGATCGACGGGCAGGGGCAGACGGCATGCTTCACCGGCAAGGAGGCGCTCGGCACGCATCACGCGGTGCAGGGCGAACAATGCGTGGCGGCCGGCAACCTGCTGGCCGCGCCGGCCGTGATCGACGCGATGGTGCGGGCCTTCGAGCAGGCGTCCGGCCTGCTCGCCGACAGGCTGCTGGCCGCGATGCACGCGGCCATGGCGGCCGGCGGCGAGGCCGGCCCGGTGCATTCGGCCGCGTTGAAGGTGGCCGGCGACGTGACCTGGCCGATCGTCGACCTGCGCGTCGACTGGGCCGACGCCGATCCGATCGGGCAGCTCGATGCGCTGTGGCGCGCGTATCGACCGCAGATGCAGGACTACCAGACGCGCGCGCTGAACCCGACCGCCGCGCCGAGCTACGGAGTGCCGGGCGATGAGTGATCCGTCGAGCCGCGCGTTGCTCGAACGGCTGATCGGCTTCGCGACGGTCAGCCGCGATTCGAATCTCGAGATGATCGGCTTCATCCACGACTATCTCGCTGGGTTCGGTGTGCCGAGCGAACTGTTCTACAACGCGGAACGCACGAAGGCGAGCCTGTATGCGACGATCGGCCCGCGCGATCGCGGCGGCGTCGCGCTGTCGGGCCACACCGACGTGGTGCCGGTCGACGGGCAGGCGTGGACGGTCGAGCCGTTCCGGCTGACCGAGCGCGACGGCCGGCTGTACGGCCGCGGCGCGGCCGACATGAAGGGCTTCATCGCGTCGGTGCTCGCGGCCGTTCCGGCGTTCGTCGCGCGGCCGCTGAGCCTGCCGGTGCATCTCGCGTTCTCGTATGACGAGGAAGTCGGCTGTCTCGGTGTGCGGCCGATGCTTGAACGACTCGCCGCGCGCGAACATCGTCCGCGGATGTGCCTGATCGGCGAGCCGACCGAACTGAAGCCGGTGCTCGGTCACAAGGGCAAGCTCGCGATGCGCTGCCACGTGAAGGGCGCCGCGTGTCACTCGGCCTACGCGCCGTCGGGCGTCAACGCGATCGACTATGCGGCGAAGCTGATCGGCCGGCTCGGCGAGATCGGCGCGGCGCTCGCGCGGCCGGAACGGCACGACGGCCGCTTCGATCCGCCGTTCTCGACCGTGCAGACGGGGCTGATCAAGGGCGGCCGCGCGCTGAACATCGTGCCGGCCGAATGCGAATTCGATTTCGAGGTGCGTGCGCTGCCGGATTTCGATGCGCACGACGTGCCGAGAACGCTGCAGGACTATGCGGAATCCGAACTGTTGCCGAGGATGCGCGCGGTGCAGCCCGATACCGACATCCGGCTGCAGTCGCTCGGCGCGTATCCGGGGCTGGCGACCGCGCCGGACAGCGAGGCCGCGCGCCTGCTCGCGCTGCTGAGCGGGTCCGACGCGTTCGGCACGGTGGCGTTCGGCACCGAGGGCGGGTTGTTCGGGCAGGCCGGCATTCCAACCGTGGTGTGCGGGCCGGGCAGCATGGATCAGGGACACAAGCCCGACGAGTTCGTCACGCTCGAACAACTGCATGGATGCGACGCGATGCTGGGCCGTCTGGTCGCGTATCTCTCGTCCGCCGCCTGAACGGGCGGCCGGCACGCATGCGTCGCCCCCGGCGGCGCGCGTGATCGTCCTCGTCCCGTTCCCGATCGTCGACCTTGCCGCCGCTATCGAGCCGATGGCGGCGATTGCGCCGATTGCGCGACGATCTGCGCGAGCCGCTCGCGGCAGAAATCGACGAACGACTGCGCCTGTTTCGTGAGCTGACCGCGCTTCAGCCGTGCGCTCACGAGCCCGGACGGGCTGACCGTTTCGCTGAGGCCGATCGTCACGACGCGCTGGCCGTCGTACGTATAGTCGGAATGCGGGCGCGTGACGAGCAGCGAGAAACCGAAGCCGCGGCCGACCATCCCGCGCACCATCTCGATCGACGGCGAGCCGAACACGATGTTCGGCGTGAGCCCGAGCTCGTGAAACAGGCTGACGAAATACGTGCGGCTCGGCTGCACGTCGAGCAGGATCATCGGCTCGATGCACAGGTCGCGCAGCGACACGTGCGTCTGGCCCGCGAACCGGTGGTGCTCCGGCAGCAGCACGTACGGCTGCTGCGGCGGCATCAGCGGCTCGGTTTCGATCGTGCCGTCGAGATCGTGGTCGTACATCAGTGCGAGATCGAACGTGCCGGACGTCAGCCCCTGCACGAGTTCCTGCTGGTCGCCGTCGCGCAGCCGGATGTTCACGCCCGGGTAGCGCTCGCGGAAACCCGCGATCAGTTGCGGCAGATAGAGCGGCGCGACCGTCTCGAAGCAGCCGATGTCGATCTGCCCGGTGATCACGTCGTTGTCGGCGAGCGCGTTCTGTTCGAACTCGTGCGCGATGCGCAGCAGTTCCTGCGCTTTCCGGTAGAAGCGCGTGCCGCTCGGCGTCAGCGACACGCCCTGCGCGTGGTGGCGAATGAACAGTTTCACGCCGAAGCTCTCTTCCAGCCCTTTGATCGCGCTGGAAATCGACGGTTGCGCGATGAAGAGCTGACGCGATGCCTCGGCGACGCTGCCGGATTCGACCGTCGTGACGAAGTATTTCAGTTGCCGCAAAGTGTAGTGAGCCACAAGCACCCCTGATGCCCGGCCCCGGCGTGCCGCCGCGGGCGCATGCTGTTGGATTCGCGTAGCACCTTACCTGAAGTCGTTCGGCGCCGAAATTTCCGCTGCAGAGCTTTTTCGTATGTCGCGGAAATATTTTTAGTATTTTCCGGTCCCGATGCGCATGGCGCACCATCGTCTCCAGCCTGGATCGCGACGAGGCCGCGTGGGTGCCGGCGGGACACGTCATCCGTCCCCGCCTGGCGGCGCACGCGACGCTTCGTTGGGCGCCGCCGCGTGCATGCAGCGCGGCGGCGCTCGCGTATCCGGACCGATTGCCGGCGCGCCCCCCGACGCGCGCCGGCGCACACGGCACGCGCGCATCGCCGCGCAGGACTGGAGACATCACCATGACGAACGCGGAACGCAATGCGTCCCCGATGATAGAAAAGCACACGATCGGCTATGTGCCGCCCTCGGAACGCCACGGCAAGGTGCGCGACCTGTTCACGCTCTGGTTCGGCGGCAACATCGCGCCGCTGCCGATCGTGACCGGCGCGCTCGGCGTGCAGATGTTCCACCTGAACCTGATGTGGGGCATCGTCGCGATCGTCGTCGGCCAGGCGGTCGGCGGCGTGCTGATGGCGCTGCATTCGGCGCAGGGGCCGCAGATGGGGATTCCGCAGATGATCCAGAGCCGCGCGCAGTTCGGCTCGTGGGGCGCGCTGCTCGTCACGGTGATCGCGGCCGTGATGTACGTCGGCTTTTTCGCGTCGAACATCGTGCTGGCGGGCAAGTCGGTGCACGGCATCGCGTCGTCGGTGCCGGTTCCCGTCGGCATCGTGATCGGCGCGGTAGGCTCCGGGCTGATCGGGATCGTCGGCTACCGGTTCATCCACATCCTGAACCGGATCGGTACATGGGTGCTCGGCATCGGCATCGCCGTCGGCTTCTGGATGATCCTGTCGCACGTGAGCACCGCCGATTTCCTGACGCGCGGCGGCTTCGACTTCGCGGGCTGGCTCGCGACGGTATCGCTGTCGGCGCTGTGGCAGATCGCGTTCGCGCCGTACGTGTCGGACTATTCGCGCTATCTGCCGGAAGACGTCGGCGTCGCGTCGACGTTCTGGGCAACCTATCTCGGCTGCACGATCGGCTCGACGCTCGCGTTCGTCTTCGGCGCGGTCGCGGTGCTCGCGGTGCCGGCCGGCGCGGACACGATGGATGCGGTCAAGCAGGCGACCGGCCCGCTCGGCCCGTTGATGCTGGTGCTGTTCCTGCTGAGCGTGATCAGCCACAACGCGCTGAACCTGTACGGCGCGGTGCTCGCGGTGATCACGTCGGTACAGACGTTCGCATACAAGTGGATTCCGACCGCGAAGACGCGCGCGGTGGTGTCGGTCGCGATCTTCGTCGCCTGCTGCTATGCGGCGATCGGCGCGTCGACGAACTTCGTCGGCAACCTCGTCGATCTCGTGCTCGCGCTGCTGGTCGTGCTGGTGCCGTGGACGGCAATCAACCTGATCGACTTCTACGTGATCCACAAGGGCAAGTACGACATCCAGTCGATCTTCATGGCGGACGGCGGGATCTACGGCCGCTTCAATCCGCAGGCGCTGCTCGCGTATGCGATCGGCATCGTCGTGCAGATTCCGTTCATGAACACGCCGATGTACGCCGGCCCGATTCCCGCCCATCTGGGCGGCGCGGACCTGTCGTGGCTCGTGGGCCTGCTGCTGACGTCGCCGCTGTACTACTGGCTCGCGACGCGCGACAGCGCGTATCGGCGCCGGCAGACGGGCGCGACGATGCCGCCGACGGCGGCACGATGAAGAAGGGGCCGCCGCGTCGCTCGCGCCGCGGCGGCGAGCGGTGGCGGGAGTCGGGCAGGCACGCAGCGGGCTACGTGGCGCGCGCCTGCCGCGGCATCACACGACGGCGGAGCGCACGACGCGCACCGGCACCGACTTGTACGACGGCGTGCCGCTTTCCTTGTCGATGTAGTCGAGCGGCACGAGCACGTTCGCTTCCGGGTAGTACGCCCCGACCGAGCCCGGCGCGATGTCGTACTCGATCGCGGTGATCTTCTCGAGGCGCAGCGTACGGCCCGACGCGGTGACGGTCTCGATGTCGACGAGGTCGCCGTGTTCGAGCCCGTACTTCTCGAGATCGGCCGCGTTCATGAACAGCACGTCGCGCCGCCCGAACACGCCGCGATAGCGATCGTCGAGCCCGTAGATCGTCGTGTTGTACTGATCGTGGCTGCGCAGCGTGATCAGGCGCAGCACCTGTTCGGCGCCGAGCACGTCCGCGTCCTCCTTCACGCCCTTGTAGACCGAGAACATCGCCTTGCCGGTCGGCGTCGGCCACACGCGTTCGGTGGGCGGCAGCGGCAGGCGGAAGCCGCCCGGCGTGCGAATGCGCTCGTTGAACGCCTCGAAGCCGGATACCGTCTTGTCGATCAGGTCGCGGATGCGATCGTAGTCGGCGATCAGGTCGAGCCATGCGACCTTGCTGTTCGGCAGCGTCGCGTGTGCGATGCCGGCCACGATCGCGGGCTCCGAGCGCAACTGGTCCGATGCGGGCTTGAGCTTGCCGGCCGACGCATGGACCATCGACATCGAATCCTCGACGGTGATCGACTGCCGGCCGGTGGCCTGCATGTCGAGCTCGGTGCGGCCGAGCACCGGCAGGATGAATGTTTCCTTGCCGACCAGCAGGTGCGAACGGTTGAGCTTCGTGCCGAGATGCACGCTCAGGTCGAGCTTCGCCATCGCCGGGAACGACTGTTCCGGATCGGGCAGCGCGACCGCGAAGTTGCCGCCGAGGCACAGCAGCGCCTTCGCGGTGCCATCGATCATCGCCTGCATCGCCTGCACGGCGTCGTGCCCGTGCTGCGCGGGCGGCGTGAAGCCGCACACGTCCTCGATCTTCTTCAGGAATTCGGCCGACGGCTTCTCGGTGATGCCGACCGTGCGGTTGCCCTGCACGTTCGAATGACCGCGCAGCGGGCACACGCCGGCGCCGGGCTTGCCGATGTTGCCGCGCATCAGCAGCAGGTCGGCGATCAGGCGCACGGTGGCCGTGCCCTTGTTGTGCTGCGTGACGCCCATCCCGTACGTGACGATCGTCGCGTTCGACTTCGCATACGCGAGCGCGACCTGTTCGAGTTGCGCCTGGCTCAGGCCGCTCGCGCGTTCGATGTCGTCCCACGACGTGGCGTCGAGATCGGCCGAGAACGCCTCGAAGCCGCTGGTGTGCTGCGCGATGAAGTCGCGGTCGAGCACGTTGCCTTGCTCGGCCTCGAGCCGCAGCAGCGCCTTCATGATGCCCTTCAGCGCGGCCGCGTCGCCGCCCGCATCGACCTGGTAGTACGTCGACGCGATTCGCGTCGAGCCGAACGACGCCATCTCGATCATGTCCTGCGGATCGGCGAAGCGTTCGAGCGCGCGTTCGCGCAGCGGGTTGAACACGATGATCGGCACGTTGCGGCGCGCGCACTCGTGCAGCGTGCCCATCATTCGCGGATGGTTCGTGCCGGGGTTGTGGCCGATCGAGATGATCAGCTCGCAGTGGTCGAAATCCTCCAGCGACACGGTGCCCTTGCCGATGCCGATCGATTGCGGCAGGCCGACGCTGGTCGGCTCGTGGCACATGTTCGAGCAGTCGGGGAAGTTGTTGGTGCCGAGCTCGCGCGCGAACAGCTGGTACAGGTACGCGGCTTCGTTCGACGCGCGGCCCGACGTGTAGAACTCGACCTGCTCGGGCGGCAGCGCGCGCAGCACTTCGCCGATGCGCGCGAATGCGTCGTCCCATTCGATCGCGCGGAACGTGTCGGTCGCGCGGTTGTAGACGAGCGGATGGGTGAGCCGGCCCATGTTCTCCAGTTCGTAGTCCGACATGCGCAGCAGCGACGACACGGTGTTCGCCGCGAAGAACTCGGGCGTCACGCGCTTGGTCGTCGCTTCCCACGTGACGGCCTTCGCGCCGTTCTCGCAGAACTGGAACGTCGACTTGTGCTCCTTGTCGGGCCACGCGCAGCCGGGGCAGTCGAAGCCGTCGGGCTGGTTGGTCCGCATCAGCACGATCGGCGCCTCGATGGTTTCCATCTGCGTGCGCACCGCATCGGCTGTCGCGCGAAGCGCGCCCCAACCGCCGGCGGGCCCATCGTATTTCCTGATGCCTGGCACTTCGCGTCGATTTGTCATGTGAATCTCCAATAGCCGGGCCCGGTGCGGGCGGCTCGGTTGCGCCGTGTCGCGGCGTGGGGCGGCTCCGTCCGGCGGACGGAGCCGGTCATGCGTGCCCCGGGTGGCGGGGCATGCGTTTTTCTAGCGGGCGTCCTTCTTCGCGCCGGACGACTTCTTGCCGGGCTTCGCCGTGGGCGGCGGGGCGTCGGCGGGCGTGTCGTCCGGCTTCGCGTCGCCGGTTGCGTTGGCAGCCTTGCCGGCCTTGCCGTTCGCTTCAGGCTTGCCGTCGGCGTCCTGCTTCGCGTCCTTCGTGCCTTTTGCTGCCTTGGTGTCCTTCGCTTCGGGCGCGGCGAGCTTGTTGAACTTCACTTCGTCGCTGCCCTCGTCGTAGTCGACTTCGCACCGGTCGCCCGACTTCAGCCGGTCGGCGAGGATCTCTTTCGCGAGTCGCGTCTCGATGGTCTGCCGGATCTGGCGCTTCAGCTCGCGCGCGCCGAACTCCGGCTGGTAGCCGGCTTCGGTCAGGTGCGCGACGAGCGAGTCGCCCATCACGAGCGTGATGTCCTGCGCGGCGGCCGTGCGCACCACACGGTCGAGCTGGATCCGCACGATCGCGCGGATGTCGTCCTTCGACAGCGCGTGGAAGACGATCACCTCGTCGATCCGGTTCAGGAACTCGGGCCGGAAATGCCCCTTCAGCACCTGCATGAGTTCGTCGCGGATTGCCTTGTCGGTCTTGCGCGCGGCTTCCGGCTGCGTGAGGTTGTCCATGATGATCGCCGCGCCGAGGTTGCTGGTCGCGATGATGATCGTGTTGCTGAAATCGACCACGCGGCCCTTGCCGTCGGTCAGGCGGCCGTCGTCGAACACCTGCAGCAGCACGTTGTAGACGTCCGGGTGCGCCTTCTCGATCTCGTCGAGCAGGATCACGCTGTACGGGCGGCGCCGCACGCGCTCGGTGAGCTGGCCGCCTTCGTCGTAGCCGACGTAGCCGGGCGGCGCGCCGATCAGCCGCGCGACCGCGTGGCGCTCCATGTATTCCGACATGTCGATGCGGATGATCGCCTGCTCGTCGCCGAACACGGTCTCGGCCAGCGCCTTCGCGAGCTCGGTCTTGCCGACGCCCGTCGGGCCGAGGAACAGGAACGTCGCGATCGGCCGGTGCGTCTGGCCGAGCCCCGCGCGCGACAGCCGCACGGCATCGCTGACGGCGATCACCGCATCGCTCTGGCCGACCACGCGCTCGCGCAACTGCTCTTCCATCTTCAGCAGCTTCTGGCGTTCTTCCTGCGTGAGGTCGGACACGGGGATGCCGGTCAGCCGCGACACGACCTCGGCCACCGATTCGACGGTCACTTCGAGCGTCTCCGAGCCGGTCTTGCGCTGCCACGCCTCCATCATCTCGTCGACGGCCTTCTGCTTCGCGTTGATCTGCTCTTCGAACTGTTTCGCTTCGTCGAAGCGCTTGCGCGAGGTCGCATAGTCCTGCTCGCGCTTCAGTTGCGCGATCTGCGCTTCGCCTTCCTGAATGTCGACCGGACGCGACGTCGCGCCGATCCGCACGCGCGCGGCGGCCTGGTCGATCAGGTCGATCGCCTTGTCGGGCAGGAAGCGCGACGTGATGTAGCGGTCGGCGAACTCGGCGGCCGCGACGAACGCGTCGTCGGCGAACGTCACCTGGTGATGCGCCTCGAGGCTGTCGCGCAGCCCGCGCAGGATCACGATCGTCTGCTCGACGCTCGGCTCCGGCACGAACACGGGCTGGAAGCGGCGTTCGAGCGCGGCGTCCTTCTCGATGTACTTCTGGTATTCGTTGAGCGTCGTCGCGCCGATCAGGCTCAGCTCGCCGCGCGCGAGCGCGGGCTTCAGCACGTTCGCGATATCGAGGCCGCCTTCGCCGCCGCCCTGGCCCGCGCCGACGATCGTATGCAGCTCGTCGATGAACAGGATCAGTTCGTCCTGCTTCGCCGTCACTTCGTCGATCAGCTGTTTCGCGCGTTCCTCGAATTCGCCGCGATACTTCGCGCCGGCCACCATCGAGTTGATGTTGACTTCGACGAGCCGCTTGTCGCGCAGCACTTCGGGCACGTCGCCGTTGACGATCCGCTGCGCGAGCCCTTCGACGATCGCGGTCTTGCCGACACCCGGCTCGCCGATCAGCACCGGATTGTTCTTCTTGCGGCGCGCGAGCACCTCGATCGTGCTTTCGATTTCCTGCGCGCGGCCGAGCACCGGATCGAGCTTGCCCTGGCGTGCGATCGCGGTGAGGTCGCGGCCGAACTTGTCGAGGTTCGGCGTGCCGGTCGGCGCGTCGACGCGGCCGTCCTCGGCGCCCTTGCCGACCACCTTCACGACCTTCTGGCGCAGCGCCTCGGGCGTTACGCCGTATTTCTTCAGCAGCGTGCCGGCGACGCTGTCCGGCACCGACGCGAGCCCGATCAGCAGGTGCTCGGGGCCGATGTACGAGTGGCCGAGATCGCGCGACGCCTGGAACGCGTATTGGACGGCCTTCTTCACGCGCGGCGAGATCGACAGCTTGTCGAGCGGCGCATCGGGCGCGGCCGCGCCGGTGTGCGCGTGTTCGTCGATGTACGACCGGATGTCCTGCGGCGACAGCTTCAATTCCTTCAGCAGCGCGGCGCAGACGTCGGTGTCGGCGAGCGCGTACAACAGGTGCTCGGAATCGAGCTCGCTGCGGCGCAGCTCGTGCGCCTTCTCGGCCGCGCGCTGCAGCAGTTCGAGCGTCTGTTCGCTGAATGCGTCGGTCGGGTCGACCGATTCGCGCGGGATCTCGGCGGCGAGCGGCGATTCGTCGCCGAGGCCGCCGAACAGCGACGACGGTCCGCCGCCGCCCAACAGCGCATCGAACGGATTCAGCATGCTCTGATGCCGCATCAGCTGGCGGAAGTGGTAATCGCAGATCGAGATCGTCTTGCGCTCGCCGTCCTGCATCACGGTTGCGCGCGCGACGGCCGGCCGGGCGTGACAGATATCGCAAAGTGCGGGCATGGTGGTCTGGCTCCTGTCGGTGAAGGTGGGGCGAAGGGTGAAGCCCGATGCGGTGCGGCGCTCACGCGCGCCGACCGCAGGCACGGCACGCACCGCGGCGGCGCGCGGGCCGCACCCGTGCGATCGCGCAGCGCGCGCCGGCGTGGCGCACGGTCGCGGTCGGGGCGGAAAGCGCGCGTGCCGAGAGGAGCCCACGGCATCGCTTCGACTGCGTTCAAAATAGCGAATCGGCGCGGGCCATCCAAGACACAGTTCCATGCCGGACCGGCCGTGAATTGCACCCTCACACGGGCGCGCGATTCGACGGCAAGGAGTACAGACGGGCGCGCGCACGGCGGCGCGGGCCGCCGGCGGTGGAAGGGGGCGGGAAAGGGGTAAAGGGCGGCGGGCGAACGGCGCGGTGCGACATGGGCGCGCAGGGCGCCGGCAGCCGGCAAACCGTGAGCGAAAGGGGGAGAGAAGCGGGGAGTGAAGCGGCGAGCGAACCGGAGTGCGACGCGCAGCGCGGGCGCGAACCGGCTACGCCCGGCCCCGCGCGCACCGCAGCCGGTGCGTGCCGTGGGGCCGGCGCAGGCGAGCGCGGGGTGCACGGTACGCGCCGGACATCGCGCAACCGCGGTCGACCGCGATCAGTCCGACAGTGTCATCGCGAGCCGTTGCCGTGCGATCTGCTTCACGTCGGCCGAGAGCGTCGCATTCGGCAGACCATTGGCCCAGACGGAGAACGAATCCTCGATCAGGTTGCGCGTGTCGGGCGGCAGCTCGGCCAGCATCAGCGACACGACGGTAAACAGCACGGCGGTATCGCCGGCCTGGCTGCCCGCGTTGGCATCGACCTTCTGCTGCAGGGTGGCGACGGACGCTTGTAGCGCCTGTAATGCGTCATTCGATTCGCTCATGACATCCTCCATGCGAGATGGGCTGGATCGGCGACGAACCTGCGGCCGGCAGCGCGGCTGTCGCGCGCGACGCCCGGGCGGGCATCGCGCGCCGGCAACCGCGCTCAGGCGGCCGCGCCGTCCTGCGGCGCCACGGCCACCGATGCCTCGCTCGTCAGCATCAGGAACGTGAACGTTTCGCGCAGGTACAGGCGGACGCCCTTGTCGGTGTGGCTCGTGTAGCCGATCGACACGTCTTCCCCGAGGTGCAGCTCGTAATCGCCGCCGCGCGTGGACAGCACGCAGCCGCCGCTGATCGCCGGCGCCCAGATGATCTCGCCGCTGACGATGCGTTTGATATGGCCAAGGACCGGATAGCCCTGGTCGCGCGCTTCGCTGAGCGCGGTGTACGCGTCCGACCCGAGCACGACCGAGTACGGGCCGTCGACGCCGGCGAGGCGCAGCGCCTCCAGCGCGTCGCTGATCGCATCCGGGTACGCGCTCACGTCCGCCGGCAGCGTGAGCCGGCGGTTCGACGTGCCTTCGCGGATGCCGACGATGCCGGCCGCGCGGTAGCCGTCGAAAATCGCGTTGTCTTCGGCGAACGCGAGCCGCTGCGCGGCTTCCTTCGCCGGCTGCCAGTCGGCGTCGCGCGCGCCGCGCTCGACGCTGTCGATCGCGTCGCGACTCAACTCGAACGGCACCGTCAGCTCGACGATCGTGCGCACTTCGCGCAGCCGCGCGTTCACGTGCTCGCGCGGCGCGGCGACGTCGAGCAGGTGCCCGGTGCCGACGGCCGACAGCTCGGGGCCTGCGGGGCCGTCGACGTCGACGACGCGGCGGCCGGCCACCGAGCGTTTGAAGGTGCGCGCCACTTCCTCCTCGATTTGTTCCCAGGCGGCGGACGAGATCGGGGCGAGTTCGCGGTGCAGGTTATTCATAGGTCGGGATTCCTTTCAGCGAGCCGATGTTCAGCGAGCCGTCGCGCTGCGGCGCGGACGGCGCGGATTCCGGTTGGGCGGCGCCGGCGGCCGGCGCCGCGCGATCGGCGAGCGCTTCGAGCAGGTCGGCCGACGGCACGAAGAACAGCGAGCCGGTGACCGCGCGGCTGTAGTCGAGCAGGCGGTCGTAGTTGCCGGGCGGACGACCGACGAACATGTTCTCGAGCATCTGCTCGATCGGCGCCGGCGAGCGCGCATAGCCGATGAAATAGGTGCCGAATTCGCCGGCGCCCGGGCGCCCGAACGGCATGTTGTCGCGCAGGATCTTCACTTCCCGGCCGCCTTCGTCGAGCGTGGTCAGCGAGCTGTGCGAGCACGACGGCTTCACGTCCGGCGCGAGCTCGATGTCGGACAGCTTGGTGCGGCCGATGATGCGCTCCTGCGTCTCGACCGCGAGCGCGTTCCAGCCGGCCATGTCGTGCAGGTACTTCTGCACGAGCACGTAGCTGCCGCCCGCGAATTCGGCATCCTCGTCGCCGATCACCGTGAAGTCGACCGCTGCGCGGCCTTCCGGATTCTCGGTGCCGTCGACGAAGCCGATCATCGCGCGCTGGTCGAAATTGCGGAAGCCGTGCACTTCGTCGACGACCGTGACCGCGTCGCCGAGCGCGCCGAGCAGTTGCGTCGCGAGTTCGAAGCACAGGTCCATCGCTTCGGCGCGGATGTGCAGCAGGATATCGCCGGGCGTCGCGACCGCGACGCGCTGGCCGGCGCCGAATTCGCGGAACGGATGCAGCGACGCCGGACGCGGCTCGCCGAACAGCGCATCCCATGCATCGGAGCCGAAGCCGCATACGCACGTGAGGTTGCCGCCCGGTACGCGCTTGCCGACCGAGCGCACGAGCGCGGCGATGTCGCCGCACCACGAACGGATCGTGTCGGCGTGATCGGCGCCGGGATTGATCGTCGCCACGAGAAAGATCGCGCTGCGCGTGATCGTGCTGTGAACGGCCTGGGAGATCGGGGGAGGGGGCGTCTGCATCGCGGCCTGCCGGTCAGTCGGGTCGGGACGGACGGGCCGCGGCAGCCGCGGCGCGCGAAGGCGAACGGTTGAACTGTGTCATGCGACGGTTCTCTGTGCTCTGTGTGACATGCGGATGAAGGACGTTGCGCGGGCATCGCGCAACGGGCCGCAGCGGCGGCGGCCGCCCCCCGGCGCGAAGGGAAGGCGGACGGTGGCGCCGCGCGTTCGCCCGGCGCGTGAACTGCCGCACCGCGTAACGTCGTCGAGCATGCAATCTAGCAGCTTCGGCGGGTCTTTGGAACACGTATCGACGATCTGTCATTCGAATGGATCAAACCGGGCCGGGTTTTGTGCGGCGGCGGCGCAGCTGTACTCCTGACGCCCGCGGCGCTGTGCTCTTGAGCGTGCGTGTCGCGTGCAGTAGATTAGGTTCCGCTCCGCCCGACGACGGCCATCATGATGAACCTTTTGGAAGCGATGCGTATTTTCGGTGCAATCGTCGAGCACGGCGGGCTGCGCGGCGCGGCGTCCGATCTGAAGCTCGACGTCGCGCAGGTCGATGCGCGGCTCGATGGCCTCGAACGCTATCTCGGCTGCCGGTTGCTGCTGGACCGCGCGGGCGACGACGTCGTGTGCACCGATGCCGGCGTCGCGTTTTACGCGTGTTGCCGGCGGACGCTGTCGGCGGTCGCGCAGGCGACCGGCGCGAGCGCAGCCGATGCGTGCGCAACGGTTTCCGGTTTGCCCGTCGCGGGCTTTCCGTTACCCGACACCACCCGCCGCGGCGACGCGGCATCGATCGCACCCTCTACGACACTGCACCGGTCAACGCGTTGAATACGTCCACTGCATCCGCCGATACGACCGCCGAGCGCATTCGCCGCCGCTTCGGTCATTTCCTGCACGCGGCCGAGCTGGCCGGGCTGGTCGTGATCGGGCTGGCGACCGCGTTCGCGATGACGCAGGAAGCGTGGAAGGTCGTGCTCGCGGGCGAAGTGTCGCTGACCGACCTGCTGCTGATGTTCCTGTATCTGGAAGTGCTCGCGATGGACCTGCGCTATCTGCGGCTCGGCCGGCTGCCGGTGCGGTTTCCGCTGTTCATCGCGATGACGTCGCTCGCGCGCGACCTGATCCTGCGCGGCGCGACCGACAGTCCCGAGCGGATGCTGATGACGACCTTCGGAATCGTGCTGCTCGCGGTGGGCGTGCTGATCCTGAGTTTCGGGCAGCACCGCTTTCCGGCGGACGTCGACGATGTCGAGGACGACTTGCATGCCCGCAAGTAACGCGCGGGCGGCATGCGGAGCGAACCCCGGCGCGCCGCGCGAGGTGCGGCGGCCCTACCTTCATCCCACCACACGAGGTGTCGCATGACCAGGCAATTGATCGTCGCCGTGTTCGGGGGCGTCGACACGGCTCGGCAGGCCGCGAACGATTTCGACGCGCTGTCGGAGAAGAACGAAGGATTCCACATCGAGAACGGCGTCGTCGTCGAGAAGGACGCGAACGGCAAGCTCGCGGTGCTCGACGCCGAATCGCGGCCGTTCAAGGGCGGCGTGATCGGCGCGATCGCGGGCGGGTTGCTCGGCCTGCTCGCCGGGCCGCTCGGCGTGGCGACCGGCATGGCGGCCGGCGCGGGCGCCGGCATGCTCGCGCACGCGGCCGGCAATGCGCTGCTCGACGGTGCGTTCGTCGAGACGGTCGCGGCGCGGCTCGTGCCCGGCAGCGTCGCGGTCATTCTCGAAGCGAAGGAGGACACGCCGTTCTCGGTCGACAACGTCGTGACGGGATTCGGCGGCAAGGTCTTTCGCCAGGCGCTCGATTGAGCGCGTTCCTTTCGAACCGATTCGGGGGCATGGCATGCGTATCGATCAATCGTACCGGCGCTTCGACATCGCGGCGACGCTGTCGCCGCTGCCCGGCAACCGCGCGATCGCGGTCGTCGACGTGACGACCGACGATCCGGACCGCATCGCCGATCTCGGCACCGGCCAGTTCCTGCAGATCCGCAAGTGGATCGAGTCGAACGACGTCGCGCTGCTGACGGCGGTGTTCGACGAGTGCAAGGTCGCGATCGACCACTACGCGGACAACGTCGACGACGCGTGAGCGCGAGCGAGCCCGCGCGTGGCCGGGCCTCGCATTACCGCCGGCGCCTTCGGCACCCGCGGTACTTCATGACATGACGTGCGCGGCGAACGGCCGCGGCGCGGCCGCGCCGTCGCGTTCGCATCTGTTCACCACACCGGCCGGATTTGCGGTTTCCTCGCCAAACTGTCACTTACATTCGCCGAAATGACGCAGTAGGATGCCGAACCTTGTCTTGATGAGATTCGCATTGCTATCCGCCTTCAATTTCGGTAACGGACGAGGTCCGCACCGGGACACCCGCGCCCGGCGACGGTTATCCGGCTTCATGCGTCGGCGTGGCCGTACCGCTCGTGCGGGGCAGGCCGGTTCATCGCTGGCGGGGCGAGGCGGATGAAGCTCTACGAGAAATTTGCAAACGACGTAGAGCGACTCATTCGGCAAGGGGTATATCGACACGGCGATCGTGTGCCGTCGGTGCGGCAGGCGAGCCAGCAGCACCGGATCAGCATCACGACCGTGCTGCATGCGTATCTGCTGCTGGAGAGCCGCGGGCTGCTCGAAAGCCGGCCGCAGTCGGGCTATTTCGTGAACCTGCGGCGCGACGACAGCCATGCGCCGGTTCGCGAACTACGGCCGTCGAAGCCGATCGCGATCTCGTCGTCGGTCGACGTGAGTCGGCTCGTTCTATCGACGCTGCGCTCGATCGGCACGGACGACGCGGTGCCGCTCGGCTCGCCGTATCCGGACCCGAGCCCGTTTCCGTTCGAGAAGCTGAATCGCTACGCGTACGCGGCCGGCCGCGACAAATCGCTGTGGGGCGTGACCGACGGATTGCCGCCGGGCCACCCGCGGCTGATCCGGCAGATCGCGCGCCGCTACCTGGAAAACGGGATGTCGGTGGATCCGAACGAGATCATCGTGACGGTCGGCGCGACGGAGGCGATCAACCTGTGCCTGCAGGCGGTCGCGAAGCCGGGCGACACGATCGCGGTGGAGTCGCCGACGTTCTACGCGATGCTGCACGCGATCGAGCGGATGGGGATGAAGGCGATCGAGGTCGCCACGCATCCGGAATACGGAATCGACATCGCGGCGCTGGCCGCGATCGCGAAGTCGCAGCCGATCGCCGCGTGCATGGTGATGCCGAACTTCCAGAACCCGCTGGGCTTCCAGATGCCGGACGAGCGCAAGCGCGAACTGGTTGAGTTCGCAACCAAAGCCGGGATGCCGATCATCGAGAACGGCGTGTACAACGAACTGTATTTCGGCGACACGCATCCGAGTTCGCTGAAGTCGTACGACCGTAGCGGGATCGTGCTGCATTGCTCGTCGTTCTCGAAGAGCCTGACGGCCGCGTACCGGATCGGCTGGGCGCTGCCGGGGCGCTATCGCGAACAGGTCGAAAAACTCAAATTCCTGAATACGCTCGCGACGCCGTCGTTGCCGCAGCTCGCGATCGCGGAGTTTCTCGAGCGCGACGGCTACGAGCATCACCTGCGGCGCTTGCGCAAGGCGTATGCGCAGCAAGCGAACCTGATGCGTGCGATGGTGTCGCGGTTCTTTCCGGAGGGCACGCGCATGTCGAGCCCGGCGGGCGGCTACGTGCTGTGGGTCGAACTGCCCGCGCAGGTCGATGCGATGCGGTTGTATCAGCTCGCGCTGGAGCAGGGGATCACGATCGGGCCGGGCTACATGTTCTCGATCGCGGACAGCTACCGGAATTTCATCCGGCTGAACTACAGCAGCCCCTGGTCGCCGGAGATCGAGCACGCGGTCGTCGTCGTCGGCAAGCTCGCCGCAGCCTGCGTCGGCTGAACGTACCGCCGCGTGGTGCGCCGTCATCGCGGCCGGTACGGCTGCGCGCCGGTGCTCGGAGAGCGGGCGCGCGTCGGCACGCGGCTTGCGATGGCTCACACGGCGGCGGCCGCTCGCGGAGCGGCCGCCGTGTTGCGCCGCAACGTCGATCGCGTGCTATGCCGATCATGGATCGCGTCCAGGCTACAGTCGGTGTTTGCGTGCGCTGCGGGGTGTCTGTGCCTGTTCTTTCCAGGACGGATGTCGATAATGGAATCGTTACCTGACTTTCCGGGAGTCACGTCATGACTGGAAGCGATGCTGCGTCCTCACCCGATCTCACGCAAGGGATCGCCCTCGACGATCTCGCCGACGGCGCGATGATCGAGGGCCATGTCGGCGACGCGGCGGTGCTGCTCGTGCGCCGCGCCGACGAACTGTTCGCGGTGGGCGCGCAATGCCCGCACTACGGCGGCCCGCTGGCCCAGGGCCTGCTGGTCGGCGACACGATTCGCTGCCCGTGGCATCACGCGGCGTTCTGCCTGCGCACCGGCGAGATGGAGCGCGCGCCGGCGCTCGACGGGCTGCCGTGCTGGCGCGTCGAGCGGCGCGACGGCCGCGCCGTCGTACTCGATGCGCGGCCGGCCGCCGTACCGGCTGCGCCGAAGGCAGCCGGGCTGCCCGCGTCGGTCGTGATCGTCGGTGGCGGCGCCGCTGCGATCGCGGCCGCGGTGACGCTGCGGCAGGAAGGCTATCCGCATTCGATCACGCTGCTGAGCGCCGACGCCGATCCGCCGTACGACCGGCCGAACCTGTCGAAGGATTACCTCGCGGGCACCGCGCAGGCCGACTGGCTGCCGCTGCGTGCGCCGTCGTTCTATGCGGAGCAGCGGATCGACGTGCGCTGCAACACGCGGGTCGTGCGCATCGATCCCGCGCAGCGGGCGGTCGAGCTGGCCGACGGCGGCCGTGTCGACTACGGTGCGCTGCTGCTCGCCACCGGCGCCGAGCCGAACCGATTGAACGTGCCCGGCGCCGATCTGCCGCACGTTTGCCTGCTGCGCTCGCGCGCCGATTGCGATGCGCTGATCGGCAAGCTGGAAACGGCGCGCCGTTGCGTGGTGGTCGGCGCGAGCTTCATCGGGCTCGAAGCGGCCGCCGCGCTGCGCACGCGCGGGCTCGACGTGCACGTCGTCGCGCCGGATGCGCATCCGATGGGCCGCGTGCTCGGCGATGCGCTCGGCGACACGATCAAGGCGCTGCACGAGGCGCACGGCGTCGTGTTTCATCTCGGCGCGACGCCCGCGCGGATCGGGCCGGACAGCGTGACGCTGTCGAACGGCGACGTGCTGCCGGCCGACGTCGTCGTGGTCGGCATCGGCGTGCATCCGAACGTCGGGCTCGCGCAGGACGCGGGGCTCGCCGTCGAACGCGGCGTGACGGTCGACCGCTTCCTTCGGACGAGCGCGCCCGACATCTACGCGGCCGGCGACATCGCGCGCTGGCCCGATCCGTTGACGGGCGAGCGGATTCGCGTCGAGCACTGGGTCGTCGCCGAGCGGCAGGGCGGCATCGCCGCGCGCAACATGCTCGGCCAGCAGCGGCCGTTCGACGCGGCGCCGTTTTTCTGGAGTCAGCAGTACGACCTGACGATCCGCTATGTCGGCCATGCGGAGCAATGGGATCGCGTGGAGATCGACGGCGACCTCGGCGCGCACGATTGCTCGATCGGTTACTGGCGCGGCAACACGCGGCTCGCGGTCGTGACGATCGGCCGCGATCTCGACAACCTGAAGGCCGAAGCGGCCCTCGAGCGGCAGATGGCCGCCGCGTGACGGCGGCATGACGGCACCGGCCGAACCGTCGATGGAGGCGCGACGAACCCCGACGTCCGTGCATGTTTCGAAACCGGGTTCGCGCCGCGCATCGCGACGCGCGGATGTTCCGGGCGTCGTTACCGGTCGCGTGTCCTGATCATCACGCGCCCCTGGTCGATGCCGCCGCGCAGTGCTTCGTCGCACGTGAGCCATTCGGGCGTGACGAGTTCGGGCGCGGGCAGATCGACCGGCGCGCCGTCGCGGAAGATCCGCACCTGCGCGACCCACGCGCCGTTCGCGTTGAGCGTCGCGTCGACGCGAATTTCGTGATCCATGAAAGTGTCGGTGGCTTGCATCGGTCGGGGCCCTCCGTCGTGCGCGAACGCGGTGCGTCGATCGTATCAGCCACGCGCGACGTGTTGTCCTGTTCCGATATCGACGCGCCGCGCGCCGCTGGGCGGCGACGCGACCGACAAGACACCGTCGCTCGGCGCCGAACCGACGCTCGTCGAAGCAATCTCGAACGCGCGTGACGACGGCAGCGGCAGCGGCCCGTCGACGGGCCGACGCGCCGGCACGCCCCCTCCTCGAAAACGAAGCGCTTCCTGTCCGTGCATCGCGGCGCGCCGCACGCGCGCTGCACAGGAGCATCCCTTGCTCGACCGGCTCGACGGTCACATTCACCGTTTCCGCTTTCGACAAGGAGGGCCAGACATGAAAGCAGTCGTATTTCACGGCATCGGCGACATTCGCATCGACACGGTGCCCGATCCGGAAGTCTCCGAGGCGACCGACGCGGTCGTGCGCCTGACCGCCAGCGCGATCTGCGGCACCGATCTGCACATGGTGCGCGGCACGCTCGGCGGCATGAAGCCGGGCACGATTCTCGGCCACGAAGGCGTCGGCATCGTCGAGGCGGTCGGGCGCGACGTGCGCAACCTGCGGCGCGGCGATCGCGTGCTGATTCCGTCGACGATCGCGTGCGGCAGTTGCGCCTACTGTCGCGCGGGCTACACCGCGCAATGCGACGCCGCGAACCCGGGCGGGCCGCGGGCAGGCACCGCGTTCTTCGGCGGGCCGGCCGATACGGGCCCGTTCGACGGGCTGCAGGCCGAATACGCGCGCACGCCGCTTGCGCACGCGAGCCTGATCCGGCTGCCCGACGCGATCGACGACGATCGCGCGATCCTGATGTCGGACATTTTCCCGACCGGCTATTTCGGCGCGCAGCTCGCGGAAGTGAAACCGGGCGACACGGTCGCCGTGTTCGGCGCGGGGCCGGTCGGCCAGTTCGCGATCGCGAGCGCGAAGCTGATGGGCGCCGGGCGCGTGATCGCGATCGACCGCATTGCGTCGCGGCTCGAGATGGCGTGCGCGCAGGGCGCCGAGATCGTCGATTTTTCCGAGGACGATCCGGTCGATACGGTGCTGCGGCTGACGGGCGGGATCGGCGTCGACCGCGTGATCGACGCGGTGGGCGTCGACGCGATGCGCGCGACGCACGGGCCGGCGGCGGCCGATCGCGAGGCTGCGCGCGCGTTCGATGCGGAAGTCGACGCGATCGCGCCGCACCGCAAGCCGGACGGCCGCAACTGGGTGCCGGGCGACGGGCCGTCGCAGGTGCTGCAATGGGCGGTGCGCGCGGCCGCGAAGGCCGGCACGGTCGCGGTGATCGGCGTGTATCCGCCGACGGCTCGCGTGTTTCCGATCGGCGAGGCGATGAACCGCAACCTGACGATCAAGATGGGCAACTGCAATCACCGGACGGTGACGCCGCCGCTCGTCGAGCTCGTGCGCAGCGGTGCGTTCGACCCGCTGTCGGTGCTCACGCGCTGCGAGCCGCTGACGAACGCGATCGACGCGTATCGCGCGTTCGACGTGCGCGAACCGGGCTGGATGAAGGTGAAGCTGGCGCCGTGACGACACGAACCTCAACCGGGAGCACTGCAATGACGGATCGATACGACAACTGCATGGCCGCGTGCGACGCCTGCGCGCACGCGTGCGACACCTGTGCGGCCGCGTGCCTCGCGGAGCGCGACGTGCACGCGCTGGCCGGCTGCATCGCGCTCGACATCGAATGCGCGCAGCTGTGCCGCTTCGCGTCGGGCGCGATGGCGCGCCGCAGCGCGTTTGCCCCGCGCATCTGCGGGCTGTGCGCGCACGCGTGCGACCTGTGTGCGGCCGAGTGTTCGCGGCATGCGCACGAACATTGCCGCCGCTGCGCGCTCGCATGCGAGGCCTGCGCGGCGATGTGCCGCGCGATGGCCTGAGCACGGGCGCTTACGGCGTGCCCTGAACGTCGCGCGCGACGCGCTGAAGCAACGCATCGAGCACGGCCATCTCGACGGGCTTCACGAGATGGTCGTCGAAGCCCGCGCGTTCGGTGCGCGCGAGATCCGACGCGCGTGCATGGCCGGACAGCGCGACACAGATCGTGTCGCGCAGCGCATCGATCGCGCGCAGTTCCTCCAGCAACGCGAAGCCGTCGACGTCCGGCATCGTCAGGTCGAGCAGCATCAACTGCGGCGCATAGTCGCGTGCGAGGGCCAGCGCGTCGGCCGCGTTGTACGCGACGCGCGGTGCATGGCCTTTCAGTTGCAGCAGCACCGCGAGCGTGTCGGCCGAGTCGCGGTTGTCGTCGACGATGACGACGCGCAGCGGCACGGCGGCCGGCTGAGCGGGCGCGGCGGGCGTGCGCGGTTCGGCGCGCTCGTTGCGTTCGTTGCGCGCCGTTTGCACGATCGGCAGCCAGACCGTAAACGTCGCGCCGTGGCCGGGCCCGTCGCTTGCCGCGACGATTCGCCCGCCGTGCAGCTCGACGAACGACCGGCAGATCGCGAGACCGAGCCCGAACCCGCCGGACGGAGAGCGGCCCGACGCACCTTCCTGCTGGAACAGGTCGAAGATCGTTTCGAGCGCGCCGGGTGCGATGCCCACGCCGTGATCGACGACGTCGATCGCCACCGACGATCCGTCGATACGCGCGCCGACGTCGATCCGGCCGCCGTGCGGCGAGAATTTCGATGCGTTGTCGAGCAGGTTGTGCAGCACCTGGACGAGCCGTGCGTCGTCGCCGTGCAGCACCACGGAATCGTCGGGCAGGTCGACACGGATCCACTGCCCGCGCGCGGCCAGTTTCGGCTGGATGCTCTCGACGCCGCGGCACACGATGTCGCGCACGGTGACGGGGCGATCGTCGAGTTCGACCTTGCCGGCCGTGATGCGCCCGACGTCGAGCAGATCGTCGACGAGCCGCGTCAGTTGCCCGACCTGACGGTGCACGGCGTCGCGGCATCGCGCGAGCTCGGGTGCAGGATCGGGCAGGGTCTGCAGTACGCCGACCGAATTGCGCAGCGGCGCGAGATGATTGCGCAGCTCGTGCGCGAGCATCGCGATGAACACGCTGAGCCGGTGCGTCGATGCTTCGAGTTCCTCGAGCCGCTTGCGCTCGGTCATGTCGCGCGTGATCTTGATGAAGCCGCACAGCTGGTGCGTCGCGTCGCGCACCGGCGTGATCGTCACGCTCGCCCAGAACTGCGTGCCGTCCTTGCGCACGCGCCACCCTTCGTCCGCGAAGTGGCCGTGCGCGGCGGCCAGCGCGAGCCCGTGCGCCGGCCGGCCGGCCGCGATCGCGTCGGACGGATAGAACTGCGAGAAGTGCCGGCCGACGATCTCGGCGGCGCGGTAACCCTTGATGCGCTGCGCGCCGGCGTTCCAGGTCGCGACGTTGCCCTGCGGGTCGAGCATGAACACCGCGTAATCGGTGATCGCCTCCACCACGGTCTGGAACCGGAATTCGGCGAAGCGGTGCAACAGGTCCCGCGCGTCGTGCGAGCCAGGCGGCAGAGGCGGGTGAAGATCGGCGTCGTCGTTCGTCATCGGCGGGCGGCAGGTCCAAAATGCGGGCGGCCGAATACCGTCCGCCCGCCGCCGGACACGCCGGGGGCGGCTACGCGAACCGGATTGGCACGTCCGAAAGAATAAAGGAACTCGATTCGGCTGATCAATGGGTGCGCATCGGCCGTGCCGTCCACCGCACCGCGAGCCGGATTCGCGCCGGCGCGCCCGACGACGGCCGGCGCGGCATGCCGATTGCACGACGGTTCGGTCCCCCTGCCGTGCCGCGGCCGTCCGGCCGGCTCCACGGCAGGCAAGCCAGGCAAGGAGATCGACATGAACAGCACGCTGAATCCCGACAACGAACCGGCCGGCCCGGACGACGACAACGCCAGCCGCGGTCGCGACGGCCGTGCGCTCGGCCCGAGCGACTCGTCCGACAGCGGCAGCGACACGGCGGGCGCGCGGCGCCATCCGTTCGACGTCGACTCGCCGCTCGACGATCACGCGCTCGAACGCGGCGACGCCTCGCTCGACAGCGATACCGACCGCGCGGGCACCGGCGAGCGCGCGTCGGCGGACGGCGACTCGACGCTCGAGGAGGGTGCCGACATCGAGCCGGACCGCACCGAGCGGCTGAGCGAGCCCGGTCGCACGGACGAACCGGGCGACGGGGGCGGCCCCGGCGGCGCGCCGTGACGCGCGGCGCGCAAAAACTGCAATCGCGTTGCAGATTGGGGCGCGGACGGCTTCCCGGCGCTGCGGCGCACAACCGTCGCGGCCCGGCAACGGCCCCGGCACGCGATTTGCATTGACCCGACCGATGCGCGCCGCGACGCGGCATGGGGCCATGCGCGGCGCGGGCGCGATCAAGGAGAGACACGATGCAACGACGATATCCCGGACGGCATGGCGCGCGTGGCGGCCCGCCCGACTGGCAGGAGCGCAACGAACGCGCGTACCGGGGCGCCGGCGAGCGCGGCATCCCGGACGACCCGGCGCGATGGCCGGAAGAAGACGATGAATCGGCCTACCGCCGCTTCGCGAGCGAGGACGTGGGCCCGGAAGACTGGGGCAGCGAATGGACCGAGCGCGCCGCGCGCCCGGCCGAGCAGCGGCGCGGCGGCGCCGGCCCGGACTGGCCGGGCGGCGCGCGCCAGCCGGCGCGGGACCCCGAGCGCGGCTACGGCGGGACGGGTCGTCGCGCGGAGGGCCGCGAAGGCCGGTACGGCGACGAACGCCGGGAATTCCGCGGTCAGCACCGGATGGGCTGGTACGGCGGCGAGCGCGACGTTGGCGACCCTCGCGGCGACCCGCGCTACGGCGGCCGCGCCCCGGACCTGTCGCGGTTCGGCAGCGAAGCCGAACGCGATGCGCTGCGCCATCGCCGCGGGCCGAAAGGCTATACGCGCTCGGACGAGCGGATTCGCGAGGACGTGTGCGAGCGGCTCGCGCACGCGCTCGAGATCGACGTGAGCGATGTGACCGTGCAGGTGAAGGAGGGGCGCGTCGAGCTGGACGGCACGGTGCCGGCACGCTGGATGAGGCACGACATCGAGGATCTGGCCGACGGCTGCATGGGCGTGCGCGACGTCGAGAATCGCGTGCGCGTGCGTCGCGACGGCGAACACGATACGGGCATGGTGCTGCATCCGGATCAGCGGACCGTCACGCCGACCCAGCCTGCCGCGCGCGACCCCGAGCCCGGCACCGTCGTGCCCGGCCGCGAGCGTGAATCGCGCCACTGACGGCCGTGGGTGAAACGGCTCGACCCCGACCGCGGGCAACGCGTGCATGACGACCGGAATCGACGACACGCCGACCAGGCACCATGATGCCCCCGCACCCCGCGCGCGCGGCGACGCGCGTGGCTTGCGGCTGCGGATCGCGGGCGAACTGTGGCGCGCGATCTGGCGTTACCGCGCGCGCGTGCTCGCGGCGATCGGGCTGCTGGTGCTCGCGAAAGCGGCGGCCGTGTCGGTGCCGCTGCTGCTCAAGGACATCGTCGACGGTTTCGGCCGCGTGGCCGGCCAGCCGCTGGCGTGGCCGGTGCTGCTGCTGTTCGCGTACGCGGTCGTGCGCTTCGCGTCGAACGCGCTGAACGAAGTGCGCGACATGACCTTCGTGCAGGTCACGCAGCATACGGTCGCGTCGTTTACCGTGCGCACGTTCGGTCACCTGCACCGGCTGGGCGCGCGCTTTCATGCGCAGCGCGAGACGGGCGCCGTCGTGCGCGACCTCGAGAAAGGCACGGCCGGCATCGGCTACCTGCTCGGCGTCGCCGTGTTCACGATCGTGCCGACGGCCATCGAGATCGGCTCGGTGCTCGTGATCGTGATCGGCAAGTACGGCGGCGGCTTCACCGCGATCATTCTCGTCACGTTCGCCGTCTACGCGGCCTATACGGTCGTGTTCACGCGCCGCCGCATGCGTTACCAGCGGCGGGTGAACGCACTCGAGGCCGAGTCGAATTCGCGGGTGGTCGACAGCCTGCTGAACGTCGATACGGTCAAGTACTTCGCACGCGAGGACGTCGAGCGCGACCGGCTCGATCGCGTGCTCGACGCGTGGCGCGAAGCCGGCGTCGACAACCAGTACGCGCTGTCGACGCTGCATATCGGGCAGAGCGCGTGCATCGGCGCGGGGATCGCGGCCGTGATGCTGCTCGCCGGGCAGCAGGTCGCGCGCGGCGCGATGACGATCGGCGATCTCGTGCTGATCAACGCATACATCATCCAGATCAGCCTGCCGCTGAACGCGCTCGGCTTCGTGTTTCGCGAGGCGAACGATGCGATGACGAACGTCGAGCGGCTGTTCGGGCTGCTCGATGCGCGCGGCAAGCCCGGCGAGGATGGCGATGCGCCCGGTGCGCAGCCGCTCGTCGTGCGCGGCGGCGCGATCGAGTTCGAGCATGTCGACTTCGGCTACGAGCCGAGCCGGCAGATCCTGTTCGACGTGTCGTTCCGCATCGAGGCCGGGCAGACGATCGCCGTGGTCGGCGGCAGCGGCTCGGGCAAGTCGACGCTCGCGCGGCTGCTGTTCCGGCTGTATCAGCCCGACGCGGGAACGATCCGGATCGACGGTCAGGACTTGCGGCTCGTCACCGAGCGCAGCCTGCGCGACGCGCTCGGCATCGTCCCGCAGGACACCATCCTGTTCAACGACACGCTCGCGTACAACATCGCATACGGCAAGCGCGATGCGACTCGCGGCGAAGTGGTCGCGGCCGCGCGCGGCGCGCAGCTCGACGCGTTCATCGAGCGGCTGCCCGACGCGTACGACACGCGCGTCGGCGAGCGCGGCGTGCGGCTGTCGGGCGGCGAGCGGCAACGTGTCGCGATCGCGCGCGCGTTGCTGAAGGCGCCGCCGATCGTCGTGTTCGACGAGGCGACGTCGGCGCTCGACACGCGCTCGGAGCGCGCGATCCAGCAGGAGTTGATGCGCGTCGCGCAGCATCGCACGAGCCTCATCATCGCGCACCGGCTGTCGACGATCGTCGATGCCGATCGCATCCTCGTGATGGAGCATGGCCGGCTCGTCGAGCACGGCACGCACGACGAGCTGCTCGAAAGCGGCGGCGTGTATGCGCAGATGTGGTCGCTGCAGGCGAAGCAGCGCGAACTGGAACGCACGGAGGCGAAGTTCGCGCGCCAGCCGGTGCGGATCAACCCGCTCGTGTCGCAGGTGCTCGATGCGCTGGCGGAGGCGGCCGCGCAGCGCGGCGTGCCGGTGTTCCGCCACGTGTCCGACGAGGATCTCGTCGTCAAGGCCGATCCGGCCGCGCTGCGGCGCTTCGTGTGGGAACTGTGCCGCGGCGCGATCGACGCGAGCAGCGGCGGGCAACTCGAGGTGCGCACGGCGCGCCACGATCCGGAAGCGCGGATCACGATCGCGTGCGCGGGCGTCGATGCCACCGAACTGTCGCTGATCGATCTCGAACGATTGCAGGACACGATCGAGGAGGCCGGCGGCTACGTCGTGCGCGAGCGCGACGATGTCGGCGTGACGCTGCACCTGTCGCTGCCGCTGTGCGCGGTGGCGCCGGCGTCGATGCAGCCGGGCGGCGCCGTGCCGAACGCGGACGCCGGCGCGGCGGCGACGGCCAGGCCGCTCGACGGCCTGCGCATCGCGTGCGTGGACGACCACGACGAGGCGCGCGACGCGCTCACCGCACTGCTGCAGGTGGCCGGCGCCGACGTGCACGCGTATGCGTCGGGCCAGGCGTTGCTGGACGACCTGTGGCGCGCGCGCCGGGCCGACTGGCCGGCGCTGCTCGTCTGCGACATCGACCTCGGCGACGACGAGGAGGACGGCTATACGGTGATGTCGCGCGTGCGTCAGCTCGATGCCACGCGCGATCGCGACGGCCGCGCGCCGCTCGAGGCGCTGGCATTGTCCGGCCATGCGCGCGATCGCGATCGCACGCGCGCGGTCGAAGCCGGTTTCCATGCGTACCTGACCAAGCCCGCGGTAGCGGCCGACCTGATCGCGGCGTTGCGTGCGCTCGCGTTTTCCTCCGGAGAAATCCATGCCGAACCTTCTGAATCCGACGACACCCGAAGCCCTGAACGCGCGTCGCGGCGGTAGTGCGTTCGCCGACCGCCAGGCCGCGGTGGCGGCCGTCGAGCTGCTGCTGCCGAGCCTGGCCGCCGCGCTGCAGAGCGACTTCGTCGGCGACAGCGGCTGCCTGCACATCGTGATCATGGACCCGGCGCTCGGGCCGCACGACGCGGCGTTCGAGGACGCGATCCTGTATGAATTTTCGCTGCCCGACCCGAAGGACTGGGACGCCGACTATCGCGCGTATGCGCGGGCCAAGGCGCGGCTGTCATGGGAAACGGGCCGCGACGGCCACGTCGTGCAGGCGCTCGAGCCGTACCGGCTGCGCGCCGGCGACACGAACCTGTGGGGCGGCGTCGCGCTCGGCGGCATCGTGGTCGGCGTGTCGGGCGCGCAGCCGTGGTTCGACGAGGCGTTCGCGGGCTGCATCGCGCACTGCCTGCGCGCGCTCGCGAAGCACCGTGCGCAGGCGACGCCCGACGGGCTGGCGATCTGAGGGGGGCCGCCCAGGCGCGGCCGCCCGGGACCCGTTTTTACAGCCGGTTATAAAAAAGCCAGCGCGCGCGCGGCACGGCCCGATGCGGCGCGGGCGCGCGCAGGCCGGCACGGTTTTCGCTGTACCTCATCCACGGACGGTTGTCGCGACAAGCGTCGCCGTCAGCCGGATTGCTTTCCGACATCGACAGGAGGTGCAGGTGAACGCGACTCACGATCCAGCCAGACCGCCGCTCGCCGGCCGGACCGCCCTCGTGACCGGGGGCGGCCGCGGTCTCGGCGAAGCCATTTGCGAAGAGCTTGCGCGCCATGGCGCGCACGTGGTGGTCGCCGATCTCGACGGCGATCGCGCGGCGGCCGTCGCGCAGCGGCTCGAACGGCACGGCGGGCAGGCGGTGGGCCGGCCGCTCGACGTGCGCGACGAAGCGTCGGTGCTGCAGGTCGTGCACGATGCGCGCGAGTCGCTCGGCGACCTCGACGTGATCGTCAACAACGCGGCGATCGACGTGACCGCGCCGATCGACGACGTGAGCGTCGACGCGTGGCAGCAGGTGCTGATGACCAACCTGTTCGGCCCGTACCTGATGTGTCACGCGGCCGTGCCGATGATGAAGGCGCGCGGCGACGGGCATATCGTCAACATCGCGTCGACCGCGTCGAAGCGGGCGTGGCCGAACGCGTCCGCGTATCACGCGACGAAGTGGGGGTTGCTCGGCCTGTCGCACGCGCTGCATGCCGAACTGCGGCCGAGCGGGGTGCGCGTGTCGGCGATCGTCGCGGGCGGGATGCGCACGCCGTTCCTGCTCGACCGTTTTCCGGACATCGACGAGGACACGCTGCAGCCGCCGGAGCACGTCGCGGCCGCCGTGCGTTTCGTGCTGACCCAGCCGCCGGGCACGGTCGTGCCGGAACTGATGGTGCTGCCGATGAAGGAGACGTCATGGCCTTGAAGCGCGAACGGCGGCTGCCCGGCGCGGTGCTGTTCGACAAGGACGGCACGCTGCTCGACGACGTGCCGTACAACGTCGATCCCGCCCGGATGCGCCTCGCGCCGGGCGCGGCACGCGCGCTGCGTACGCTCGGCGCGACCGGCATGCCGCTGGCGGTCGTGTCGAACCAGTCGGGCGTCGCGCTCGGCCGCTTTACCGAAAACGAGCTTGGCGCGGTCCGCCAGCGTCTCGCCGAACTGTTCGAAGCGAACGGTGCGACGCTGGCGGATTTTTTTTACTGCCCGCATCACCCGCGGGGCAGCGTGCCGCGCTACACCTGTGACTGCATCTGCCGCAAGCCGCGCCCCGGCATGCTGCGGCGCGCGCTGGCGGCGCTCGGCGCCGTGCCCGAATGGAGCTGGATGATCGGCGACATCCTCGACGACGTCGAGGCCGGCCGCGCCGCGCGCTGCGGCACGATCCTGGTCGACTGCGGTCACGAGACCGAGTGGCGCGTCAACGCCGCGCGCACGCCGCTCCACGTCGTCGACCGCATCGACCTGGCCGCCGACATCGTCGTGCGCGAAGCCGTGCGCCGGCACGGCTCGGGAGTGCGGCGATGAACATGGCCTGGAGCCGCGCCCGCCGCATCCTGTGCGTGCGGCTCGACAGCATGGGCGACGTGCTGATGACGACGCCCGCGCTGCGCGCGCTGAAGGAAAGCGGCGCCGACCGCCGGCTGACGCTGCTGACGTCGCGCACGGGCGCCGCGCTCGCCACGCATCTGCCGATGGTCGACGACGTGTGGCGCTACGACGCGCCGTGGGTCAAGCATCCCGACGTGCGCGGCGACCCGGTGGCCGATCTCGACATGATCGACCGGCTGCTGGCGGCCCGCTTCGACGCGGCCGTGATCTTCACCGTCTACAGCCAGAATCCGTTGCCCGCCGCGATGATGTGCTGGCTCGCCGGCATTCCGCTGCGGCTCGCGCATTGTCGCGAGAACCCGTACGAACTGCTGACCGACCGCGTGCCGGAAACCGAGCCGGAATCGCACGTGCGCCACGAGGTCGCGCGTCAGCTCGCGCTGGTGCGCACCGTCGGCGCGACGACGTCGGACTGGCGGATGGCGTTCGACCCGGGTGACGTGGCGCGGCGCGCGCTGCACGCGCGTTTGCAGGCCGCGTTGCAACGCATCGGCGGCGCACGCGGGCCGGATGCGCGGCGCGCGCGCTGGCTGGTCGTCCATCCGGGCGCGAGCGCGGCGTCGCGGCGCTGGCCGGCCGAGCGTTTCGGCGAAGCCGCCGCCGCGGTCGCGCCGCTGTTCGACGGCATCGCGGTGACGGGCAGCGCGGGCGAACGCGAGCTGATCGACGCGGTGTGCGAACGCGCCGGGCCGCGCGCCGTGCCGCTCGCCGGCGTGCTGCCGCTCGGCGAACTCGGCGCGCTGATCGAGACGGCCGATCTGCTGCTGTCGAACAACAGCGGCCCCGTGCATCTCGCGGCCGCGCTCGGCACGCCGGTGGTCGACCTGTACGCGCTGACCAATCCGCAGCACACGCCGTGGCGTGTGCCGCATCGTGTGCTGAACGTCGACGTGCCGTGCCGCAACTGCTACCGCAGCGTCTGCAATCAGCCCGGCCATCCGTGCCTGCGCGGCGTGAGCGTCGACGACGTGGTCGCCGCCGTGCACGCGTTGCTGCACGGCCGCGCGCGCCATGCGCAACGCGCGGCCGCGCGGGCTGCCGCGCACGGCGGCGAGCCGGTCGCGGCGCACGCATCGAACGTGCTGCCGTTCGCGCACGTCATCACGAGGAACTGACGCATGCCTGACCCGATCCATACGCTCGGCATCAACGCCGCTTTCCACGACAGCGCCGCGTGCATCGTGCGCGACGGCGTCGTGATCGCGGCGGCCGAGGACGAACGCTTCACGCACGTGAAGCACGCGAAGCGCCCGGTGCCGTTCTCGACCTGGGAGCTGCCCTTCCACGCGATCGACTATTGCCTCGCGGAAGCGGGCATCACGCTCGCCGACGTGGACCACGTCGCGTATTCGTACGACCCGTGGCTCGAACTCGACCGCGAAGGCACGGAGCCGGCGCTGACCCTGCCGCTGTCGCCGTCCGCGCATGCGCCGCGCGCCGACGGCGCGTCGCCGTGGCATCCGCTGTTCCTGTCGTCGATCGTCAACGCGCCGCGCCAGCTCGCGGGCGGCGCGCCGCATCATCTGCAGCGGCGCTTTCGCGGCGTCACGCACGACGGGCCATTCCGCTGGCATTTCATCGAGCACCATCTCGCGCACGAGGCGAGCGCGTTTCTCGCGGCGCCGTTCGAGCGCTGCGCGGTGATGACGATGGACGGGCGCGGCGAGCGCGCGACGACCAGCTACGGCGTGTTCGACGGCCGCACGTACCGGCGGCTCGGGCAGGTCAACCTGCCGCATTCGCTCGGGCTGCTGTACGAGCGCGTGACCCGCTATCTCGGCTTCCTGCACTCGTCCGACGAATACAAGGTGATGGCGCTCGCGTCGTACGGCAAGCCGGTGTTCGCCGACGAGATGCGCAAGCTCGTGCGGTATCGCGACGCAGGGCGCTACGACGTGGTCGATGGCGATCTGGCCGCGCAATTCGGGCCGCCGCGCGAACGCGGCGGTCCGATCGAGCCGCATCACTGCGACATCGCGCACGCGTTGCAACTGGTGCTCGAAGAGACGACGCTGCAGGCGGTCGACTGGCTGGCCGCCGAAACCGGCGAGCGGCAGCTCGCGATGGCGGGCGGCGTCGCGCTGAACTGCGTGATGAACGCGAAGATTCGCGATCGCGGCCCGTTCGACGACGTGTGGGTGCAGCCGGCCGCCGGCGACGCGGGCACGGCGCTCGGCGCCGCGCTGTGGACCGACTTCCGGATGCGCGGCGAGCGCGGCGGCTGGCGGATGGATCACGCGTATCTCGGGCCGGCTTACGACGACGATGCGATCGAGGCGTTCCTGAAGGAAGCGCAGCTGCCGTACCGGCGGCTCGCCGACGTCGCCGCGCAGACGGCCGCGCTACTCGCGGCGAATCGCGTGATCGGCTGGTTCCAGGGGCGCATGGAATTCGGCCCGCGCGCGCTCGGCGCACGGTCGATCCTCGCGTCGCCGATCGACCCGGACATGCAGCGCAAGCTGAACCGGATCAAGGATCGCGAGGATTTCCGGCCGGTCGCGCCGGTCGTGCTCGAAGACCGTGCGCATCACTGGTTCAGCGGCGGCCGGCGTACGCCGCTGCGCGCGCCGTTCATGCTGTTCGTGTACGACGTCGTGCCCGAGCGCGCCGAGAGGATTCCGGCGGTGCGCCACATCGATGGCACCGCGCGCGTGCAGACCGTCGACGAAACGCAGCACCCGCTGCTGCATGCGCTGCTGACCGAGTTCGACGCGCTCACCGGCGTGCCGGTGCTCGTCAACACGTCGTTCAACACGCGCGGCGAACCGATCGTGTGCTCGCCGCGCGACGCGATCGAATGCTTCTGGACGTCGCCGCTCGACGCGCTCGTGATCGGGCCGTTCCTGCTGGAGAAACCGAGATGAACGCGCGCGACACGCAACTGCCGCCGGTCGTGTCGGTGGTCGTGCCGACCTATCGGCGGCCCGACCTGCTCGCACGCTGCCTCGACGCGCTGTGCGTGCAGGTGTTCGATCCGACCACCTACGAGATCGTCGTCGTGGACGACGATCCGGCCGGCAGCGCGCGCGCCGTCGTCGATGCGTGCCGCACGCGCGTGACCGACGTGCCGGCGATCCGCTACATGACCGCGCCCGACACGCAGGGCCCGGCCGGCGCGCGCAACGTCGGCTGGCGCAGCGCGTGCGGCGCACTGATCGCGTTCACCGACGACGACACGATTCCCGATCCGACCTGGCTGCGCCACGGCGCGGCCGCGCTGCTGGCCGAGCCGTCGGCGGCGGCCGCGGCCGGCCGGATCGACGTGCCGCTGCGGCCGTGCCCGACCGACTACGAACGCGATGCGGCGGGGCTCGCGCATGCGGAATTCGCGACCGCGAACTGCTTCGTGCGGCGCGCGGCGCTCGAACGCGTCGGCGGCTTCGACGAACGCTTCACGCGCGCGTGGCGCGAGGACGCCGACCTGATGTTCGCGCTGCGCGAGCATGCGGGGCCGATCGTCGAGGCCGACGCCGCGCGCATCGTGCATCCGGTGCGTCCCGCGCGCTGGGGATCGAGCATCGGCGCGCAGTCGAAGGTGTATTTCGATGCGCTGCTGTACAAGAAGCATCGCACGACTTACCGGCGTCATATCCGGCCGATGCCGCCGTGGCATTACTACGCGGCCGTGCTGGCCGCGCTCGGCGCGCTCGGTTTTTTCGCCGCCGGCTGGCCGGCGCCGGCCATCGTGTGCGCGGCGGTGTGGGCCGCGATTACCGCGGCGTTCTGCGCGAAACGGTTGCGCGGCACGCAGCTCACGCCGTCGCACGTGGCCGAAATGATCGTCACGTCCATCGCGATTCCGCCCGTGTCGCTGTACTGGCGCATGCGCGGCGCGCTTCACTTCAGGGTGCTGTTTTTATGAAGCTCGACCCCAGCGTCGATTCCGGCGGCCCGAGCGGCCCGAAGCGGATCGCAGTGTTCCGCGCGCTGCAGCTCGGCGACATGCTGTGCGCGGTGCCCGCGCTGCGTGCGCTGCGGCGCGGCGAACCGGATGCGCGCATCACGTTGATCGGCCTGCCGTGGGCGCGCGAGTTCGCGTCGCGCTTTTCGGACTACATCGACGGTTTCATCGCCTTCCCCGGCGCGGCGGGGCTCGGCGAACAGCCCGAACCCGACGCGGCCACGCGCGAGGCGTTCATCGCCGAATGCCGCTCGCGCGACTTCGACCTCGCGATCCAGCTGCACGGCAGCGGCGCGCACACGAACGCGATCGTCGCGTCGCTCGGCGCGACGCGCACGGCCGGTTTCGTGCCGGCCGACGGCGGCACGGCCGCGCTCGACTGCACGCTCGTGTGGCGCGACGGCGAACCGGAAGTGGCGCGCTATCTGGCGCTCACGCGCAAGCTCGGTTACGCGGACTGGGGCGACTACCTCGAATTCCCGCTCGGCGGGCTCGACTACGCGCTGTGGCACGTGCTCTGCGACGAACACGCGCTCGATCCCGGCCGCTACGTGATCGTCCATCCCGGCGCGCGGATGGCGTCGCGGCGCTGGCCGGTCGAACGCTTCGCGCTTGCCGCGCGGCAGCTCGCCGACGACGGCTGGCAGATCGTGCTGACCGGCACGCGCGCGGAACTGGCGCTCGCGAGCGCGTTCGCCGAGCACCTCGGGCGGCCGTGCGTGAACCTGTGCGGCCGCACGCCGCTCGGCGCGCTGGCCGCGCTGATCGCCCGCGCGCGGCTGCTGCTGTGCAACGACACGGGCGTGTCGCACGTCGCGGCGGCGCTCGGCACGCCGAGCATCGTCGTCGCATGCGGCAGCGATACGGCCCGCTGGGCGCCGCTCGACGCCGAACGTCATCGCGTGCTCGCGAACTACCCGGCGTGCCGGCCGTGCATGTTCGATACGTGCCCGTACGGGCACGAGTGCGCGACGGCGATCGGCGTCGGCGAAGTGATCGATCGGGCGGGCGAGCTGCTCGCCGAGGAGAGACGTCATGTCACGTAAGCGATTGCGCGTGCTGACCTGGCACGTGCATGGCAACTACCTGTATTACCTGTCGCAGGCGCCGCACGATTTCTACATCGTGACGAAGCCGCAGCATCCGCCCGGCTATGCGGGCCGCGTCGGGCACCTGCCGTGGGGCGACAACGTGCACGAGGTGCCGGCCGAGTGCGTGCGCGACACCGCATTCGACTGCGTGCTGTACCAGCACGTGAATCATTACCGGAACGACCGCCTGCGGCTGCTGAGCGACGCGCAGCGCGCGCTGCCGACGCTGTTCGTCGAGCACGATCCGCCGCGCGAGCATCCGACCGACACGCTGCATCCGGTGCAGGACCCGAACGTGTTGCTGGTGCACGTGACGCCGTTCAACGCGCTGATGTGGGACAACGGCGTGACGCCGACGCGCGTGATCGAGCACGGCGTGCTGCTGCCGGAAGGCGTCGAGTATCACGGCACGCTGCCGAAGGGCGTCGCCGTCGTGAACAACCTCGCGCGGCGCGGCCGACGCCTCGGCGCGGACCTGTTCGAGGTCGTGCGGCATAGCGTGCCGATCGATCTGGTCGGGATGGGCTCGACCGAACTCGGCGGGATCGGCGAAGTGCCGAATCCGGCGCTGCCGCAATTCCTGTCGCACTACCGATTCTTCTTCAATCCGATTCGCTACACGAGCCTCGGGCTCGCGGTGATCGAGGCGATGATGATCGGGCTGCCGATCGTCGCACTCGCGACGACCGAGATGGCGCAACTCGTGAAGACCGGCAGCAACGGCGTGGCCGATACGCGGCCGGCCGTGCTGATCGACGCGATGCGGATGTTGATTCGCGATCAGGAACTGGCGCGCGAGTGGGGCGCGGCGGCCCGGCGCGACGCCTGCGAGCGATTCGGCATCGAGCGCTTCGCGCGCGACTGGGACGCCGCGCTGCGCGACGTGACGGCGTGAGGTAACGGCGTGACGACGTGACGAAGGCGGCGTCACGCCGCAATTCACTGCGTCGTTGGGGGCGGCGAAGCGGGCGTGCTGCCGCTGTTCGCGGCATTCGGCGACGCGGGCGCGGTGCCGTTGGCCGCATTGCGCTCGTTCTCGGGCAGCAGCGCGAGGCGGTTGTACAGCGTTTTCAGGCTGATGCCGAGCGCCTTCGCGGTGCGCGGCTTGTCGCCGTTGAAATGGCGCAGCGACGCGACGATGAAGCGCTGCTGCGTATGCGCGAGCGTCGTGCCGATATGCAGCGTCATCGCGTTGTGGCGCACTTCCTCGCGCGGCGGCTGACGGCGCGGCAACTGCAGTTCGATCTGCTCGTCGGCGAGGATGAACGCGCGCTCCAGCGCGTTGCGCAGTTCGCGTACGTTGCCGGGCCACGTGTACGCACGCAGCGCCTTCATCGCCTGCGTCGACAGGCGCTTCCTCGTGCGGTGCCGCGCGTTCAGGCGTTCGACGATCTGCAGCGCGATGTCGCCGACGTCGTCCTCGCGCTGCCTGAGCGCGGGCACGTGCAGTGCGATCGGCGCGATCCGGTAGAACAGGTCTTCGCGCAGCCGGCCGCTGCGCAGTGCCTCGACCGGATCGTGGTGGGTGGCCGCGACGATCCGCACGTCGAGCGGAATCGGCTCGTGGCCGCCCACGCGCACGATCGTGTTGGTTTCGAGCGTGCGCAGCAGCTTGACCTGCAATTCGGCGGGCATCTCGGCGATCTCGTCGAGAAACAGCGTGCCGCCGCGCGCGGCCTCGAACATGCCCACATGTTGTGCAACGGCGCCGGTGAAGCTGCCTTTTTCGTGACCGAACAACTGCGACTCCGCGATGTCCTTCGGAATCGCGCCGCAGTTGACGGGCACGAACGGCCCGCGCCGGCGCGGGCTCATGTCGTGAATGAGCCGGGCGACGATATCCTTGCCCGCCCCGCTTTCGCCGACCACCAGCACACTCACGCGGGTGGCGGCGACGCGCGACACTTTCAGCAGCAAATCCTGAATTGTTCGCGAACGCCCGAACAGCCGCGTGCCGTCATCGTCGGATTTCGACATGGAGTAGGACCGAGTTGGGAAGTTTTGACCGAAGGTGTCGTGATCAGGTAAAAAACGACGTGGCACACGTCGTCATTCACGTATGCAGGATACCTTTTATACCGATTCGTCGACATTGAATCTGGCAATGCGGCTGGCGTCGATAGATAGATTTATTCGATGAACGGCGAATGCACGACACCGTTCTTCTATACTGCTAAGCACTCGTTTTCAGTGCAGGACCGCTTGTCTGCCCGATCGTGTGCAGCGTTGAAGATGCGTCGTGTGCCCGATGCGTGCACGACGCTGCACGTGTCGCGGTGCCGGCCCACGCATGCGCCGGGCCGCATTAAAAGGAGCCTCGATGCCTTACGTCCTGATCGTCGAAGACGACGCCGATACGCGAACGATGCTGGCCACGCTCGCACGCACGCAGCAGCTTTCGTGCGATACGGCTGCGACGCTTGAAGAAGCGCGCACGCTCGTCTCGACGCATACCCCCGATCTCGTGCTGTGCGACCTCGTGCTGCCCGACGGCAACGGGATGGATCTGTTCGACGCATTGCCCAAGCGCGGGCATTGCGAAATGGTGTTGACCACCGGCCACGCGAGCCTCGAAACCGCGATCGACGCGTTGCGGCGCGGCGCGACCGACTATCTGGTGAAGCCGCTCAACATGCAGCGGCTGAACAGCATCTTCGCGCGCGTGCCGCGCACGACCGCGCTGCACGAGGAAATCGCGGAGCTGCGCTCGGAGCTGCAGCGGCTCGGCCGGTTCGGCCGCATGCTTGGCAGCTCGCCGGCGATGCAGGCCGTCTACGATGCAATCGGCCGCGTCGCGCGCACCGAAGCGTCGGTGCTGCTCACCGGCGAATCGGGCACCGGCAAGGAACTCGCCGCGCAAACCGTGCACGACCTCAGCCTGCGCCGCCGTGGCCCGTTCCTCGCGGTGAACTGCGGCGCGATCGCCGCGAATCTCGTCGAGAGCGAGATGTTCGGCCACGACCGCGGCAGTTTCACCGGCGCGGAACGCCAGCACAAGGGCTTCTTCGAACGGGCGGACGGCGGCACGCTGTTTCTCGACGAAATCACCGAGATGCCGGTCGAATCGCAGGTCAAGCTGCTGCGCGTGCTGGAGACCGGGCGCGTCACGCGGCTCGGCTCGACGCGCGAGATCGACGTCGACGTGCGCATCGTCGCCGCGACGAACCGCGACCCGGAAGCGGCGATGGCGGAGGGCAAGCTGCGGCCCGACCTGTTCCACCGGATCAACGTGTTCCCGATTCCGCTGCCGTCGCTGCGCGAGCGCGGCGACGACATCCCGATGCTCGCCGATGCGTTCCTGCAGCGCTACAACGAGGAGAGCGGCCGCAACCTGCGTTTCTCGCCCGCTGCCCGCGAAGCGCTGAAGGGCTACGAATGGCCCGGCAACGTGCGCGAGCTGCGCAACTTCGTGCAGCGCGCGAGCATCTTCACCGATGCCGACGTGATCGAGACGCTGCCTCCGCCGATCATGGACGAGTTGTCGAGCATGGTCGATTCGCATGAAGATCGCGTGACGGTGCCGTTCGGCACGCCGCTCGAGGAGGTCGACCGCAAGCTGATCCTCGGCACGATCGCGCAATGCGGCGGCGTGAAGGCGCAGGCGGCCGAGGTGCTCGACGTCAGCCTGAAGACGATTTACAACCGGCTCGCGCAACTGGAAGACGAAACGGAAAAACCGGACTCCTGATGTGGCCCCGCTCGCGCTCAGGGTTCCGTTCATGGTCCCGTTTCGGCCTCGCGGTGCGCGTCGCGCTCGAGCCTCCGCCGCATGCGTTCGACGTGCGGCGGAATCGCGCGTCGTTCGCGCACGATCCACGGCAGGCCGGCGAACGTGCGCACGATCGCCCGTTCGCGGCGCAGCAGCGGCAACATGCGCACCGTATGCAGCCACGCGGCCGCGGCCGGCCATCTGAGCCACGCCGTCCATACCGCGTTGCGGGCGGCGGTGCGCGCGCGCGTGGGCCGGTCGCGCTGCGCCGACGGGTAGTGATGGACCGTCAGGTGCGGCGCATACACGAGCCAGTGGCCGGCGCGACACAGATCGAGCGCGAGCAGCGCTTCCTCGCCGCCGAGAAAGTAGCGCGGATGGTAGCCGCCCGCGCGTACGAACGCGTCGCGCCGGAACGCGGTCGCGCCGGCCAGCAGCCCGAGGATCGCGCGGCCCGGCAGCGCGACGGGCGCGTCCAGCGGGCTGTCGGCCATCAGCCGGCAGGTCGGGTCCTCGCGTCGGTCGGGGCCGACGAGCACGCGTGCGGTGACGGCCGCGACGTGCGGATACGCGTCGAGCAGGTTCGCGGCTTCGGCGATCGAACCGGGCGCCCACCACGTGTCGTCGTCGCAAAACGCGACATGGCGCGTGCGCGCCACGGCGACGCCGAGATTGCGGCCGGCCGCGCCGAGGTTGCCCGGCGCATGCACGAGCGCGACATGCGCGAAGCGCTCGCGGATCAGCGCGGCCGTCTCGGCGTCCGCCCCGTTGTCGACGACGACGATCGCCGGCCGATCGGGCAGCGCGGAAAGATGGTCGAGCGTGCGCGCGAGTTCGGCGGCGCGCCGGCAGGTCAGCACGATGGCGGTCATGCGCGGTTCGCCCGGCGGCAGCGCGATGCGCGCGGGCGTTACGCGGACGTGACGTCGCATTCGAGCCGCCAGATCGTTTCGGGTTCGTGGAGAGCGGCGCGCATATGAGGTTCGAACAGCATTACCTGGCTCGCATAGGCATCGACGGCGGCGGCTTTCGCGGCGGCGCCCGTCGCATCGCGGCCGGCGGGCGGCGCGACCGGGTGCGCGACCCAGCCGCGCTCGCGCCAGCCGATCAGGCGCCTGGCCATCAGCCCGTCGATGCGGCGATACGGCACGTCCTCGTAGAAGCGCCAGATGCGCGCCGGATCGTCTTCGCGCAGCAGCGACAGCATGGCTTCCTGCACCTGCAGGTGATCGCGGTGGAACAGGCCGGCCGGCGCGAGCACGTCGAAGCCCGGGTGCGCGTCGATCGTCGCGGCCACGCGCGCCGCGATCGCGGTCGACGTGGCCGGCATGCCGTACTGATCGTCGAGGAAGTCGAGCCACACGGGGCGTGCGTCGAGCAGCGCGAGCGCGCGGCGGTCTTCGTCGCGGCGCGCGCGCACCGCTTCGTCGGCGTCGCGAAACCCTGCGCGGCGATCCCACGGCGGCGCGGGCGTGCCGTGCGGCGGGATCCCCGCGAATACGGTGACGACGATCGAGCCGGGCGCCTGCGCGAGCAGTTGTCCGCAACTGAAGACGGCATCGTCGAGATGCGGCGAGACGACGAGCCAGCGTGTCGGGTCGGGCATGGCGTGAGGATCTCCATCGTGAGCGGCCGGGCCGCCGGTGCCGATCGGCCAGCATGCGCCGTGCCCGCCGGCGGCGCCCCCGGCGCCCGCTGTCGACTGTTCCCGCAGGAGCGTGTTCAATGACCGAAATTGCACGGCCGCAGGCCGGAAATTACGCAACGGCCGTGATGCTGGTCGCGATCGCGACCGTGCTGCAGACGCTCGCGATCCGGTTCGGCGGCGTGAATTTGCCGTTCGTGCTGTATTACCCGCTGCTCGCCGGCGCCGCGTGGGTGACATCGTTCCTGTTCGGCATCGTGTCGACCGTGGTCAGCGGGCTGCTCGTGTGGACGCTGTTCCTGTCCGACCCGGCCGCTTATACGGCGCCGCTGCCCGAGCGGCTCGTGCAACTCGGCACCTTCATGCTGATCGGCGCGCTGGTGTGCGCGATCGCGTCGATGCTGCATCACACGCGCGTCACGAACGATCGCGCCGGCCGGCGCGAGGCGGCCGCGCGCCGGCAGCTCGAAGCCGTGCTGGGCGCGCTGCCGCACGGCGTGATCGCGACCGATGCGACAGGCCGGCTCACCTATCTCAACGCGGCCGCTGCCGAACTCGTCGGCTGCCGGCCGGACGACGCGATGGGGCGGCCGGTGCGCGACGTGCTGCGGATCGTCGACCACGAAGGCCGCCGCGTGCCGACCACGCCGCTCGATCGCGCGCTCGGCGGCGCCGACGCGACGTCCGACCGGCACTGGCTGCAGGCCGGCAACGGCGATCCGGTGCCGATCGTCGCGGTCGCGTCGCCGATGGGCGATACGGACGGCAATCTCGACGGCGCGGTGTTGTTGCTGCGCGATGCCGGCGCGGACCGTGCGCGCGTCGACGCGTCGCGGCTGCTGCATGCGGTCGTCGATGCATCGCCGGATGCGATCGTCGGGATCGACGCCGACGGCCGCATCGCGAGCTGGAACCCGACCGCGCAGCGGATCTTCGGGTACGACGAGGCCGATGCGCGCGGCCGCCGGTTCGACACGCTGATCGCGCCGCGCTGGTTGCGGCGCCATCCGCTCGCCCAATCGTTCGACGCGATGCGCGAGCCGGTCGGGCCGCTCGAACTGCTGTGCGTGCGGCGCGACGGCCGGCGGTTTCGGGCGACGGTATCGGCGTGCCCGGTGCAGGGCGACGCGCGGGCCTGCGTCGCGCTGTCGCTGACGCTGCGCGAAACCGGCGCGCAGCGCCGGCACGACCTCGGGGCGCAGCGCTCGTTGCAGGGCGCGCGCCATGCGCGCGAGCAGGCCGACACGTCGAACCGGCTGAAGGACGAGCTGCTGGCCACGGTGTCGCACGAATTGCGCACGCCGCTGAACGTGATCTACGGGTGGATCGAGGTGCTGCGCAATACCGGCGACCACGCGCTGCAGCATCAGGCCATCGATGCGATCGACCGCAGCGCGCGTTCGCTCACGCGGATGGTCGGCGACATCCTCGATGCGTCGTCGCTCGCGACCGGCAAGCTGCGGCTCGACACGACGCCGGTCGACATCGTCCGGCTGTTCTCCGACCAGGTCGGCACGTTCCAGACCGCCGCATCGTCGGCCGGCATCATGCTCGAATTCGACTGCGACGCGTCGGCGTGCATCGTGTCGGGCGACGCCGAGCGGTTGCGGCAGATGCTGTCGAACCTCATTTCGAATGCGCTGAAATTCACGCCGGCCGGCGGCAGCGTGAGGGTCGGGCTTGCGCGCGACGACGCGCATGCGGTGCTGACCGTCGCCGATACGGGGCAGGGCGTCGCGCCGGAGTTCGTGCCGTACGTGTTCGACATGTTCCGCCGTGCGGACGATTCGCCCGCGTCGCCGCGGCGGGGGCTCGGTCTCGGCCTGTCGATCGTGCGGCACATCGCGCAGCTGCACGGCGGCCGGGTGACCGTCGCGAGCGCGGGCCGCGATCGCGGCACGACGTTCACGGTGACGCTGCCGGCCGGGTGGCAGCCGGGCGGCGCGATAGCGTGGGGAATCGTGCAGGCGGGCAGCCGTCGCGACGCGCTCGTGCTCGATACGCAGCGCATCCTGATCGTCGACGACGATCCGACCACGCGTGCCAGCCTCACGGCCGCGCTGACCACGTTCGGCGCGGCCGTCGCGATCGCGTCGTCGGGGCGCGAAGCGCTCGCGATGGCGGCCGACATGCGGCCGACGGTCGTGCTGTCCGATCTCGCGATGCCCGACGGCGACGGCTTCTGGCTGCTGGACGCATTGCGGCGCGGCACGATGAACGGCGACAGCGGCCCGCCCGACGTGCGCGTGCTGGCCGTCACCGCGCACGCGGGCCTCGCCGACGAACGCCGCGCGCTGGAGGCCGGCTTCGACGGCTACCTGTGCAAGCCGGTCGACGTGCGCGAACTGGCGCACAAGATCGTGCACGTGACGAAGCGCGACGGCTGACGCGGCTGACGCGCTTTGCGCCCCGGCCGCGTCAGGTGGTCGGCGCCGGCCGGTTCTGCGTGTGCACTTGCGCGAGCAGATGCGACGCGATGCGCGTGCTGCGCACGAGGTCGCCGGGCGTGTGGTGCGTGACCTGACGTTGAATGAAGTAGCGCGCGGTATGCGCGAGCCCGTTCGCGAACGTCGTCGTCGCGCGCCAGCCGAGCCGCTTCTGCGCGGCGGCCAGATTCGGCCGCCGCTGGCGCGGATCGTCGGACGGCAGCGGCCGGAATTCGATCGGTACGGTCGCGCCGACGATACGCACGACCTCCCGCGCAACGTCGATCATCGCGATCTCGACGTCGCTGCCGAGATTGACCGGCTCGCTCGCATCGCCCGGTTCGTCCATCAGCCGGACCAACGCATCGACCATGTCGTCCACGTAGCAGAACGAGCGCGTCTGCTTGCCGTCGCCGTAGACGGTCAACGGCTGTTCCGCGAGCGCCTGCGTGACGAAGTTCGACACCACGCGCCCGTCGGCCGGGTGCATGCGCGGGCCGTACGTATTGAAGATCCGCGCGATCCGCACGTCGACGCCGTACTGGCGGTGATAGTCCGCGAACAGCGTTTCCGCGCAGCGTTTGCCTTCGTCGTAGCACGCGCGGATGCCGGTCGGATTGACGCGGCCGCAATAGTGCTCGTCCTGCGGATGGACGTCGGGGTCGCCGTACACCTCGCTCGTCGACGCCTGCAGGATGCGCGCCTTCACGCGTTTCGCGAGGCCGAGCAGGTTGATCGCGCCGTGCACGCTGGTCTTCGTCGTCTGCACGGGGTCGCGCTGATAGTGAATGGGCGACGCCGGGCACGCGAGGTTGTAGATCTCGTCGACTTCGACGTAGAGCGGAAACGTCACGTCGTGGCGCATCAGCTCGAAGTTCGGCGCATCGAGCAGGTGCGCGATGTTGTCCTTCGTGCCCGTGTAGAAATTGTCGACGCACAGCACGTCGTGGCCGGCCGTCACGAGCCGTTCGCACAGATGCGAACCCAGGAAGCCGGCGCCGCCGGTGACGAGCACGCGTTTTCGATCGTAGCCCTTCATTACGTATTCTCCTTGCGGTGTGCGAGCATGGCCGTGGCGGTGCCGACGGGCGTGCGCCGGCCGGTGCCGGCCGACGTGCCGGCGCGCTGCGCGTGGGCGACGTCGCGATAGATGTCGACGAGCCGGTCGGCCACGCCTTGCCAGGTGTAGAAGCGATGCGCGCGCAGGTAGCCGGCGCGGCCGAGCGCCGCGCACAGCTCGGGCTTCGCGCGCAGTTGCACGAGGCGCGCGGCCAGCGCGGCCGGGTCGCGCGGCGGCACGAGATAGCCGGTCGTGCCGTCGTCGACCGTCGTGCGGATGCCGCCGACGTCGCTGCCGATCACCGCCGCCGCGCACGCCATCGCCTCGACCGGCGTGATGCCGAACGGCTCGTACCACGGCGTCGTCACGAACACGTCGGCCGCGCTGTAGTACAGGTGCAGCGCGTCGCGATCGCGCCGGCCGACGAAGGTCACGCGGTTGGCAATCCCGAGTTCGTGCGCGAATGCGGCGAGCCGCGCGAGTTCCGGGTCGCGTGCGGGGTCGGGCGTCGCCTGGCTGCCGCCGACGACGTACAGGTGCGTCGGCCGCTGCGGATCGCGCGGCATGCGCGCGAGCGCATCGATCACGGTATCGATGCCCTTGCGCGGCACCAGGCGGCCCAGTTGCAGCACGACGAACGCGTCCTGCGGCCAGCCCAGCCGCGCGCGTGCATCCACGCGCGGCACCGGCCGGAATTCCCGCTCGTCGAAGCCGCACGGCACGATCTCGATGCGCGCGGTGTCGGCGCGATAGTGGGTCGTCAGATCGAGCGCATCCTGAGGGCATTCGGCGATCAGGCGGTCCGAGCGGCGGGCGAGCGTGTCCTCGATCGCGAAGCGCGCATCGGGGAAGCCGTCGGCCGTGCCCTGGTGCAGCCGCCGCACGCGGCCGAGCGCATGGAACGTCGTGACGAGCGGGATGCCGAGCGCTTTTTTCACGCGCAGCGCCGCGTCGCCCGACATGAAGAAGTTCGCGTGCATCACGTCGACCGGGTCGGGCTCGCGCCGCATGCGCGCGATCATGTATTGCGCGAATGCGCCCATGTACGGCAACAGCCGCTCCTTGGGCACGTCGGTCGGCGGCCCGGCCGGCACGTGGATCACGCGCATGTGCGAGCCGATCGGCACGACTTCCGGCAAATGCGGATTGTCGCAGCGCGTGTAGACGTCGACGTCGAGGCCGCGCTCCGCGAGCTGCTTCGCGACGTTCGCGACATAGATGTTCTGACCGCCGGCGTCGACGCCACCGATCACGCCCAGCGGCGATGCATGTTCACTGATCAACGCGATTCTTTGCATGGTCTTGCTCCCGATATCGGGGCCGCGCTCATGGGCCGCCGTCGTCGGTACATCGGCAATCGGCATGCCCGCCGGATTGCGGGGAAAACCGCTTCCCGCTGTGCCGAAAAAATTACAACGCGTTGGATGAAAGGGCGTCTGATCGCGGTTTCCCGCCGGCATGCGGCGCGCACGCCGCGGCACGCGATTTGCGCGACCTCTGTTCACCTGCCGGCTCGCCCGGCCCGATGAAAAGGAGGTCACGATGAAGGTATTCCAGCTGCAAGCCCGCTCCCCGCGCATCCGCCGCCAGCGTGCGGTGCGCACCGGCATGGCGGTCGCGATCGCCGCGGCCACCGCGTGCATGGTCGTCGCGCCGAACGCGGTCGCCGCCGGCGACGACGGCGCCGCATCGTCGTCGACGTCGTCGTCGTCGCATTCGAGTACCGGCACGAAGATCCGCGACGCGACGATCACGACCAAGGCGAAAGCGGAACTCGTCGGCACGAGCGGCCTGTCGGCCGGCGACATCCACGTGAAGACGCGGCACGGCACCGTGACGCTGACCGGCAGCGTGCCCGACGAGCAGCAGCGCACGCAGGCCGTCGGCGTCGTGAAGCAGGTGGACGGCGTGCAGTCCGTGCGCGACCAGTTGACCATCCGGCCCAAATAACCGCGCGGCCGCAAAGGAGTCCAGCGATGAACTGCATGCTCAAACCCGTCGGCGAACAGACGATCGTCATCACCGGCGCGACCAGCGGCATCGGTCTCGTCACCGCGCGCAAGGCGGCACGGCGCGGCGCGAAGCTCGTGCTGTTCGCGCGCAACGAGGAAGCGCTGAACACGCTGTGCGAGGAAATCCGCCAGCACGGCGGCCTCGCGGTGCCGGTCGCCGGCGACGTCGGCAATATCGAGGATCTGCAGCGCGCGGCCGCGGCGGCGGCCGACACGTACGGCGGCTTCGACACCTGGGTCAACAACGCGGGCGTGTCGATCTTCGGCACGGCGGCCGCGGTACCGCTCGAGGATCAGCGCCGGCTGTTCGACACCAACTACTGGGGCGTCGTGCACGGCTCGCTCGTCGCGGCCGACCATTTCCGGCGCAAAAGCGATTTCCACGGCGGCGCGATCATCAACATGGGCAGCGAGGCGTCCGACGCGCCCGTGCCGCTGCAAAGCGCATACGTCGCGTCGAAACACGCGGTGAAAGGCTTCACCGATTCGCTGCGGCTCGAGATGGAAGCGGACCACCTGCCGGTGTCCGTCACGCTGATCAAGCCCGCCGCGATCGACACGATGTTCGTGATGCACGCGAAGAACTACATGAACGTCGAGGCGAAGCTGCCGCCGCCGATCTACGACCCCGACCTGGTGGCCGACGCGATCCTGTTCGCGGCCGCGCACGCGCGCCGCACGCTGTTCGTCGGCGGCGCCGCGAAGTTCACGTCGGCGAGCGCGTACCACGCGCCGCGCCTGTTCGATCGCGTCGCGGCCACGCTGTTCTCGCGCGGCCAGCGCACTGTGCGCCCCGCGCGGCCGCGCGACGACAACGCGCTGTACGACTCGCGCCACGCGCTGCACGAGCGCGAGGGCATGGAAGGGCCGGTGCTGCGCAGCTGTGCGTACAACACGGTGGTGCAGCGGCCGAAGGTCGCCGGCGCGGTCGCGCTGGGCGCGGCGGCGGTGGTGTTTGCCGCGTACGCGCGCTCGCGCCGCTCGTCCGCGTGATTTCATCGATTTTCCAAGGAGGCTTTCATGACATCCCGACAACATACGGGCCACGAATACAGCCACTCGCGCGCGCACGAAGGCGAGCGCACGCAGCAGGACCACGACAAGGGCGGGCACCAGACGGGGCACGGCAAACCGCCGAGCCCGGTCGACGTGCAGAAGGCGCTGAAGGGGATGGACTACCCGGCCAGCAAGTCGGACGTCGTGCAGTGCGCGGAACGCGCGCATGCCGACCGCGAGGTGCTCGACATGCTGCGCAAGATTCCCGAGCGCGAGTACGACACGCCGGCGTCGGTATCGAAGGAACTCGGGCGGCTGATGTAGGCGCCGCCCCGTCGCGCCGCGTGCGCGAGCGCGCGGCGCACCCATCACGAGGAGCACGACCATGGCGATGATCGTCGCAGGCCGTTTCACGACGTTCGATGAAGCGGAAGGTGGGGCGCGTCACCTTTACGAGCGCGCGTTCGGGCGCGACGACGTGTCGATCTTCTTCCTGAACCCCGGCGGCCAGCACGCGCGCTTTCCGATCGGTGGCGACGTGTATGCCGATACGGCGGCGAAACCGGGCGGCCGCGGCGCGATGGTCGGCGCGATTCGCGGCTTGCTGATCGGCGTCGTCGTCGGATTGATCGTGTATGCGCTCGGCGTGCGCTACTGGTTCGTGCCGGCCGCGGGCGCGCTGGCCGGCGCGTATCTCGGCGCGTTCGGCGGCGCGCTCGGCCGGATGCGCGGCGAGCAGGCCGAAGGCAAGGGCACGCTCGCGCAAAGCGAAACCGGCGTGATCCTCGCCGCGCGCGTGACGCCCGACACCGCGACGACCGCGGAAGACGTGCTGCGCGCGACTGGCGCGAAGTCGATCGAGCGCGTCGAAGGCGACTGGCAGGACGGCGAATGGCGCGATTTCGATCCGGTGCGCCGGCCCGACGAAGCCGCGTCCGGCGGCCCGCGCTGAATACGTCCTTTTTCCAGACGCTTGCAACGCCAACCGTCGAAACACGGTCGCCGCGCGCAGGCCGGCGTGCGGCGCACGCGGCACGCCGCTTGCGCGGCATCGGCGGCATTCGTTCAAGGAGGAACCCATGACCCACGAACAGACCCCGCCGCCGCAGAAGCAGTCGCATCGGCCGGGCACCGAGCGCGAGATGCATCCGAAGCCGCGCGACGAAGCGGCCGACTACGTCGGCAGCGGCAAGCTCGCCGGCAAGGTCGCGCTGGTGACGGGCGGCGACAGCGGGATCGGCCGCGCGGTGGCGATCGGCTTCGCGAAGGAAGGTGCGGACGTCGCGATCGTCTACCTGAAGGAATCCGACGACGCCGCCCATACGAAGCAGCTGATCGAGCAGGCCGGCCGTCGCTGCGAGGCGATCGCATGCGACGTCGGCGATCGCCGGCAGGCGCGCGACGCGGTGGCGCGCACGGTCGAACGGCTCGGCCGTCTCGACGTGCTCGTGAACAACGCGGGCGAGCAGCATCCGCAGCCGGGCATCGAGGACGTGTCCGAGGAACAGCTCGAACGCACGTTCCGCACGAACGTGTACGGGATGTTCTTCTGCACGCAGGCTGCGCTGCCGCACCTGAAGGCGGGCGGGCGCATCGTCAACACGGCGTCGGTCACCGCCTATCACGGCAGCCCGAAACTCCCCGACTACTCGGCGACCAAGGGCGCGATCGTCGCGTTCACGCGGTCGTTGTCGATCGAGCTGGCCGAGCGCGACATCCGCGTGAACGCGGTCGCGCCGGGGCCGATCTGGACGCCGCTGATTCCGTCGACGTTCACGCCCGAACAAGTCGCGAAATTCGGCTCGAACGTGCCGCTCAAGCGGCCGGGGCAGCCGGACGAACTGATCGACTGCTACGTGCTGCTCGCGTCGGACGGCGCGAGCTACATGACCGGGCAGACGCTGCATCCGAACGGCGGCTCGATCGTCGGCGGCTGACGGCCGCACTCACGCAATGCCAAGGAGAAAGCAGATGAGACAACCCAACTGGACGATCGCCGCGCTCGCCGCCGGCGTGCTCGCCGTGTCGGGCCTCGCCCGCGCGCAGATGCCGAGCGAGCCGCCGGCGTCGAATTCGCATGTGCCGGGCGGCGTGATCAATCCGTCGTCGGGCGCGGGCGCCGCGGGCGATCCCGGCATCGCGAAAGCGCCGAAGGGCGCCGACGCGGAGTTCGTCGACAAGGCCGCGATGGCCGGCAAGGCGGAAGTGCAAGCCAGCCAGCTCGCGCTGAAGCAGGCGCAGTCGGCGGACGTACGCGCGTTCGCGAAACGGATGGTCGCGGATCACGGCAAGGCGAACGCGAAGCTCGAGGAACTCGCCGCGCGCAAGGGCATGAAACCGCAGGTCGACCAGATTTCGGATCCCGACGTGGAGGCGCTACGCGGCAAGAGCGGGCGCGATTTCGACACCGCGTATCTGGCGGCGGCCGGCCCCGATGCACACAAGAAGGCGGTCGCGTTGTTCGAAGACGAAGCGCGCGACGGCAAGGATGCGCAACTGCGCGCGTTCGCCAAGTCCACGCTGCCGACGCTCAAGCATCACCTGAGCATGGCAGAGACGGTTGCACGCAAGGTGGGCGCGCAATAACGCGCGCCCGGTTCCACCCTCGGGCCGCACGGGCGGCCCGCTTTTTCGGAGAAGCAGTCATGGCCCAACGGCAATCGAAGCACGAAGGCATCCTCGAACTGCTCTGCCAGGCATACGAGACCGAGCTTGGCGGTGCGCAGATCTACGAGGCCGCGCTCCAGTGCGCGACCGACGAGGATCTGCACAAGGAATGGGAGAAGTACCACCGCGAGACGCTGCATCACCAGGAGGTGCTGCGCAAGGTATTCGAAACGCTCGGCCTCGATCCCGATGCGCAATCGCCGGGACGCGCCGCGGTGGCCGCCACCGGAAAGTCGCTGGTGCAGGTGATCGAGCAGGCGAAGAAGCAGGCCGACCCGGCCGTCGCGCAGGTGGTGGCAGCCGAGTGCGTGGTGCTGGCCGAAACCAAGGATCACCTGAACTGGGAGCTGATCGGCTACGCGGCCGACCAGTTGCCCGACAGTGACGCCGCGAAGGCGCTGAAGGCCGCGCACGACGAGGTGGAGGCCGACGAGGATCATCATCTGTATCACACGCGCGGCTGGGCGCGCGAGATGTGGATCGAGTCGATGGGCTTCAAGGCGGTGCTGCCGCCGCCGGAGGAAGTGAAGAAGGTGGAATCCGCCGCCGATGCGGCACGTGCCGAGCGCTCGCGCGGCAAGATGATGTAACGCCCGGGCGGGCGGCGTCGCGCTCCGCGCAGCGCCCGCCCGCCGCCCATGAAGGTTGCGTGCGCAACCGACATCGATCGATTGTGTCGGTCCTTCACGTCAGCAGGTCGACGAGCATCGTCACCACCGACGCCGCCATCAGCGCGACCGCCACCCAGCCGAACAGTTTCGATACCGGGCCGCTTCCGGGCTGGCCGGCCGCCTCGCGCTTGCCCGACAGCAGCATCACGAGCACGAGCATCGGCACCGCCGCGACGCCGTTGAGCACGGCGCTCCAGTACAACGCCCGGATCGGGTCGATCGGGCTGAAGCAGATCGCGATGCCGACGATCACGCACAGCGCCAGCACCGTGTAGAACGCGGGCGCGCGCCGCACGGGCTCGTTCAGCCCTTCGCGGAACCGCCAGGCTTCCGCGCAACCGTAGGCGGCGCTGCCCGCGAACGCGGGAATCGCGAGCAGCCCGCAGCCGACGATGCCGAACGCGAACACCAGGAACGCGGCTTCGCCGGCGATCGGCCGCAGCGCCTCGGCAGCCTGCGCGGTGCTGCCGATGTCGTGTCGGCCGTGCGCGAAGAAGACGGCCGCGCCGATCACCATGATGCAGAACGACACGGCGTTGGTGACGACCATGCCGGTCCAGGTATCGACCGTGACGCGTTGTTCGGTCTCGCGGCGCGTGTCGCGCTCGCCGTTCTTTTGCTCGGCCGTGGTTTGCTCGACTTCGAGCGCGGCCTGCCACACGAACAGGTACGGGCTCAGCGTCGTGCCGAGCACGGCGACCGCGGTGGTCGCATACGCATGCGTGAACGCGATCTGCGGCAGCACGATCGCATGCAGCACGCCGCCCCAGTCGACGTGCACGAAGCCGAGTTCGAGCACGTACGCGATCAGGCCGAGCGTCATCCATTTCAGCCAGCGCGCGTAGCGTTCGTATGACAGCATCACCTGCAACGCCAGCGATGCGATTCCATAGAGCGGCGCATACCAGTAGCTGCGGCCGCCGACGACGAGCGCCGTCGCGTCGCCCATCGCCGCGAGGTCGGCGCCGACGTTCACGACGTTGACGATCACGACCATCGCGATCAGCGTCTTCGCGACGCGATCGGAAAACCGTTCGCGGATGCCGGCCACGAGGCCTTCGCGATTGCGTCGCCCGACGAACGCCGCCGCGAGCTGCACGGCGACCATCATCGGCAGCGTGACGACGATCATCCACAGCATGTTGAAGCCGAACTGGCTGCCGGCCTGCGCGTAGACGGCGACGTTGCTCGGATCGGCGTCCGACGCGCCCGCGAGCAGGCCGGGGCCGAGCCGCCGATACCACGGTTTCGCGGCGGGCGGCGGCGCCTCGGCCGCCGCTCGCGCGCCATCGCCCAGTCCGCTCATCCGGCATCCCCGTGCGACGGGCGCCCGCCGTCGCGGCGTCGCTCGCGTGCGAGGCGCGACGCGGTGCGCAGCGCGTCGACCAGCGTGCGGTATGCATGTTCGCGGGAATCGGCGCCGCGCGTGCGCAGCACGTACGACGGATGATAGGTGGCGACGACGAGCCGGCCGTCGTCGGTGCGCACCGGCGCGCGCGTGCGCTCGAGCGTCGCGTCGTTGTCCTGCAGGACCGCGCGCAACGCCGTCGCGCCGAGCGCGACCACCACGCGCGGCTGTACGGCCGCCAGCTCGCGTTCGAGCCAGTAGCGGCACGCGGCCACTTCGCGCTGCGCGGGCGTCTTGTGCAGCCGCCGCTTGCCGCGCGGTTCCCATTTGAAGTGCTTGACCGCATTCGTCAGGTAGACGTGCGAGCGTTCGATTCCGGCGTCGTCGAGCGCGCGGTCCAGCATGCGGCCGGCCGCGCCGACGAACGGCATGCCCGCGCGGTCCTCCTGGTCGCCCGGCTGCTCGCCCACCAGCATGATCGTCGCATCGACGGGCCCGGCGCCCGGCACCGGCTGCGTCGCGTGTTCCCACAGCGCGCAGCGGCGGCACGCCTCGAGCGTGCGCGGGGCCTCGTCGTCGGGCGGCGGTGCCGGAGCGTCGGGCGCGTTGCGGGTCATGCGGCGCCTCCGGTGCGGGCCGGCGCGGCGGCGCGCGGCGAGCGGGCGGAACGCTTCGGCGATCGCATGGTCGCACGCGCAGAGGGACGCAAACGGGACGATTGATGCCGCATCGCACGCATGAAGGACTCCCGGATCGACGATGCGAACCATGCAGCAACCGGCATGCCGCATGCAGTCGGTATGGGCGCGCGCCTTGCGTGACAGGTCCGTCCAACGACAGGAGAAGCAGATGCTACCCGACCCCGGCGACGACCCGGCCGCCGACGACGTGCTGCTGTGGCGCGCCCCCGACAGCGTGCCGCGCCGCCCGCGCCGCGTGCTGGTCGTCGACGACTATCGCGATGCGGCGGACGCGCTGCGCCTGCTGCTCGAGGCGCGCGGCTTCGAGTGCCGGGTCGCCGACGATCCGTTCGCCGTGTGCGACGTCGCACGCGACTGGCAGCCGTTCGCGGTCGTGCTCGATATCGCGATGCCGGGCCTCGACGGACTGGAACTGGCGACGCGGCTGCGCGGCGATCCGCGAACGGCCGACATGCTGCTGATCGCGTGCAGCGGACTGGCGTCGCGGCGGGATCGCGAACAGGCGAAGGAGGCCGGCTTCGATGCGCATTGCGCGAAGCCGCTGACGCCGCACCGGCTGCTGGGCTACCTCGAATCGGCGAGCGGCGGCGCGGTGGCGCCGGACGAGGGCGTTACACGACCCTTGTAAAAAGGCCGGCGGCGCCCCGCGGCGCGGGCAAAAAAACGCCCCGCGCGGGCGGGGCGTGTCGAACGGAAGCGCCGGCGAACCGGCACCGCGTCGCGGGGCGGTCAGTGGCGGCCGCGCGTGCGCGGATCGTCGAGGTCTTCGGTCGGGTCGGTCAGCCCGAGCTCGTCGCCGGCACTCCAGTACGGGGTGCTGCCGTAGAACTCGTGCAGCGGCTCGGCCCATTGCGGATCGGCCATCGCCGGCCAGTGGTCCTTGTCGAACCCCGGCGCGTTGCGGATCCGCTCGGACGATACCGATAGCAGGAAGCACTTGCGCTCGGTATCGAGCGTCAGCGCGCTCCACGGAATCGCGTGGAGCTTGTCGCCGATGCCGAGGATGCCGCCGCTCGACAGCACCGCGTACGCGATGCGGCCGGAGCGCACGTCGAGCATGATGTCCTTGATCTTGCCGACATCGTCGCCGTCGGTCGTATAGACCTTGTCGCCTTCGAGCGTATCGGCCGCCATCACGTCGGGGCCGGGGCCGGCCGCCGTCGCGGCGCCCTTGCCGATGATGCGGGTCTGACCTTGATCGGGAGTCTGCATGGTTTCCTCCAGGCTGCGTGGGGCGCGACCGTGCCCGGGGGGCGGGCCCTGCGGGTCGCGCGGGTTGTCGGGGCGGGGCGAAAATCGCTCCGTCACGTCTGCTTCGGTTGCGACACGCCTTCCAGCGTGTTCGCCACGTCGTCGCGCTCCGGGCTGGCCGTGCGCGTCGCGATGTCGGCAAGCGACAGCATGCCGACCAGGCGCTTGTCGTGATCGACGACGGGCAGCCGGCGCAGTTGCGCATCGGCCATGTAATGCTGGATCTCGTCCAGCGAATCGTCGTCGAAGCACCATTCGATCGGGCCGGACGCGACCTCGTGGATGCGCGTCTCCGGCGGCTTGCCGGCCGAGATCGCACGCACCGCGAGATCGCGGTCCGTCACCATCCCGATCAGCCGGTTGTTGTCGCACACGGGCAGCGCGCCGATGTCGTAGCGCTCCATCAGTTGCGCGGCGTGACGGATCGAGTCGGTCGGCGAGATCCGCACGACGTCCTGCGACATGATTTCGTTGACGCGATGCATGAAATTCTCCTTGGCGGTGGGTGAAGCAATGGGCCGATGCGGCCGCTGCGATCCAGCAAACCGCATGCCGTGCGCGGGGCGTCGCGTCATTCGTCGTCGCGTTCCCGCTTGTCCTGCCACGGCCCGTCGTCGTGCGTGCCGGGCGGCGTGTCGGGCTCGATGCGCGTGACGCCGCCGGTCGCGGGCGGGTCGCTCGCCGGAAACGTGTCCTCGAGCTGCTTGTCGATGTGACGCTCCGAGTGGCGCGTGTGCGTGCGGTCCTGGTCTTTCAGCGGCGGGTGCGGGTCGGGCTGCCGCTCGTGCGCCGGTGCGTCGTGGCCGTGCCGGGTCGAATCCTTCATGGCGGTGCTCCGTATCGGGGACGATGAGCGGCCTCCGGCGCAACGGGCGTTCCCGGTCCGCGCGCACGGCACGTGATTTGCCGCTCCCACGCCGACCACGACGACGACCATGACGACACGGCGCAACAGCAGGCCTGCTGCGCGCATATCGAGCGGGAGGTACGACGATGATTCCGAAACGACGACCAGGGGTGCGCTACGAGGTGAACGTATGCGGCGGCGGATTCGATTCCGTGAAGAGCCATTTCGACACGTGGAAGCACGAACCGCTGATCTACCGGCCCGAGCGCCGGATGTTCGAAGGCAAGGCCGACGTGCGGCCGCTCGGCGACGAGACGTTCGGGGCGACCGAGCCGGCGCGCTTCGCGCTGCAGCGCGCGTGCGAGCCGTCGGATCCGTACGCGCTCGCGGCGCGCGTGCGGGACGACGGCCGCGAGCTGTGGCTGGTCATGGCCGCGTACGACGCGTAGCGGCGTGCTTGCAAGTTTTGCAGCGAACGGTGTAGCGAAGGCATGGCGCGTCGCGTCGAGCCGCGCCGCGGCGCGTCGACGCCCGCGCAGGGGCGACGGAGCGGACGGCACGCGGTTTGCGAAGCTTCGGTTTGCGAATCGTCGATACGCGGCCGTCACGCCGGTATCGATCCGAACCTCGCCACGACAGGAAATGCCGATGACACCCGAACTCGCACGGTGGCTGCAACGGCCCGAGCCACCGATCCCCGACATCGAGCCGGACCCCGAGCCGCCCGATCCCGACGACGTGCCGCCGGACATGCCCGAACCGTACCGGGAACCGGAGGGCGACCCGCCCGGGCATGCGCCGCCGGAACGCGATCCACCGTCCCCGGAACCGCCGGTGCGCGCGATGCCGCTCGTACGCAGGGAGGGCCTGCAATGAGCATTCGCGTGAAACCCGGCCTGCTGCGCGACATCGCGGAGACGCTCGGCCGCCATTTCGAGGCGCGCGAGATGCCGTTCCACGTCGAGGAGCAGCCGGCCGGTGCATTGCACGTCGGCTTTCACGTCGACGGCCATCCGGCGTCGCTGACCGTCACGTTCGACCCCGACGCCTTCGCCGCGCTCGAACGGGCCGACGTCGAACGGCAACGCGGCGCGCTCACGCGCGTCGCAGTCGAATTCGACGCGATGATGGCGCGCCGCACGCCGACCGCGTACGCGGGCGATTTCCATTTCAACCGGCTCTGAGCGGCGCCGCCGCGGCGTTGCTCCGGGCCGTCGACTCCCGGGAGGATTCGATGAACACGATCCAGACGATACGGGTGGGCGCCTGCGCGTTCGCCGCCGCGTGCGCGCTGGGCGCATGCACGCAACCGACCAGCGGCCCGTACGGCGCGCATGCGGCGCCGCCCGCGCCGCCCGACGGCCGCGGCGGGCAGTCGACCACGACGATGCCGGACGCGAATACGCGCTACGACACGCGTCCGTCGCCGGGCAACACGATGCCGCAGGGCGCGACCGTCGGCGAGCCGGCCGACGTGCCGCCGCCCGGCCCGAACGGCACGCAGGGCGATCCGCCGCTGCCGGGCACGCCGCCGCCGATGCAGTACTGACCTGACGCGTCGTGACGCGACGCCGCGTCACGGCATGCCGCATCGCGATGCGGCCGGAGGAATGCGATGGCGAATCAGCACGAGCACCTGGAGGACTGGCTGCGCGATGCATACGCGATGGAGCGCCAGGCCGAGACGATGATCGACGCGCAGATGAAGCGGGTCGGTCACTATCCGCAATTGCAGGATCGGCTTCGGCTGCATCTCGACGAGACGCTCGGCCAGCAGGCGCTCGTCGAAGCGTGCCTGATGCGGCTCGGCACGTCGCCGTCGGCGACCAAGGATCTGTCCGCGCGCGTCGCCGCCTACGGGCAGATCGCGAGCGGCATGCTGGCCGACGACGAAGTCGTGAAGACGGCGTTGGCCGGCTATGCGTTCGAGCAACTCGAAATCGCCGCGTACACGGCGCTCGTCGCGGCGGCGCAGGCGGCCGGCGAGGAAGAGATCCGCGCGTGTTGCGAGCGGATCCTGCAGCAGGAGCGCGACATGGCCGCATGGTTGCTGCGTCATCTGCCCGAGTTGACGACCGCGTTTCTCGATCGTTCGGCGGTCGACCGCATCGATGCGAAGCGGTGACGACGCGCGTTTTTTCCCCGAGCGAAATGCGTGCCCCAAACTTCCCCCGGCTTGTAAAAAAGCTTTCTCGGCATGGGGCGAGACGGGGTTCGAACCCGCGAGAGCCGCGACGTATCGCGCTTCGCGCGATTGGCACGGAAGCTGCATGACGTCCGGTAGAAGACATACCGCGAACCGAACCGTCAGGAGGCTTTCGATGCCCGTCTCGCTTGCGCTGCAGATGCGACAGCATCTGGCACTTACGCCGAGGCTTCAGCAGTCGCTGCGGCTGCTGCAGTTGTCCTCGCTCGAATTTCAACAGGAATTGCGTCAGGCGCTCGACATGAATCCGTTTCTCGAAGACGGTCTGGGCGACGAGGAAACGGCTGCCGGGACGCCCGAGCAGCCGACCGAAGCAGCCGCGCCCGACGCGGCGCCCGAGCCCGACGAAATCCGTCCGCCGGATGGCGAGGTGCCGTTTACCGCCGCGCCCGCGCCGCGCGGCACGAGCCGCCAGGGCGAGGACGGCGACGGCCTGTCGCCCGGCGAATGGATGGCCGCCGAGCCGTCGCTGCATCAGCAACTGCACGATGCGCTCCGGCTCTATCCGCTCAACAAGCGCGATCGCGAAGCCGCGCGCCTCGTGATCGATGCGCTGGACGACGACGGCTACCTGCGTCAGGCGCTACCCGAACTCCTGGTCGCCGCCGATCCGGCGTGGCTGCTGTCGGAGCAGGATCTCGCGGTCGCGCTGCGGCTCGTGCAGATGCTCGACCGGCCGGGGATCGCCGCCCGTTCGTTGTCCGAATGCCTGGTGTTGCAGCTCGATGCGATTCCGGCCGGCACGCCGGCGCTCGCGGAAGCGAAAGCGATCGCGCGCGAGCATCTGGAGCGGCTCGCGCGCCGCGAGACGGCCGAGATCCAGCGGCGCCTCGGCTGCAACGCGCAGACGCTGCACGCGGCCTGCGCGCTGGTGCGCGGGCTCGACCCGCGCCCCGGCAATCACTACGGCAGCACGCGCGGCGATTACGTGGTGCCCGACGTGATCGTGCGCCAGGTGCGCGACGAATGGATCGTCACGATCAATCCGGCCGTGCTGCCGCGTGCGCGCCTGCACGAGCGCTACGCGACGCTGTTCGCGCAGTCCAGCGGCGAGCGCGATTCGCCGCTCGGCCAGCAGCTGCAGGAGGCGCGCTGGCTGATCCGCAACGTGCAGAAGCGCTTCGACACGATTCAGCGCGTGGGCGAATGCATCGTCGCGCGACAGCGCGATTTCTTCCGCTACGGCGAGATCGCGATGAAGCCGCTCGTGTTGCGCGACATCGCGGAAGAACTCGACCTGCACGAATCGACCGTCTCGCGCGCCACCGGCAACAAGTACATGGCCACGCCGCACGGGACGTTCGAGTTCAAGCATTTTTTCCCGCGCAAGCTCGAGGCGGCGGGCAAGGGCGTGTGTTCGGCATCGGCCGCGAAGGTGCTGATCCGCGACATGATCGCGGCCGAGCGGCAGACCGATCCGCTGTCCGACGTCGCGCTCGCCGAGAACCTCGCGGGCCGCGGCATTCTTCTTGCGCGTCGCACGGTGACGAAGTATCGCCAGGCGATGAAGATTCCGCCGGCCGACCTGCGGCGTCGCGACGCCGCGTGACGGCCCGATTGTTCCAACCCGCGCGTGCCGCGCGTCGCGTCGGCTCGCGCGCCAACGAGAGGAGCGCAACCATGCCAGCCAAATCCCAGGCCCAGCAGCGTGCCGCGGGGGCCGCGCTGTCGGCCAAGCGCGGCGACGCGAAAATGAAGGATCTCAAGCCGCCGGCGAAATCGATGGCCAAGTCGATGAGCGAGAAAGAGCTCGAGAAAATGGCGTCCACGCCCACGCACGGCAAACCGAAACACAAGCACGATGCGTGACCGGCGCCGACGTTTAGTGACGACTGCTGTCATCCAGGAGGGTTCCATGCTTCGATACGCCATCATTTTCTTCGTCATCGCGATCATCGCGGCCGTGTTCGGCTTCGGCGGCATCGCCGCCGGCGCGGCCGAGATCGCGAAGATCCTGTTCTACATCTTCGTCGTGATCTTCCTGGTCACGCTGCTCCTGGGCGTCGTGCGACGATGAGCGTGACGCCCGACCGGTCGCAGCGCGTCAGGGAACTCGAGCACGCGTTCGCGATCGGCTTTCCGTCCCAGTCGACCGTCGTCGTGCATGCGGACGACGCATCGGGACGGCTGACGATCCACGTGTCGTGGGTGCGCGTGCCGTCCGCCGAGGACGCACGCGAATGGCGCTGCGCGGTCGACATGCGCTTCGATGCGGACGTGGTCGAACGCTATGCGTCGCTCGAAGCGGCCGACCGGCTGCGCGTGCGCACGCAGCTGTGCGACCGTGCGCGGCGCGCGGTGGACGAGCACAAGCCGCGCATCGAGGATGCCGCGATCGAATGCAACGTGGCGCTCGACGTGACGCGCGCCGAATTCGACGCGGCCCTGCGCGTGCCCTGACGCCACGGCCGGCCCGCGGTCGTTCGCGGCCATTCGAGACCGTTTCGCGGCATCGGGCCGGCTTTCCCTGCCGTCCGCACGCGCGCGCCGCGGCGCGTTGTCGTGCGGCGGTTCCCTAGCGAATCCCACGAGGACTCCTGACGATGACGAATCCCCCATCCGCCGGCCAGACCCCGCCGACGCAACCGCCCGACAGCGCGAAGTCGCGCCAGCTCGAAGAGAACCGCGCGCGGCCCGACGGCGAAGCGTTGCGCACCAACCAGGGCGTGCGGATCGCCGACAACCAGAACACGCTGCGAGGCGGCGCGCGCGGCCCGTCGCTGCTCGAAGACTTCATCATGCGCGAGAAGATCACGCATTTCGATCACGAGCGCATTCCGGAGCGGGTGGTGCATGCGCGCGGTTCGGCCGCCCACGGCGTGTTCCGCGTGTACGAGCCGATGGCCGACTACACGAAGGCCGCGTTTCTGCAGGACCCGGCCGTCGAAACGCCGGTATACGTGCGCTTCTCGACCGTGCAGGGGCCGCGCGGGTCGTCCGACACCGTGCGCGACGTGCGCGGCTTCGCGGTGAAGTTCTATACCGAGGAAGGCAACTACGACCTCGTCGGCAACAACATGCCGGTGTTCTTCATCCAGGACGCGATCAAGTTCCCCGACTTCGTGCACGCGGTGAAGCCGGAAGCGCCGAACGAGATGCCGACCGGCGCGTCCGCGCACGACACGTTCTGGGATTTCGTGTCGCTGGTGCCGGAAACCACGCACATGGTGCTGTGGCTGATGTCGGACCGCGCGTTGCCGGCGAGCTATCGCGCGATGGACGGTTTCGGCGTGCACACGTTCCGTTTCGTGAACGCGGCCGGCGTCGAACGTTTCGTGAAATTCCACTGGCGGCCCGTGAGCGGCGCGTATTCGCTGCTGTGGGACGAGGCGCAGCGAATCGCCGGCCACGACCCGGATTTCAACCGGCGCGACCTGTGGACGGCGATCGAGCGCGGCGACTATCCGGAGTTCGAGCTCGGCGTGCAGATGATCGATCCGGCCGATGCCGACACATTCGACTTCGACCTGCTGGACCCGACCAAGCTCGTACCGGAAGAAATCGTGCCGGTGCGGCCGATCGGCCGGATGACGCTGAACCGCAACCCCGACAACTTCTTCGCGGAGACCGAGCAGGTCGCGTTTCACCCGGGTCACGTGGTGCCGGGCATCGATTTCACGAACGACCCGCTGTTGCAGGGGCGGCTGTTCTCGTACACCGATACGCAACTGAGCCGGCTCGGCGGCCCGAATTTCCACGAGATTCCGATCAACCGGCCGGTGTGTCCGTTCGCGAACAACCAGCGCGACGCGATGCACCGGCAGACGATCAACGTCGGGCAGGCGTCGTACGAGCCGAACTCGACGAGCGGCGGCTGGCCGCGCGAGACGCCGCCGGCGCCGTCCGGCGGCGGTTTCGAGACCGTGCCGGAGCCGCTCGAAGGTCACAAGGTGCGCGTGCGCAGCGAATCGTTCGCCGATCATTTCTCGCAAGCCGCGCTGTTCTACCAGAGCATGACCGAGATCGAGCAGCGGCATATCCGCGACGCGTACTGCTTCGAACTCGGCAAGGTGACGCAGCCGAAGATTCGCGAACGGGTGGTCAACGAGATCATCGCGCGCTTCGACGCGGGGCTCGCCGCGCAGGTCGCCGAACGGCTCGGGCTGCCCGCGCCGCAGGCGGCGGCCACGCCGGCCGTCGCGCAGCGCTCGCCCGCGCTGAGCCTGATCGGCCGCGCGAAGCCCGGCATCCGCTCGCGCAAGATCGCGCTGATCGCGACGCCCGGCGTGAATCAGGTGCTGGTCGAGCAGGTGCGCGACGCGCTGCAGGCCGCGCACGCGGTGCCGACGATCGTCGCACCGACGCTCGCGCCGATCGGCGGCATCGTGCCGGAGGCGACGCTGGCCGGCATGCCGTCGGTGATGTTCGACGCGGTGTTCGTCTGCGGCGGCGACGGCGATGGGCGCGACCTCGCGCACAGCGCCGAAGCCCGCCACTTCGTGCGCGAGGCGTTCAAGCACCTGAAGCCGATCGCGGCCGTCGGGTCGGGGCGGCAACTGCTCAGCGCCGCCCACCTGCCGGATCCGGCCGAAGGCGTGTGCGTCGGGCAGGCGGTCGATCTCGACAAGGTGCTGAACGCGTTGTCGGATCACCTCGGCCAGCATCGCGTGTGGGCGCGCGAACAGCAGGCGGCGGAATTGCCGGCATAGGGCCGGCGGCGGCTTGCGCCGTACGGCGCGCCCGCTCTCGGGCGGACGCGCATCCGGCAAGGAGGAACCACGCATGGCACCGCGGATGATATGGAAAGGCGCGATCAGCTTCGGGCTCGTGCACGTGCCCGTGCAGCTGTTCCCGGCGACGCGCACCGTGAAACCGTCGTTCCGGATGCTCGACAAGCGCTCGATGGACCCGATCGGCTATCGGCAGATCAACAAGCGCACCGGCAAGGAGGTCGCGCGCGAGGACATCGTGCGCGGCTACGAATACGAGAAGGAGCGCTACGTCGTGCTCAGCGACGACGAGATCCGCGCGGCGAACCCGGAATCGACGCAGACCGTCGACATCCTGACCTTCGTCGACGAGGACGCCGTGTCGTTTCTCTATCTCGACACGCCGTACTACCTGGTGCCCGACCGCAAGGGCGAGAAGGTCTACGCGCTGCTGCGCGACGCGCTGAAGGACAGCGGCAAGATCGGCATCGCGCTCGTGGTGATGCGCGACCGCCAGCATCTGGGCGCGCTGATCCCGGTCGGGCCGATGCTCGCGCTCGATACGCTGCGCTGGCAGGAGGAACTGCGGCCGCTCGACGAATTGTCGGTGCCGGCCGACGACGCGAAGGGCGCGGGCGTCACCGCGCGCGAACTCGGCATGGCGAAGAAGCTGATCGACGACATGTCCGGCAAATGGACGCCCGACGAATATCACGACACGTTCCGCGACGACATCCTCGAACTCGTCGAGCGCAAGGTGCGCGCGGGCAAGATCGAGGAGATCGAGGACCGGCCCGCGCAGACCGGCCGCGCGGCGAGCAACGTGGTCGATCTCACCGAGCTGCTGAAGCGCAGCCTGAAGGGCGGCGCGGGCGCGCGCGCGGCGGATCTGCGTGACGAGCGCGATGAAGCGGAGCGTGACGCGTCGTCGTCGCGGGGCGGCGCGCGCCGCAAGCCGGCGGCGAAAACCACGGCGAAATCCGCATCGAAAGGCGCGGCGACGAAAACCGCGGCGAAGCGAACCGCCGCGAAACGCGGCGCGGCGAGCGACCCTGCGGCGAAGAAGACCGCCGTGCGCCGCAAGCACGCGGCGTGATGCCGATGTCGCCGATTCCGATTCCGACTCCGACGAGGTGACGCGATGGCCGGCAAGCTCGATCCGTATCGCCGCAAGCGCCATTTCGGCGCGACGCCCGAGCCCGAAGGGGCGCACGGAAAACGTCGCGCGCAAGCGCGGACGAAAGCGGACACGAAGCCTGCCGCGCGCGCACGCCATCCGCTGCGCTTCGTGATCCAGGAGCACCACGCGCGACGGCTGCACTACGACTTCCGGCTCGAACTCGACGGCACGCTGAAGTCGTGGGCCGTGCCGAAGGGGCCGAGCTTCGATCCGCGGGTGAAGCGGCTCGCCGTGCACGTCGAGGACCATCCGCTCGAATACGCGTCGTTCGAAGGCGAGATTCCGGCCGGGCATTACGGTGCGGGGTCGGTCGTCGTCTGGGACGAAGGCACGTGGACGCCCGATGGCGGCATCGCGCACGCGCGCGAAGGCTATCGGGCCGGCAAGCTGACGTTCCGGCTGGACGGCCGCAAGCTGCACGGCGGCTGGGCGCTCGTGCGCAGCGGCCGGCAGGAAGGGCGCCAGGAGCAGTGGCTGCTGATCAAGGAGCGCGACGACGAAGCACGCGGCGCGGATGAATTCGACGTCGTCGGCGAGCGGCCGGGAAGCGTGCGCGACGGTGCGTCCAACGGCGCGGCGCGGCCCCGCGGATCGACCGGCGCGGACGGCGCCGCACGCGACGCGCGACCCGACAGCCGGCGCCCTGCCGAACCGTCGCAAGTCGAAGGCGCGGTGCGTGCGCCGCTGCCCGAGCGCGTCGCGCCGCAGCTCGCGACGCTCGTCGACGCCCCGCCGAACCAGGCCGGTTGGGGTTACGAACTGAAGTTCGACGGCTATCGGATCCTGGCGCGTGTCGCAGGGAAGGGCGCGCGCCGGCGCGTCACGTTGATGACGCGCGAAGGCAGGGACTGGACCGCGAAGCTGCGCGCGCAGCGCGACGCGCTCGCGGCGCTCGACGTCGACGACGCATGGCTCGACGGCGAGGCCGTCGTGCTCGGCGAAAACGGCCTGCCCGATTTCCAGGCGTTGCAGAACGCGTTCGGCACCGGACGGGCCGACGCGATCGTTTTCTTCGTGTTCGATCTGCCTTATCTCGACGGATACGACCTGCGCGACGCGCCGCTCACGGCCCGTCGCGCGCTGCTCGAACCGCTGCTCGCGAACAGCGATCCGGCGCGCGTGCGTTTTTCGCCCGATCTCGGCGAGGACGTCGCGTCGTTGATCGCGAGTGCCTGCGACACCGGCCTCGAAGGGCTGATCGGCAAGCGTGCGGACTCGCGCTATCGCGCCGGCCGTTCGCCCGCGTGGATCAAGCTCAAATGCCGGCGCCGGCAGGAGTTCGTGATCGGCGGCTTCACGGAGCCGTCGGGCAGCCGGCACGGCTTCGGCGCGCTGCTGCTCGGTGTGCACGAACCGGCGCCGGCCGGCAAACGGCCGCGCGGGGCCGGGCCGCTGCGCTACGTCGGCCGCGTCGGCACCGGCTTCGACGCACGGATGCTCGATCGTCTCGCCGCGATCCTGCGCCGGCACGAACGCGACACGATGCCGTTCGATGCGCCGCCGCGCGAACGCACGCGCACGCGCGTGCACTGGGTCGAGCCGGTCCTCGTCGCCGAATGCGAATTCGCCGAATGGACCGGCGACGGCATCGTGCGGCAGGCCGCGTTCATCGCGTTGCGCGAGGACAAGCCGGCGGAACAGATCGTCCGCGAGAGGCCGAAACACATGGAAACGGAGGGGGCGATGGATCAGCGTTCGACCACGCAGGACAAGCCGCGGCGGCCGTCGCGCAACGATCGTCACGCGAGCGCGGGCAATGCGCGCGGCGCGCGGGCCGATGCCGACGCCGACACGCTCGGCCGCGTGCGCATCACGCATCCCGAGCGCGTGCTCGACCCGCAAAGCGGCACGCGCAAGATCGACCTCGCGCGGTACTGGCAATGGGTCGCGCCGTGGCTGCTGCCCGACCTGAAAGGCCGCCCCGTCTCGCTCGTCCGCGCACCGGGCGACATCGCCGGCGAGCTGTTCTTTCAGAAGCACGCGGAGCGCCGCGAGATCCCGTTCGTCACGCAGCACGAAGGGCTCGACCCGGGCCACGGGCCGCTGCTGTCGATCGACGGCGTCGATGCGCTGCTCGGCGCGGCGCAGATGGGCACGGTCGAACTGCACACGTGGAACGCGCACGCGTCGAACATCGAGCGGCCCGACCGCATCGTGTTCGATCTCGATCCCGACCCGGCGTTGCCGTGGCGCACGATGATCGACGCCGCGCAACTCGTGCGCGGGCTGCTCGACGAGCTCGGGCTCGTGTCGTTCTGCAAGACCAGCGGCGGCAAGGGGCTGCACGTCGTCGTGCCGCTCACGCGGCATGCGGGCTGGGACGACGTGAAGGACTTTTCGCGCGCGGTCGCGCAGCACGTCGCCGGCACGCTGCCCGACCGTTTCACCGCGACGATGGGGCCGCGCCACCGGCGCGGCAAGATCTTCATCGACTACCTGCGCAACGGGCGCGGCGCGAGCACGATCGCCGCGTATTCGGTGCGCGCGCGCCCCGGCATGGGCGTGTCGGTGCCGCTCGACTGGGACGAGGTGCCCGACACGACGGGCGGCGCGCAATGGACGATCGACACGCTGCAAGAACGTCTGGACACGTTGAAGCGCGATCCGTGGGACGGTTACGCGAAGGCGCGCCAGCGCATCACCGCCGCGATGCGGGCACGGCTCGGCGCCGACGCATGACCGGCCGTCAGCGCCGATGCTGCAGCCGGTAATACCAGTTCATCAGCGGCGTCGCGGAAATCCCGTGCGCGACCACCGACGCGGACACGACCGCCAGCACCGGCGCCGCGAGCGGGCGCACGACGTCGGACGGTCCATGCTCGAGCGCGAACAGCAGGTAGTAGAACGAACCGATCCCGCGAATGCCGAACCATGCCATCAGCCGCCGCTGCGCATGGGTCGCACGCGAGCCGGCAAGCGTGACCAGCACCGCGAGCGGGCGCACCGCGACGAACAGCACGGCGGCCAGCGCGGCCGCGCCCCACGTGATCAGCGGGCCGGGCAGCGTCGCGAGCACGCTGCCGATCATCGTCATCACGATCGCTTCGGCGATCCGTTCGAGCTCGATCGTGAAGCCGAGCACCGATTCGGCCATGAATGCATGCGCTTTCTCCGGATGCTTTTCGGTGGCGACGACGTCTTCCGAATCGATCTGGCCGATCACTTCGCGCGGCGGGCGGTCGCCGCTCGCGCGATGCTCGACGCGCCGCATCGCGACGCCGGCGGCGAACGTCGCGATGAAGCCGAACGTATGCGCGAGCTGCGCGGCGCCGAACGACAGCACGATCAGCGCCAGCGCGAAGAAGCCTTCGAGGCCGAGCGCCTGCGCGTGGCGCGTGCGCAGCCAGCCGATCGTCTTCGTCGTGACCCAGCCGAGCCCGCCGCCGATCGCGGCCGCGCCCGCGATGCCCCACAGCGCGACGAGCGCGAACGTGCCCGACAGCGGCGGGATGCCGTGCGTCGCGCCGGGTGCGCCGCACAGCGCGAGCCCCGCGAGCGCGAACGGCAGCGCGATGCCGTCGTTCATCCCGCCTTCGCCGGACAACGCGAAGCGCACCAGGTCGCGGTCGCCCGGATCGTGCACCTGCACGTCGTGCGCGAGCACCGGATCGGTCGGCGCGAGGATCGCCGCGAGCAGCAGCGCCGGGCCCCAGCCGAGGCCCAGCGCGAGCACCGCGCACGCCGCGAGCAGCGGCACGGTGACGATCATCGCGAACAGCCCGAGCCGGCACGGCACGAGCCACAGCTTGTCGGACAGCGGCACGCGCAACCGCAGCCCGATCGCGAACAGCGACACGAGCAGCGCGACTTCGACGATCTCGCGCAGCAGGCGGCCGTCGCGTTCGAGGTCGAGGTGCAAGAGGCCGGCGCCGGCCGGGCCGAGCCCGATGCCGAGCACCAGGTAAATCATGGCCGAGCTGCATGGAAGGTGGCGCAGCGTGGACGTCACCACGCCCATGCCCAACAGCACCGCGCCGATGATCAGGTACCAGAGGGTTTCGTGCATGCGTGCGATCGCGGCAATTCGGATTGGATTGCGCGCCGATCGTCAGGGCTTGCGGCCGAACGCCTCGCGCAATTTTTTCTTGGCGCGTTCGAGCGTCGTGCGGCGCGTTTTGGGCAGGTTGCGACCCGCGCGGTTCACGTAGAAATTCAGCATCGACATCGCCGACTGGAACGGCGATGCCTTGCGGCGGCGGCTGTGTTCGGCCGAGCGCTTCAGCGACGCGGCGATCGCGGCGGGATCGTCGGATTTGAAGATGTCGGGCTCGAGGTCGAGCGCATCGCTTTTTTGCATGACTTCGCCGGACCAGCGCTTGCGGTGGGCCGGATCGGCGCTTCGCGCGCGGCCCGGGCGGCGCGTGTGGCGCTTGCCGTGCGAGTGGGAAGCAGAAGCGGAAGGCATAAGGCAGGGGCTCCGTATGGGATTGCGAGACAGGCGGACGGAAGGAGGCGACGCAAACCGCGTGCCGCGTCGCGCAGGTCGTCCGCGCTCCGGCATGGCCCTTGCTGAAAGATCGGAGCAGGAATCTCCATCACGCGATCATCCATAGGGAGAAAACGCCATGAAGTCAGCATTCGAATCGAAGTTCGTCGCGCGGCACGTGCTGGCCTGCGCGGCCGTCGCGATCGTCGCGGCCGCGCCGGCCGCGTGGGCGCAGAACTCGCAGCGCTCGGACGAGGGCACCGGCGCGCCGAATCCGTCGATGGACATGTCGACGCCGAGCGCCAACGGCAATACGGCCGCCCCGCCGCCGCCCGCGGGCACGCAACGGCACGGCTCGAAGCACGGGATGCGCTCGCACGGCTCATCGGCCCGTCACACGAAGCCGGGCGGCGGCCCGAACGGCGCGGGCGAGGGCGGCAGCGGCGCCACGGGCGGCGGTGTCGGTGGCGGCTCGGGTGGGGCCGGCGGTGCGGGCGGCTCCGGCGGGACGGGTGCCGGCGGTATGGGTACCGGCGGCGGCGGTTCGGCGGGCTCGACGGGCTCGGGCGGAGGCGGGGCCGCCGGCGGCGGGTCCAGCGGTTATTGACGGTGTCGTGCCGGCGCGGCCGGCACGGCGCGATGGCGGCGTGGTTTCCCCGGACGGGCGCGCCGCCACCACGCAGGAGGACATCATGCAATCGAATTCCCGGATTTCCCTGGAGCACGACGGGCTCGACGACGATGCAGTCGACACGGACGATCTCGACACGACGGTCCACGTGGACGTCGAGACGGGCAGGGTCATGTTCCATGCGGCGTGGGCGAATGCCGTCGAGGCGCCGCCGGAGGCGGCCCGACATTCGGTCGTGCTCGCGCTCGAATGCTCGACGATGGAACGCTACGCGGACCTCGACGACGGCGCGCGGATGCGCGTGCACGCGATGCTGCACGACGCCGTGCAGCAGACGCTCGATCAATTGCCCGATACCGACGAGAACCTGACGCTGACGATCGAGTTGACCGACGCCATGCTCGACGCCGCACGCCATCTGCAGTAATCGCGCCGGCTCGACGCACGGCGTCGTGTTACATCGGGTTGAAATCTTTGCAGCGGGGCGGTGTCGTCACAGGGCGAGCGGCCTCGGTAGAGCGTGTCCCAATCCGATTGCGGGTCGTTCCCCGACTGATGTCGGGACGGGCGCGGGCGCGCAACGGCCGGGCCGCCGGAACGGCGATTGCTGCATCACGGCACGGCACGACGTGTGCCGCCCTATCCCTATCCCCCATTCACGGAGGCATTCATGAGCGGCAGGCTGGATCATTGCAAGGTAGCGATTCTCGCGGTCGACGGCTTCGAGGAGGCCGAGCTCGTCGAACCGCAGCGCGCGCTCGCGGCCGAAGGCGCGCAGGTGGACGTGATCTCGCAGAAGCGCGGCGAGATCCAGGGTTTCCGGCACGTCGACAAGGGCGAGCGCGTGAAGGTCGACCGCACGTTCGACGATGCGCGCGAAGGCGACTACGACGCGGTCGTGCTGCCGGGCGGCGTCGTGAACGGCGACGCGATCCGGATGCTGCCGGCCGCGCGCGAATTCGTGACGGCGGCCGTCGGCGCCGGCAAGCCGGTCGCGGCGATCTGCCACGGCGGCTGGCTGCTCGTGTCGGCCGGGCTCGTGGAGGGCAAGACGATGACGAGCTGGCCGAGCCTGCAGGACGATATCCGCCACGCGGGCGGCAAGTGGGTGGACGAGGAGGTCGTGCGCGACGGCAACCTGATCACGAGCCGCAAGCCGGCCGACCTGCCCGCGTTCAACGGCGCGCTCGTCGAGCGCCTCGCGTCGCGGGGGGCATGAGCCGATGCCGGCCGATTCCGCCCGCACCGTGACGCTCGCCGACGAACCGCCCACGTTCGACGGTGCGGCGCTGCAGTTGCGCTTCGTCGTCGACGTCGCCGGCGTGCCGCAGACCTGCGCGATCACCGTCGAGGCGCTGGAAGATCATTTCGGCGCGCAGTCCGCGCTGGAAGCCGACCTGCGCGACGCGTTCGAGCGCGGCCGCGCGCGTATCGAAGCCGCGTGCGCGGACGTGCTGGCGAGCGGCGACCACGACGTGGTGCTGCATAGCGGATATTTCCGTGCGCCGGCCAAGCGCGGGCGGGCCGGGTTGTTTCGCCACGGGCGGTCGTGACGGGATCGCGTTTGCCGGCGCGTTGCTTCCGCCGCCTTCACTCGCCCGCCCTTACATGCCGTTGAAAACTTTGCAGCGGCTCCAACGCGTCGTCCGGTGCCACATCGCGCGGCGCGCGTACTGCACGGACGCCGCTCGCCCGCCGCCGTCTGGCACGATCCCTGCGTGCTCGTAACGTCGCCGGCGTGCGCTTCGCGCCGGCTGCCGATGCGACGCCGGTGTCGCGTCGCGCGTCGCCGCCAACGGGGAACGAGCATGCTGACCGCCCATGAATTTGCCGCGCTGTTCCTGGTGCACCGCGCGCCGGAACAGATCCAGATCGACCGCGACGACGTCGTCGCGCTCGTCGAACAAGCGCTGATCGTGCTGCAGCGCGACGACGCATCGGGCGCGCGCCGGCCCGCGTTGACGGCCGACGGACTGTCGGTGCTGCGGTGCGTGCAGCGTCACGACGCCGACGAATCCCGAGCGCTCGACGTCGGCGACGCGTGACGCGCCGCGCCGCGCGCGGCGCTCACCGCGCGATCGCGACGGACGCATTGACCTGCACGACCGGCGGCTGGCCTTCGAACGGCGGCGCGTGCAGGAAGCGGTCGATCACGCCGGCCTCGAACAGCAGGCAGTAGGTCGAGCCGCCGAACTGGAAATAGCCGATCTCGTCGCCCTTGTCGACGCGCTGGCCTGGCACCACCTCGATCACGCACGACGACACGTCGCCCATCCCGACGAACACGGCCGCCACGGTGCCGATGCCCGGATCGTCGCTCGCGATCGCGACCACCGCGCGCGCGGCGACCGCCGTCATGTAGCCCTGCGAGTCGTTGAGTCCGGCCGGATCCGGGCCTTCCGCTTCGGCGACCGAGTAATACGTGCCGTCTACCCGATACGCGTGCGTGACGACGCCGCGCACCGGCGCATGCCAGCGATGGTAGTTGTACGCACTGAGATAGGCCTGGTAGACGTCGCCGCCGACGAAGCGCTCGGCGAGCGACAGCCAGGCGGGCGTGAACAGGTCGCGCAGCGAATACGGCTGCGCCTTGATCCAGAACGTGTCGCGCAGCTTGACGTTGGTTTCGGTGTGATAGGGCGCGGCTTCGCACGCGCTGACGATCACGTGCGGATCGTCGGGCGCCGCAACGGGCCGCGCGCCGTCGCGAAAGCGGCGCGTGAAGAAATCGTTCCACGAATCGAAGCCCCAGTGCGGCTGGTCTTCGCGATACTGGAACTGCGACAGTCCCAGACGCTTGCGCGCGGCGTCGCAGAACCAGCCGTCGGGTGCCGACGTGTCGAGATGCGCGCGCGAATGCGGGCCGCCGAGGAAGTCGCACCAGACGTTCAGCACGCGTTTCAACTGCGCATTGACGGCTGCGTCGCGAAACACCGCGTGGCCCGACGGCATGCACATCGGCCAGTCGAAGAACGCGTTCAACGGGCACACGATCAGGCTTTCCTCGCTGAACGGCGGCGTGTAGGTCATCAGATGGTCGAGCACGGTCATCAGCTCGCCGATCGACGCGTAGCCGAGCCGGTATCCCGCTTCCCGCGCTTCGTCGATCGCGCGGCTCAGGCTCATGCGCAGCACGGCGTCGTCGTCGAACAGCCGCGCGAGTGCCTGCACGGCCGGCGTGCGCAGCCGGTCGCCGGCATGCGCGCGCGCTTCGCTCGCGATTTTTTCGCGGAACGCGGCCATGTGCGATTCCTCGGTGGCCATCCATCCGCCGAGGCGGCGGCGTGTGGCGGGCGGCGTGTTGCGATTCGTCGGCATCGTCACCTCCGGAACGGTTGCGGTCGAATCGGGATAGCAAGACGCTTGCCCGATGGGCGGCACCGAAATTGCGGCGTTCGGGCGACCGGTTCCTTCGATGACTCAGGGAGAAAAAATGGCTACGGATTCGAACGCACGACAGACTAACGACGCAGCGACGGACGAACGCCGCCGCAACGGACAGCGGACCGTGACGCCGACGCGCACGCGAGCACGCACGCAGGCGGCGGGGGCGCGCGACGGCGCGCGGCGAGCCGGGCGCGGCAACGACGGCGGGAACGGCCCGGTGACGCCGAGCCGCGGAGAAGACGAGGGGAGGAAGCCGCTGTGGGAGGACGACCGCGGCGAGATGCCGCCGGAAGAGTGGTCGTGAGGGGGCGGCCGTTACTGGCCCGAAGGCCGTTCGGGCCGGTAACGATCGGCAATCGCGACGTTGACCGACTCACCGTCGCGAAATGCCGCGGCGACTGCATCGACGATAGCGGGCCAGATACCGGGTTGTTGCAGAACGGGCATTTCCTTCGCCAGGACGTTGCTGAGTTGTCCATGGTTTTGCTCGATCGAGCGCAGGACTCGATCGGCTTGGTGATCCGGCATTTCGACGAGCACGCAGAAGCGCCTGTCGGTCGGCTCGACTTCTGCGCAAAATCGATTAGAAACGTCCGGTTTGTACACCAATCGATTACGGATGCACAAAAACGATTATCTGCGGCCTGTTTTGCATAAATTTGATTATCTCCAATCTGCGGCCGTGGAAATCGATATCCTACCGCTCAACCGGGGCCTCCGTTTGGTAGGTGCCGACGATCCGACAGGATCGAGCTACCGGGCGCGTGCGTCGCGAAGACGATCCTGATTGGCCGATGCCGCGACGAGCACCGCCACCGGCAACTCGCCCAAACAGCGACCGAGCGCCAGCACGCCATCCGGCACGTCGATCGCGTCCCGCGCATTCAGCCAGTCGACCCACGGCCCTTCCACCCCGCGCGGCAGCACGACCGCCGTATCGCCCCATTCGCGAGGCGCCACACGCGGCAACCCCGGCGCTTCGCCCAGCAACCGGCACGCGAGCCGCGTCGCGACCACCACCACGGTGGCCGCGTCGTCGCATCGCGCGAAGGCCACCGCATGCCGCCCGAGGGGGCCGCGCACGCGCAGCGGAACGTATGCGCCGTCCGCGAACGTCGTCGGCCACCGCGCCCGCAGCGCCAGCATCCGCTCGATCAGCGCGCGCTTCACGCGCGCATCGGCCCACGTCGGCAGATACGACGCGACCGGGCCGTCGACCGGCTGCGCCGCCAGCGTCGCGAACGGCACGTCGCGCCGGTTGTCCGGATCGACGAGCGAGTGATCCCATGATTCGGTGCCTTGATACAGATCGGGCACGCCCGGCGACGCGATCCGCAGCGCGGTTTGCGTCAGGCTGTTGACGACGCCGGCCGGCGCGATCCGCGCGACGAACGCGTGCAGCCGATGCGGAAAATCGCCGGCGCCGCGCGGCGTCAGGATCGCGCGAACGAACGCTTCGCAGCCGTGCTCGTAATCCGGTTCGGGCGCGAGCCAGTCGGTGTATTGCTTCGCTTCGCGCAGCGCCTTCGTCTGCCATTGCACGACGCGCGTCGCGAGCGCGGCGAGCCCGGCCGCATCGTCGGGCGCGAGCGTCGGCGGCCAGCAGCCGACCAGCGTCTGGTACAGCATCGCCTCGGCGGCCGGCCCGGGCGTCCACGCGAGGTCGCGGTGCGCGCCGCCGCGATGCGGCAGGTTCAGCGCCGACCAGTCGAGCGACACCGCGCGCCACGCATCGGGCGCTTCGCTCAGCACCGCGAGCCGCGCACGCGCGTCCTCGCCGCGCTTGTGGTCGTGCGTGGCCGTCGCGACGAGCCCGTGCGGCACGGTGCGCGCGCGGCGCCGGTTGCGCGCATGGAAGGCGCCGCGCGACAGGCTGAAGTCGCCGGCGTCGGCGCCGACCTCGTTGCGCGACAGCAGCCGGCCATAGCGATAGTTGGCCGTATCCTCCACGCCCTTCGCGGCCAGCGGCGCGGTGAGCTGCGCGAACGCGACACGCGCCGCGGCCAGCGCGTCGGGGTTCGCACGCGGCACGCGCACGACCGGCAGGCCGAGCCACGCGGCGACGCGCTCGAGCGCGAACCGGTCGGCCGGATCGACCGCCGCGTACGCACCGTCGTACGCATGCGCGAGCACGCGCCGGTCGGCCTCGGCGAGTTCGTCGCCCGGCGCCGGATACATCCGGTACACGGGCAGCCGCACCGCGAGTTCGCCGAGCACGCGCTGGATCGCGATTCGACTGACGTCGCGCGTCGCCGGCGATGCGCGCGCGATCCCGTGCAGCAAACGCGCGACCCGCGCATGCTCGACGGCGAGCTGGCGCATCAGCACGCGCCGCTTGCCGTCGAGGGCTTCCTGCGCGAACGTGCGCGCGCAACCCGATACGGCCGCCCAGTGCGCGGCCAGCGGTTCGGCGCCCGCCGGGTCGTGCAGCAGCGCGCCGACGTCGTTCATGAAGTCGTAGCCGGTGGTGCCGTCGACGGCCCAGTCGGTGCGCAGCGCCTCGCCGGGCGCGAGGATCTTCTCGACGACGACGTAGGGCCGCGCGTCGCGCTGCGCGGCGAGCCGCGCGTGCAGCCGGCGGCAATACGCGCGGGGATCGGCGAGGCCGTCGACGTGATCGACGCGCACGCCGTCGACGAGCCCGGCTGCATGGAGGCGCAGCGGTAGCGCATGCACGGCGTCGAACACCGCATCGTCGTCGACCCGCACGGCCGCGAGCGTCGCGATGTCGAAGAAGCGCCGCCAGTTCAGCTCGTCGGCGGCCGTGCGCCACCACGCGAGCCGGTAGTGCTGACGTTCGAGCAGCCGGTGCAGGCACGCGCGTGAGCGCGCGCGGCGCGGGTCGGCGCCGCGCAAGATCGCGTCGAACGCGTGCGGGCCGTGCGCGCGCGCATGGTCGCGCAGCGCCGCATGGGCGGCGGCGAGCCGCGCGCTGTCGCGTGCCGGCGCGGCGTCGAAGCGCTCGGCGAGCGCGTTCAGGTCCGCACGGTTCGCGATGCGCAGGATCTCCGCGTAGGTGGCGACGGCGACCGGCAGCCGCCGCCCCGGGCACGCGATGGTGAAGCGGCCCGCGGCCGGATCGACGCGCAGCGTGATGTCGCCGGCCGCGAGCGCGTCGCCGTACGGCGCGCCGAGGCACGGCAGCAGCACCTTGCCGTCGAGCGCCGGGTCGGGCGGATGCCAGTCGATGTCGAAGGTGCGCGCGTACGGGCTCGCCGGTCCCCATTCGAGCACGTCGTTCCACCAGCCGTTCGACGAGCCGCCGACGCCCATGTGGTTCGGCACGATGTCGACGATGACGCCGAGGCCGCGCGCGCGCAGCGCGTCGGCGAGCCGCATGAAGCCGGCTTCGCCGCCGAGTGCCGTGCCGAGCGCGCCGTAGTCGACGGTGTCGTAGCCGTGCAGCGAGCCGGGTTCGGCCGTCGACACCGGCGACAGGTACAGGTGGCTGACGCCGAGCCGCGCGAAGTAGTCGACGTGCGCGGCCGCGTCGTCGAACGTGAAGCCCGCATGCAGCTGCAGTCGCAGCGTCGCGCGCGGGATCATGGGCCGTGCCTCGGCGCGCGGCGCGCGTGCACGATCGCGGCGATGCGCGTGCGCACGTCGGCGTCGAACAGCGCGTCGATCGTGCGCGGCAGCCGCTGCCGCCAGTTCGGATGGCCGCACGGCGGCCCCGGCAGGTTCGGCTGCGCGTCGAGCGCGAGCAGATCCTCGAGCGGCAGCAGCGCGAGCGGCGACGGGCCGCTCGCGACGTATTCGAGGATGGCGGTCACCGGCGGCATGTCGGCCGGCGGCATCGCGGCGCCGGCCGGCACGCACCCGGCCTCCTGCAGCGCGCGCCACAGCGCCGTGCGCTCGCCGGCGCGTTCCGCGTGCGCGGCGAGCAGCTCGGCAGGCGGCGCCGGCGGAGGCGTCGGGTTGCCGGGTCCGGGGCGCGGCACGGTGTCGTGTCCGAACGCCATGCTTTGCACGATCTCGTCCGAATCGTGCGCGCTCGCGTCGTCCGGCGCCGGGGCCGCGACGTCGCGCGGCGGCGTGGCGTCGCGTCGTTTCGCGGCGTCGGCCTCGGCTGCAATACGCCGCCATCCGAGATCGACGCCGCGCCACCAGCCGGCCACGGTCGGCAAATCGTGCGTCGAGGTCGTCGCGATCGCCTCGCGATCCCACGCGGACGGTGGCCGGAACGCGCCATTCGCGTCGCGTTCGAACCACAGCACGCGCATGCCCGCGACACCTTGCGCGCCGAGCCGTTCGCGCAATCCGGCCGGCACGGTGCCGAGATCCTCGCCGATCGCGATCGCGCGATGGCGGGTCGCCTCGAGCGCGACAAGCCGCACCAGATCGTCGAGCGGATAGCGCAGGTACGCGCCGCTGCGCGGCGAGCCGCCGTCCGGCACGATCCACATCCGCGCGAAGCCGAGCACGTGATCGATGCGGATGCCGCCCGCGTGCGCGAACGCGGCGCGCAGCAGCTCGATGAACGGCACGAAGCCGTCCGCGCGCAGCGCCTCGGGCGTCCACGTCGTCACGCCCCACGCCTGGCCGGCCGCATTGAACAGGTCGGGCGGCGCGCCGAGCGACACGCCGCGCAGCAGCGTCGTGCCGTGCGCCCACGCGTCGCTCCCGGCGCGATCCGAGCCGACCGCGAGATCGGCGATCAGCCCGGTCGCCATACCCGCGCCGCGCGCCGCGTGCTGCGCGTCGCCGAGCGCGCGCGACGCGCACCATTGCAGGAACGTGTGGAACGCGATCGTGTCGGCATGCGCGTGCGCGAACGCGTCGACTTCCGCCGATCCCGGCATGCGCCACGGCGCGGGCCACTGCCGCCAGTCCGCGCCGATGCCGTGCTCGATGCAGAACGCCTGCAGCGCATCGAAGCGCGCATGCGCGTCGAGCGCCGCGCCGCCCGCCGCGCGAAAACGCTGGTAGGTGTCGCGCGACGGGTCGTCGCTGGCGCGCCACGCATCGAAGCACGCACGCAGGCGGCGCAGCTTCGTCGGCAGCACGCGGGGCCAGTCGATCAGCACGGTGTCGGCCGTGGCCGCGGATGCGCGAGACGCGGCCTCGGCGCCCGGCACCGCGTCGCAGTCGAGATACGCGACGTTGTGCCAGCGTCGCGACGACGGCGAATACGGGCTGTCGTGCGCGGGGAGCGCCGGATAGCCGGCGTGCGTCGGGCTGATCGCCACCGCCTGCGCGCCGTGGCGCGCCGCCTGCGCGGCCAGCCGCGCGAGCGCCGTGTAGTCGCCCGCGCCGTCGTCGCCGGCGCGGCGCAGGCTGTAGAGCTGCGCCGCGATACCCCAGCGTCTCGCGTCGGGCCGGCGTGCGAACCCGTCGAACGGCTGCGCACGCGGCGGGGCGATCGCCAGCCCGATGCGCTGCTCGCCGACGTCGAGCGCGTGATAGCCGGGCATCGCGAGCGGCGGCAGCGTGCCGTGTTCGCCTGCGTCGCCCACGCGCCCGTCCACGTGCCCGCCGGTTTCGAGCGAGATCCGGAAGCGCGCGCCCGGCGACGCGACGGTCGCGGGCAGCGTCAGCGGCAGGCCGGCGTCGCCGGTCACGACGCGCGGCGGCGACGCGTTCGCGTCGGCGAGCGCCGCCGCGCTGTCGACCCGCTGGATCGCGGTGCCGCACGGCCAGCCGAGCGCGTCGACGAGCGCGACGAGCGCGTCGTCGTCCACGCGCCGCGCGATGCCGCCCGCGTCGGTCCAGTCGGGCTCCAGCCCGGCCGCACGGGCGAGCGCCGCGATCGGGACGTCGGTCGTCATGATGGGCTCCGTCCGTTCGCGCGATGCTGCCGCGCATCCTGGTTGACCGCGCCGTCGCGCCACGCGATGCACGCGCGCGGCGGCAAGTGCCGGCCCGGCAGCCGGTCGCGTGCGCGCGGCGGCGTCTCGAACACGATCTTGCCGACCGGCAGCGCGGGCAGCGCCGCGTCGTGCGAGCCGAGATTCAGCGCGATCGTGAGCGTGCTGCCGTCGCCGAGGCGCCAGCGCGCGACGAGCGCCTGCGGGTCGCCGTCGCCCGCGAGCAGGTCGACGCCGAGCGACTGCGCACCGGGCAGGTGCGGCGTCACGAGCGCCGCGCGCACCGCCAGCGCACTGCGGTAGAACCGCCGCCACGCGGCCGCGTCGGGCCACGACTCGTCGGGCGGATGGTGCGACGACGAACGCACGAACGTCGCGATGTCGTTCGGGTCGGGAATCGCGTCGCGATGCGCGGCGTCCGCGAACGCGGGAAACGCGGCGAATTCGCGGCGCCGGCCGTCGCGCACCGCGTCGGCGAGCGCGCCGCGATAGTCGGTGAAGAACTGGAACGGCTGCGTGCTGCCGTCTTCCTCGCCCATGAACAGCAGCGGAATCGACGGCGCGAGCAGCATCAGCGCGGTCGCCGCGCGCACCGCGTCGTCGTTCGCGAGCGCACGCAGCCGTTCGCCGAACGCACGATTGCCGATCTGGTCGTGGTTCTGCAGGAACGCGACGAACGCGGTCGGCGGCAAATGCGCGCTCGGCTCGCCGCGTGCGGCGCCGTCGTGCAGCGGCGACGGCTCGCCCTGGTACGCGAAGCCTTCGCCGAGCGTGCGCGCGAAATGGCGCAGCGGCGCGTCGGCGTACGCGCGGTAGTAGCCGTCGCGCTCGCCGGTCAGCAGCACGTGCGCGCTGTTGTGGAAGTCGTCGTTCCATTGCGCGTCGAAGCCGCCGGGGCCGAGCAGGCTCGCGGTATTGCGCTCGTTCTCCAGCACGAGATGCACGTGGCGCGCATCGCCCGCGTACGTGCGCACGCGGCGCGCGAGTTCGCGCAGCCACGCGTCGTCGTCGATCGCGTGCGCGGCGTCGATGCGCAACCCGTCGAAACGGTATTCGTCGAGCCAGTACAGCGCGTTGTCGATGAAGAACGCGCTCGTCTGCGGGCGGGAGAAGTCGATCGCCGGCCCCCACGCGGTCTGCCGGTCCGCGCGGAAGAACTCGGGCGCGTAGCGCGGCAGCAGGTTGCCTTCGGGGCCGAAGTGGTTGTACACGACGTCGAGGAACACCTGCAGCCCGAGCCCGTGCGCGGTGTCGACCAGCGATTTCAGCTCTTCGGGCCGCCCGTACGACGCATCGGGCGCGAACGGCAGCACGCCGTCGTAGCCCCAGTTGCGCGCGCCGGGAAACGCATTGACGGGCATCAGCTCGATCGCGCTCACGCCGAGTTCGGCGATCGACGGCAGCCGCCGCTCGACGGCCGCGTAGCCGCCGCATGCGCCGACGTGCAGCTCGTACAGCACCGTCTCGTGCCACGGGCGGCCGCGCCAGCCGTCGTGACGCCAGCGGTACGCGGCCGGATCGACGACCTGGCTCGGGCCCAGCACGTCGTAAGGCTGGAAGCGCGATGCGGGGTCGGCCACCGCGAGCGCGTCGTCGAGCAGGTAGCGATATAGCGTGCCGGGGCCGCACGGCGCGATCGTCTCGAACCAGCCGTCGCCGGCCGGCGTCATCGGAATCGCGCGGCCGCCTTCGTCCTGCAGTTCGACGGCGGCCGTGCGGCTCGCGGGCGCCCACAGCCGGAAGCGCGTGCGCTCGGCATCGACGCAGGTCGCGCCGAACGACGATTCGAATGCATGCGTGCGGGTGGGGCGCGCGGAACGGGTGGTCATGGCGGTCCTCAGGAAGGGTGATCGGGCGGCACGGCCGCGACCGCGATCACGGCCGCGTGCGCGGCGACGTCGAGCCCGGCTTCCGGCCACGAACGCGGGCCGGCGTCGGGTGTGGCGGTATCGAGCAGGATGCGGTACTCGAGCACGGGCGCGGGCGGCATGAACGTGATGGTCGCGGCCGACGCGTTCAGCATCACGAGCAACGCCTCGGTGCGGCCGGTGCGGCCGGTGCCGACGCGCCGCATCGTCAGCGCGCGGCCTTCGCCGTCTTCCCATGCGGGCACGGTGAGCGCATCGCCGCGTTCGTCGAACCAGCCGATCTCGCGCATGCCCGGCGCGCCATCGCGGTCGCCCGACGGATAGCGCGGCGCCGACATCACCGGATACATGCGCCGCAGCGCGGCGAGCCGCGACACGAAGCGCGTCATCTGCACGCCTTCTTCGCTCTGCGCCAGGTCCCAGTCGAGCCACGACAGTTCGTTATCCTGGCAATACGCGTTGTTGTTGCCCTGCTGCGTGCGACAGAATTCGTCGCCGGCGACGAGCATCGGCGTGCCGAGCGCGGTAAACAGCGTCGCGAGCATCGAGCGGGCGACGCGTGCGCGCACGTCGCGGATCGCCGCGTCGTCGGTCGGCCCTTCGGCGCCCCAGTTCGCGCTGCAGTTGTCGTCGCGGCCGTCGCGGTTGTCCTCGCCGTTCGCGTCGTTGTGCTTGCCCGCATACGACACGAGGTCGGCCAGCGTGAAGCCGTCGTGCGCGGTGATGAAATTGACCGACGCCCACGTGCGGCGCCGCCCGTGGTTGAACAGGTCGGCCGAACCCGACAGGCGCGCGGCCAGTTCCGGGCGCTGCCCGGCGTCGCCGCGCCAGAAACGCCGCACGGTGTCGCGAAACCGGTCGTTCCATTCGGCGAAACCGGGCGGATGGCGGCCGAGCTGATAGCCGCCGGGGCCGAGATCCCACGGCTCGGTGATCAGCTTGCGCTGCGCGAGCACCGGGTCCTGCCGCAAGGCGTCGAAAAACCCCGCGCCCGGCTCGAAGCCGTGATCCTCGCGGCCGAGCGTCACGCCGAGATCGAAGCGGAAGCCGTCGATGTTGAATGCGGTCGCCCAGTAGCGCAGCGAGTCCATCACCATCTGCACGACGCGCGGATGCGACAGGTTCAGCGTGTTGCCGCAGCCGGTTTCGTCGACGTGGTAACGCGGATCGTCGGGCCGCAGCCGGTAGTAGCTCGCGTTGTCGAGGCCGCGCCACGACAGCGTCGGGCCGAGCTGATTGCCTTCGCACGTGTGGTTGTAGACGACGTCGAGCACCACTTCGATGCCGGCCGCATGCAACTGGCGGATCGCGATGCGCATTTCGTCGAGCCGCCGGGTCGTGAGATACGTGGGTTCCGGCGCGAAGAACGCGGCCGTGTCGTAGCCCCAGTAGTTGCGCATCCCGCGATGCACGAGCGCGCGCTGTTGCAGGAACGCATGGACCGGCAGCAGCTCGACCGTCGTCACACCGATCGACAGCAGATGATCGACGAACGCCGGATGCGCGAGCGACGCGAACGTGCCGCGCTCCGGCGGGCGCAGCCCCGCGCGGCGCATCGACGCGCCGCGCACGTGGGTCTCGTAGATCACGGTGCTGCGCCACGGCACGTTCGGGCGGCGGTCGGTGCTCCAGTCGAACGCTTCGTCGACGACCACGGCTTTCGGCATCGCGGGCGCCGAATCGCGGCGGTCGATCGACAGGTCCGCCCGGTTCGAATGCACGCGATAGCCGAACAATGCGTCCGACCAGCGGAACTGGCCGACCAGCTTGCGCGCGTACGGATCGAGCAGCAGCTTGGTCGGATTGAAGCGGTGGCCGTGCTGCGGCTGATACGGGCCGTCCGCGCGAAAGCCGTACACGGTGCCCGGATGCGCGTTGGGCAGGTAGCCGTGCCACACCTCGTCGGTGCATTCGGGCAGGTCGAGGCGCGCGAGCTCCTTGCGGCCGGTCGGATCGAACACGCACAGCTGGATGCGCTGCGCATGCGCGGAAAATACCGCGAAGTTGGTCCCGAGGCCGTCCCACGTGGCGCCGAGCGGGTAGCAGCGGCCGGGTTCGAGACGGGCGGGCAGGGCGGTCGGCATGGGGCGGATCTCCGTGTCGAGGGCGCGGTAAATCAAGCAGGTGTCAGCCACAGCGTGGCGAGCGGCGGCAGTCGCAAGGTCGCCGACCACGCCTCGCCGTGGGCGGGCACGGCTTCGGCCCACACGGCGCCGTCGTTGCCGGCGTTGGTGCCGCCGTACGACGCGGCATCGGTGTTCATCAGTTCGCGCCAGTGACCCGGCGCGGGCAGCCCGAGGCGGTATCCGGCGCGCGGCACGGGCGTGAAGTTGCAGACGGCGACGACCAGGTGTCCCGCGTCGTCGCGGCGCGCGAACGCGAACACGCTGTTGTCGCGGTCGTCGCCGATCAGCCAGGAGAACCCGGCCGCATGGCAGTCGAGCGCATGCAGCGCCGGCTCGGCCGCATACGCGCGGTTGAGGTCCCGCACGAGCCGCTGCACGCCGCGATGCGCGGGCGCGTCGAGCAAGTCCCAGTGCGGCGACGCATCGTGCGCGAACTCGGCCCATTGCGCGAATTCGCTGCCCATGAACAGCAGCTTCTTGCCGGGATGCGCCCACATGAAACCGAAATACGCGCGCAGCGTCGCGAGCCGCTGCCATGCGTCGCCGGGCATCTTCGCGACGAGCGAGCCCTTGCCGTGCACGACCTCGTCGTGCGACAGCGGCAGCACGAAGCGCTCGGAGAACGCGTACACGAGCCCGAACGTCATGCGGTCGTGGTGATAGCGACGGTGGATCGGGTCTTCGTGCAGATACGCGAGCGTGTCGTGCATCCAGCCCATGTTCCACTTGAAGTCGAAGCCGAGCCCGCCGTCGCCGGTCGGCGCGGTGACGCCCGGCCACGCGGTCGACTCCTCCGCGACGGTGACGACGCCGGCCGGCGCGGCCGCGCCGTGCAGCGTGTCGTTCAACCGGCGCAGGAACGCGACCGATTCGAGGTTTTCGCGGCCGCCGTATACGTTCGGCACCCATTCGCCTTCCTTGCGCGAATAGTCGCGGTACAGCATCGACGCGACCGCGTCGACGCGGATGCCGTCGACGTGATAGCGGCGCGCCCACGCGAGCGCCGACGCGACGAGGAACGCGCCGACCTCCGTGCGCCCGACGTTGAACACGCAGGTGTTCCAGTCGGGATGCATCCCCTCGCGCGGATCGGCGTGCTCGTACAGCGCGCTGCCGTCGAATTGCGCGAGCCCGTGCGCGTCGTTCGGAAAATGCGCGGGCACCCAGTCGACGAGTACGCCGATGCCGGCCGCATGCGCGCGATCGACGAACCGCGCGAAGCCGTCGACCGATCCGAAGCGCGCGGACGGCGCGAACTGCGCGAGCGGCTGGTAGCCCCACGAGCCGCCGAACGGGTATTCGGCGATCGGCATGAACTCGACGTGCGTGAAGCCCATGCCCTTGACGTACGGAATCAGCCGCTCGGCCAGCTCGTCCCAGGTCGCGCTGCGCTCCATTTCCTCGGGGATGCGCAGCCACGACTCCGGATGGACCTCGTAGATCGACCACGGCACGCGATAGCGGTCGTGGCGCGGCCGCGCCTGCATCCAGCCGTCGTCGTGCCACGCGAACGCGTCGAGCGCCGCGACGTCGGCGACCACCGACGCCGTGCGCGGCGGCGCTTCGGTCGCGCGCGCGCACGGATCGGCCTTGTGCGGCAGCACGCGCCCGTCGGCCGCGCGCAGCTCGTACTTGTAGCGCTCGCCCGCGCCGATGCCCGGCACGAACAGCTCCCACACGCCCGACGGCCGCCGCAGCCGCATCGGATGGCGGCGCCCGTCCCAGCCGTTGAAATCGCCGACCACCGAGACGCGCTGCGCGTTCGGCGCCCACACGGCGAAGCGCACGCCGTCGGTATCGTCGATGCGCACGGGCGTCGCGCCGAGGCACTCGAGCACGGCGGCCGGATCGCCGGCCGAGAAGCGCGCGAGCGCCGCATCGTCGAGCAGCGTGCCGAATGCGTACGCGTCGTCGGTTACCTGGTGTGCACCGGGCCAGTCGATTGCGAGCAGGTAATGGGGCCAGCCGCCGTCGTGCGCGATCGTCCCCGCGAAGCAGCCGGCGCGATCGACGCACGCGAGCGCGCCGAGCTCGGCGCCGTCCGGCGCCAGCGCGCGCACCCGTTCGGCGCCGGGCAGCAGCGCCCGCACGACGATCCGGTCGGCCTGTTCGTGCGGGCCGAGGCACGCGAACGGGTCGGGATGCCGGCCGGCGAGCAGTGCGTCGATGTCGGCGCGTTCGAACAGCGTGTCGGTCATGGGTGTCCTCCGTCGTCGGGCGGCACGCCGTCGTCGAGCAGGCGCTCGACCAGCGCCGCGAGCCCGCCGACCGGCACGCTCAGCCAGTCGGGCCGGTTCGAGGCTTCGTAGCACAGCTCGTACGACGCCTTGTCGATCAGGAACAGCGCGAGCAGGCGGTCCGCGTAGCGCGGGTCGACGAAGCGCGCGGGCGCGAGGTCCGCAGCCGCGCGATAGCACTCGACGAAGCGGTCGGCGGCGGCCTGCCCGAAGCGGTCGAACAGCGCGCGCTTGCGGCCGGCGGCTTGCGGCGGTGCTTTCTCGATCGCGAACTGCGCGGTCGCGCTCACGTACGACAGCGAGCGCAGCAGGCCGGCCACGTCGCGTAGCGGATGCGATTTCGCGCGACGCCGCTCGAGCGGGCGCGCCGGTTCGCCTTCGAAGTCGATCAGCAGCGCGTCGCCCTGCACGTCGAGCACCTGGCCCAGATGAAAATCGCCGTGAATCCGCGTGCATTGCGCATCGAGCGTGCGCGGCACGAGCTCGCCGAGCGCCAGCACGGCCGCGTCGCGCGACGCGAGCAGCGCGTCGGCCGATGCGCGCGTGGCCGCATCGAGCGCGTCGAGCCGCGTGCGCAGCACGTCTAGCGCACGCTCGAACGACGCGATCGCGTCCACGCACCAGCCGTCGACGTGCTCGGGCGTCGCGCGTTCCGGCGCGAACGCGGGATCGTCGGACGGCTGCGCGAGCGCGACGTGCAACTGGCCGAGCCGCGTGCCGACGATGCCCGCGAACGCCGCGTAGCCGAGCAGCGCATCGGGCGCTTCGTCCGTCTCGGCGGCCTCGCCGTCGTCCGCGGCCGGCAGCGCGAGCTCGTCGATCGCGCGCCGCAGGAAATCGAACGAACGCGTCCATGCGTCGCCCTGGTTGTCGACGTAGCGCTGCAGGATCGCGACCGTGTGCGGCGAACCGTCCGGATCGACGTGCACGACTTCGCCGGCCAGCGTCGCGGTGTTCGCATAGCCGATGCGCGTCAGGTGCCGGCTCATTTCCGCTTCCGGATGAACGCCGTGCGCGACCTTGCGCACGAGCTTCAGCACGATCGCGTCGCCGATCACGAGCGAGCTGTTGCTCTGCTCGGCCGCGAGCCAGCGCACCTCCGCGTCGTCGCCCGGGTCCAGGCCGGCGAGCGCGTCTTCCGGAAGAAAGTCGAGCCGGCCGCCGTCGGCCGTCGGCACCGTCGCGCCGTCGCGCAGCTTGCGCAGCATCCCGCGCGCGAACGCCGGCAGCGCGAACGCGTCGGTCAGGTAGCCGACCGTGTGGCCGCGCCGCACGCGCGCCAGGGCCAGTTGCGCGAACAGCGGATGAGACGTCTCCCCGCCCCACGCGGTCGCGAGCGGCACCACGTAGCGTTCGACGCCGCCGTCGCTGGCGGACACCCACGCCTCCGCATACTGGAACGGCTCGTCCGCCACCGGCGTGACGACGTTCAGCCACGCGTCGCCGATCGCGCGATCCTTCGACGCGAACCAGCGCCGCCGCGCGAGCCACGACGCGAGCGCGTCGTGCGCGAGCGCATGCAGTTGCGAGACGTCCGGCCGCGTATCGCCGCGCCGCATCACGAGCGTCACGTATTCGGGCAGCGGCTCCGCATGCGGCTGCCGCCACGACGGCTCGCGGCCGTGCTCGGCGAGCACGAACCACAGGAATCCGTACGGCGGGAAGGTGAGCAGATACGGGAGCTGGCCGATCGGCGGAAACGGCGAATCGGACGTCATCTCGATCGGCACGCGGCCCGCGAATTCGGACAGATCGAGTTCGACCGCTTGCGACGCGCGCGACAGGTTCGCGACGCACAGCACCGGCTCGTGACCGTCCAGCTCGCGCAGGTACGCGAGCACCTTGCGGTTCTCCGGACGCAGGAAGCGGATCGTGCCGCGCCCGAACGCCTGCGACGCGCGGCGCGTCGCGAGGATGCGGCGCGTCCAGTTCAGCAGCGAATGCGGATCGCGCGTCTGCGCCTCGACGTTGACCGCGTCGTAGCCGTACAGCGAGCCCATCACCGGCGGCAGCACGAGCAGTTCCGGGTCGGCGCGCGAGAAGCCGCCGTTGCGATCCGACGACCACTGCATCGGCGTGCGCACGCCGTCGCGGTCGCCGAGGTGGATGTTGTCGCCCATCCCGAGCTCGTCGCCGTAGTAGATGACCGGCGTGCCGGGCATCGACAGCAGCAGCGAATTGATCAGCTCGATGCGGCGCCGGTCGCGCTCCATCAGCGGGGCGAGCCGGCGCCGGATGCCGAGATTCAGCCGGGCGCGCCGGTCGCTCGCATAGGCCTGCCACAGCAGGTCGCGTTCCGAATCGGTGACCATCTCGAGCGTCAGCTCGTCGTGGTTGCGCAGGAACACGGCCCACTGGTTGCTCGGCGCGAGCGCCGGCGTCTGCCGCATGATGTCGAGGATCGGGAAGCGATCCTCGCTCGCGATCGACATGTAGATGCGCGGCATCAGCGGGAAGTGGAACGCCATGTGGCATTCGTCCTCGTTGCCGAAGTATTCCTGCACGTCCTCCGGCCACTGGTTCGCCTCGGCGAGCAGCATCCGGTTCGGATATTCGGCGTCGATCGTCGCGCGGATCCGCTTCAGGATCGCATGCGTCTCCGGCAGGTTCTCGTTGTTCGTGCCTTCGCGCTCGACCAGGTACGGCACCGCATCGAGCCGCAGTCCGTCGATGCCGAGGTCGAGCCAGAAGCGCATCACCTGGATCACTTCGCGCACGACGGCCGGGTTGTCGAAGTTCAGGTCCGGCTGGTGCGAATAGAAGCGGTGCCAGTAGTACTGGCCGGCCACCGGGTCGTGGGTCCAGTTCGACGTTTCGGTATCCAGAAAGATGATCCGCGTGCCCGCGTATTTCGTGTCGGTGTCGGACCACACGTAATAGTCGCGATGCGTGGAGCCCGGCTTCGCGCGGCGCGCGCGCTGGAACCACGGGTGCTGGTCCGACGTGTGGTTGATCACGAGCTCGGCGATCACGCGGATGCCGCGCGCATGCGCTTCGCGAATGAAGCGCCGCACGTCGGCCAGCGTGCCGTAGTCGGGATGCACGTCGCGGTAGTCGGCGATGTCGTAGCCGTCGTCGCGGCGCGGCGACGGATAGAACGGCAGCAGCCAGATCGTGTCGACGCCGAGTTCGGCGATGTAGTCGAGCTTCGCGATCAGGCCGGGGAAATCGCCGATGCCGTCGTTGTTCGAGTCGTAGAACGACTTCACGTGCACCTGGTAGATGATCGCGTCCTTGTACCACAGCGGATCGTCCGCACAGAGCGCGGGTTCGCGGCGGCGCGCGCGGCGCCGGCGCGGCGTGCCGGCCGGCGCGAGCGACGGGAACTGCGCGCGCCGTACGTCGTCGAGGGAATCTTCGCGTTTCATCATCCGTGGGCTCCCGAGGAGGGTCGGGCGTCGTCCGGTGCGGGCGCCGCCGCCCGCGCGGCGCCCGGAGACGGCGCGAGCCGCCAGATTGCGTACGGCCGCACGTGCGGATCGAGCGACACGTACTGGCGATGGCCGCGCCAGGTTTCCGCGTGCGCGGCGTCCTGTTCGAGCGCATCGAGCGGTTCGCCGTCGGCCAGCCCGAGGCCGCGCCACAGCGCCGCATCGAGCGTGAAGTTCGCGGCCTGCGGATGCCACGGGTCGAGGCTGATCGCGACGGCCACCACGCTGTCGAACGCGGGCGTCGCCTTCGTGAAGACGAGCACCGAATCGTTGTCGGCCTCGACGAACGTGAGTCCGAGATGCGTCTGCAGCGCCGGATGATCGCGCCGCGCGCGGTTCAGCCGCGCGATTTCCGTGCCGATGTGCGCGGCCTTGCTCCAGTCGCGCGCGCGCAGCTCGTATTTCTCGGCATCCGCGTATTCCTCGCTGTCCGGCAGCGGCGCCGATTCGCCGAGCTCGAAGCCCGAGTACAGGCCCCACGAGCCGGCCAGCGTCGCCGCGAGCGCCGCGCGGATCACGAACTGCGAGCGCGGCGCGTTCTGCAGGTGGCGCGGGTTGATGTCGGGCGTGTTGACGAAGAAGTTCGGTCGGAAGAATTCGCGCGCGGGGCCGGCCGTCAGCTCGGTCAGATAGTCGATGAAGTCGCGCTTCGACTCGCGCCACGTGAAGTACGTGTACGACTGCGAGAAGCCGACCTTGGCGAGCCGGTACATCATCCCCGGCCGCGTAAACGCCTCGGACAGGAACACGACATCCGGATGCCGGCCGCGCACGTCGGCGATCATCCACGCCCAGAACGGCAGCGGCTTCGTGTGCGGATTGTCGACGCGGAAGATCCGCACACCCGCGTCGACCCAGAACAGCACCGCGTCGCGCAGCGCGAGCCACAGGTCGGGCAGCGCGTCCGGCGCGTAGAAATCGGGGTTCACGATGTCCTGGTAGCGCTTCGGCGGATTCTCCGCGAAGCGCAGCGAGCCGTCGGGCCGCCATGCGAACCAGCCCGGATGCGCGGCGAGCCATGGATGATCGGGCGAGCACTGGATCGCGAAATCGAGCGCGATCTCGAGCCCGTGCACGCGCGCGGCGTCGACCAGCGCGCGGAACGATTCGAGCGTGCCGAGTTGCGGATGCACGGCCGTGTGCCCGCCGTCGGGGGAGCCGATCGCGTACGGGCTGCCGACGTCGTCGGGGCCGGCGGTGAGGCTGTTGTTGCGGCCCTTGCGGGCGGACGTGCCGATCGGGTGGATCGGCGGGAAATACAGCACGTCGAAACCCATGTCGCGGATGCGCGGCAGATGGGCGATCACGTCGTCGAACGTACCGTGCCGGTGCGGATCGTCGCTCGCCGAGCGCGGGAACATCTCGTACCAGCTCGAGAAGCGCGCCTTGCGGCGTTCGACGTCGACCGGGTAGGTCGTCGCGTCGTGCGTGACGAACGGGCGGTAGCGCAGCGCCGCGAACGCGTCGGCGAGCGCGGGCGCGCCGATCAGCGCGAGGCGGTCGTCGGGCGACGCGTCCTTGAGCTCGGCGGCGAGCCGTTCCATCTGCGCGACCGCGCGCGGATCGGCCGGCTCGGCGAGCTTCAGCGCGGTCGCGAGCAGCAGTTGCGCTTCGCGCACTTCCAGCGTCACGTCCTGGCCGGCCGCGCGCTTCTTCGCGATGTCGGTGACCAGCGACGCCCAGTCGTCGCGCCACGCGAGCACGCGAAATTCATGGCGACCGAGCCGGTCGAGCATGACGCGCGCATGCCAACGGTCGTTCGGCTCGGCTTCGAACGGAACTTCGCGCCAGACGTCGTCGTCGGCGGCGCGCCACTGGAGCACGGCCGCCAGATGCGCGTGCCCGTCCGTGAAGATCGACGCACGAACGACGAGCGGCTCGCCGATCACGCGCTTGATCGCGAAGCGGCCGTCGTCGACCGACGGCTCGACGCGCTCGATCGCGATCCGGTCGGCCGCGAGCGCCGCCGACAGCACGGTGCGCTCGCGCGCGGCGTCGGGGCGCGCGGCGACGGGCGGCGCCTGCCACGCGTGCAGCAGCGCATACGCGCCGGGCGCGAGCGTGAACGGCTCGAGCGCGGCCGGCGGATGCGTGTGCGCGCCGTCGTGCGTGGCGACGCGCGTGAAACCGCCCGGCACGCCGGGCAGGATCGTCGCCGGATCGACCGTGGCCGGAGCGTCGAGATCGGGATTCAACGCGATCAGCAACGCCGTGTCGTCGTGTTCGAGCAACGGGCCGGTGCCGCGCAGCAGCGCGGTCGCATGCGCGCCCGGCGCGCTCAGTTGCACGATCTCGCCGCGGGTCGCCACGACGGGCGTGGCGCGGCGCCACGCATTCGCATCGGCGACGGTGCCCGACAGGTCGAAACGGGCGTGCTCGAACGCGGCGCGGTAGCGTTCGGCATCCGCGTCGCGGGCCATCAGCGGCACCGTCACACCGCGCTCGAAGCCCATCGGCACGAGCCAGCCGGTGCCGACGGCGGCGGCCGTCCACAGCGCGCGGCGATACGCGCGGGCGACGGTGTCGTCGGGTGCGTCGGGCCAGTCGTCGGCGAGACGCGGGCCGTCCGGCGCATCGGGAAACGCGATCGGCGCGCCGATGCGCCGCAGCAGCCGGTGTTCGTCCGCGAACCACGGCGCGCGCAGGTCCCACCAGCGCACCGAGGAGAACACCGCGTCGAAGCCGGCGGTTTCGAGCTGCGCGAGCGCGTCGCGCGCATGGCCGGGCACGCCGGCGAGCACGGCGACGTCCGGGCGCGCACGGCGCAGCGCCGCGCGCCAGCCGGGCCACCAGTCGGCCGGCAGATGATGGGGCGCGTCGATCAGGAAGCCGGCCGCGCCCGCGTCGGCGAACGTCGCGAGATGCGCGCACCACCATGCCGAGAGCGCGTCGCGCGCCGCTGCGTCGCCGGCGTTCGCCTGCGCGATATCCAGTGCGTGCGCGGTGCCGCGCGGGTCGATCAGCGCGTCGTCGTGCGTGTGCTCGACGTACCAGTCGGGATGGTCGGCGCGCAGCGGGTTCTCGCGTGCGATGCGATCCGGCACGACTTCGAGCAGCAGGCGCAGCCCGTGGCCCTTCGCCAGTTGCGCGAGCCGCGAGAAGGTTTCGAGTGCGCTCGCGCGCGTCGCGAACGACTGCGCCGGCCGCCGGAAATCGGCCACGTGGCGCGGAAAGCCGGCGACGCTCGCGGCCCAGAACGCACCGACGAGCACATGATCGAAGCCCATGCCGGCGATATGCGCGAAGGTGGGCGGCCACGCGTCGAGCGGCCCCACGAGGCGGGCGTCGCAGAAGTAGAGGTGCGGAGCGAACGGCGGTGTGGAGTCCATGGCGTGGCGCGGGCGAGTGGCGGCGAGCGGTAAAGCCGGTGCGTCGCAACGCGCGTGCCTGCTGCGCGACCGCCGGCCGGGCAGGCGTTGGCGGGAATGCGGATTGAAGGGGACTGTCGTTTTTACATGACCGCCGACTCGCGCCTGCACTCACATGCGCGGAATCGACCGAATATCCGAACTGTCGCCGGCCGCCGGGTCGTCGTCCGAAGTTGGAATCGGCACCCCCGGGTCATACCGCACCACCGCGCCATGTTCGATCCGGTGCGGGAACGGCGGCGGCTCGTCCACGTCGTCGCCGAAGCGTGCGCGCACGAACGCACGCAGCAGCGCTTCGCGGGCCGTGCGGCCGCGGGCGCCGCAGGTCGATGGGCCGTCGACGAAGGTCGCGTCGCATTCGACGGTATCGCCGTGGCCGGCGATCCGAAGGTCGATCACGCGATCGAGCACCGTGCCCGCATCGGCCCACGACGCCGATGGCGCGAACGGCGCGTCGAGGTGCCGGAGCGCGTCGCACGCGGCCGTCACGACGACGGTGGGCGAGACGGCCGTGAAGCGCAGCGTGTCTTCGTCATCCGCGCACAACGCGCGGGCGCACCAGTAATCGAGATTCTTTCCGTCGAGTGCGTCGGTTCGCATGAGCGGGCTCCGTCGGATCGAAAAAAATGCTCATCGCGCAAGCGCCGTGCCCGTCGCGGGCGTCGCGCGCATCCGCGCCACCAGCGGGTAGTGATCGGACGCGTGCCGCGCCCGCGCGCTGCGATGCACGACCACGTCCACCAGCAGTTCGCCCGGATGGATCCAGATCCGGTCCAGCGAGAACACCGGCCACACGGTCGGGAACGTGCGCGGCGCCGGCGCGCGCCGGAACCGCGTGACGAGCGCCTGCAGCGCGCGGCCGCGCACGAACCATTCGTTGATGTCGCCGAGCAGAATCACCGGCATCGCGCCCGTGTCGAACGCCGCGAGCAGCCGCTGCACCTGCGCGCTGCGCTCGCTGGCCGACAGCCCGAGATGGGTCGCGACCACGCGGATCGGGCCGGCGCTGCAATCGATGTCGGCGTCGAGCGCGCCGCGCGGCTCGCGCGGGTGGAACGACAGGTCGAGCGTGCGCGCCGCGCGGATCGGACAGCGCGACAGCACCGCGTTGCCGTAGCGGCGCTCCGGCGTGTCGATCGTCGGGCCGGCCACCGCGTGCATGCCGGTCGCGTCGCGCAGGTGCGCGAGCACGTCCGGCGCACGCGTGCCGCCGAGCGGCACTTCCTGCAGCGCGATCACGTCCGCGTCGAGCTCGTCGATCACCGCCGCGATTCGGTCGGCCGCGCGCGCGTGCCACACGCCGTAGCCGCCGCGGATGTTGTAGGTCGCGATCCGCAGGTCGCGTCCGCCCGGCGCGGCGACGGGCGCCGCGTCGGCGGCGACGACGTGCGGCGGCGGGGCCGCGTGTGTGCTCAGCGCCATCGTCGCAGCACCCTCACGAGCAGGATCGACACGCCCACCAGCGCGAGGCCGATCGCCGCCAGCCACGCGAACGCGCCGGGCCGCGGATGGCTGAGCGCGGCGGTCAACTGGTGCGCGAACGTGACGGTCAGCACGATGCCGGGCAGCATCCCGAGCGCGGTGCCGATCAGGAAGTCGCGCAGCCCGATGTGCGACGCGCCGGCGACGAGGTTCACGACGGTGAACGGTGCGATCGGCAGCAGCCGCAGCACGGCCATCGCGACCACGCCGCGCCGGCCGATGTGCTCGCTCAGCCGGTTCGCACGCGGGCCGGCGAGCCGGCGCACCGCGTCGCGTCCGAGCCAGCGACCGAGCGCGTAGGTCGCCGCGGCGGCCGCCATCGAGCCGACCCCCGCATACGCGAAGCCCGGCCACGCGCCGAACACGAGCCCCGTCGCGGCGATCAGCAGCGTGATCGGCACCGCGCAGGCCGCCGCGACCACGTAGGCCGCGAGCAGCAGCGCCGGCGCGGCCGGCAGCCGCGCGATGCCGGCCACCGCGCGCGACAGCGACGCGACGTTCAGGTACGCGCCCAGCGGCGTGAAGCGCCACGCGAGCGCCAGCGCGGCGATGGCGAGCACGATCGCCCCCAGCACGAAAAAGCGCGCGGTGAGCGAGCGATGCTGCTCGTGCGGCACGAATTCGCGGACGAACCGGTCCGGCTCGATCGGTTGCTCGGGGTCGAGCCGTGCGCTGACCGGCACGAGCGCCTCGAATTGCGGCGACACGGCCGGGTCGAGCGTGCGCAGCGTGCGGCCCGGCTTTGCGCGCAGCCGGTCGAGCACGACGTTCGGCCGTTCCCCGCACGCGAACGCGTCGGCCACCGCATCGGGCGTCGTGCCGAGATGCTCGGCCAGCAGCCGCTCGCGCATGCGCGCGATCGCGCCGCGAACGCGGGCGTCGCCGGCCGCGACGAGCGCGATGCAGCATTCGGTATCGAGCAGCATCGAGCGGTTGTTCAGGTTCGCGCTGCCGATCACGATGCATTCGTCGTCGACGATCGCGACCTTGCTGTGCACGTTCACGCACGCGTCGCCGAGCCCGTCGACGTGCGGATACAGCAGCCGGTAGCGGTCGAAGCGGTCGGCCGACGCGAGCGTCGCGTGCAGCCGCGCGCGCAGCACGCCCATCGTCGCTTCCTGCAGCCAGCCGCTCTGCACGCGCGGCGCGACGACCGTCACGTCCGGCCCGTGCGCGTCGGCGAGGCGCACGGACAACGTTTCGCGCACGACCGCCGCGGTGAAGTACTGGTTTTCGACATACAGGTGCCGCTGGGCAGCGCGGATCGCGTCCTCGACGAGCGCGCGCACCTGCCGCACCGGCTCGCGGCCGCCGTGGCGCGGCGCCGTATACGCGATGCCGAGCCGCACGTCGCGCACGTCGACGCGCGCATCGGGCGGCCACGGATCGTCGTCGTCCGCCCGGTCGAGATGGCGCCGCGCGCGGATCGCGATCGGGCGCCCGCATGCCTGCAGCCAGCGATCCCGCGCCTGTTCGCCGATCGCGGCGGCGGCATCGCCGTCGAACATCGCGTGCACGTCGTGGAACGGCCCGTACGGCATGCCGTGCTCGTCGCGGCGGCGCGGGTCGTCGGCCGCATGCGCGGGCGTGTCCCAGCGGGCGCGCGTCAGGTCGAGGCCGCCGACGAACGCGAGCCGGTCGTCGATCACGACCAGCTTCTGGTGATGCGACGCGCCGCGCGGGTGCGCATCGTCGAGCCGGAACCGGATGCCGCGATGCGCGCGCCAGCCGGCCCGATACACGGGCGGCCAGTCGCGCTCCAGCGCGTAGATCATCGCGAAGTCCCACGCGAGCACGTAGATGCGCAGGTTGTGGCGGGCGGATGCGAGCGCGTGCAGAAAGGCCGCGAGCGTGTCGGGCAACGTGTCGTCGGCGCCGCCCGGCGCGAGCCGCATCCGGCTGTCCACATCCCAGCCGACGATGAACACCGTATGGCGTGCGCGCAGCAGCGCCGCGCGCAGCGTCGAGAAGTACGCGTCGCCGTCGACCAGCATCGCAAAGCGGTCCGCGCCGCGGATCGCGTCGCAGTTGCGCCCGCGCTCGAGCAGGCCGTGCTGCGGCGGGCCGTCCGCCGGCGCGGCGTCGAGCCGACCATCGTCGGCGCGGGCGATGCGCTCCGGCACGATCATCGGGCGCCGACGTCCCGGTCGCCGTCGAGCCACTGCAACAGCGCATCGCAGCGTGCACGCAGCGCCTGCAGTTCCGGCGAATCCGCGTCGAGCCGCACGCGCTCGCCGCTGTGCGGATCGCCGTGCGCGACCGCGATCTCGTAGATCTCCTGCGCGATCGTCGCCGACGCGTGCGCGATCCTGATCCGGTCCAGCCAGTCGCATTCGGCGTGGCGACACGCGAGCCACGCGCGCAACGCGCCGACCAGTTGGCCGGTCGTGAGCCAGGCCCCGCTGCGCATGCGCGCGGCCAGTTGGCTCGTCACGAGATAGGAGAGCAGGTCGGTCTGGGTCACGCGAAACTCCTTGACGAGGTGTCGGGTCGACAGGTCCGTACGCACGCGATGTTTTGCAGCGTCTCGCAGATCGCCGCGAATTCCGGCCCGCTCGTGCGCGAGAACGAGACGGAGATGTCGTCGGTATCCGGATCGTCGTCCGACTGCTGGACGATGAACCGTTTCACGCGCACGCGGCCGGGGCCGAGCGCTTCGTGCAGCGTGCCGAGCGTCAGCCCGCCGCGCTCGGCCACGAGCAGCAGCGTGCGCTGCTGGCGCTGCGCGATGAAGCGGCGCTCGAGCGGCTTCACGCCCGCGAGGATCGCGAGCACGATCGCGGTTGCGCCGATCGACGCAACCACCATGCCGCCGCCCGCGGCGAGCCCGACGCCGGCCACCGCCCACAGGCTCGCGGCCGTCGTCAGCCCGCGCACCATTTCGCCGCGCAGCAGGATCGAGCCCGCGCCCAGAAAGCCGATGCCGGACACCACCTGCGCGGCGACCCGCGACGGATCGAGCACGACGCCGTTTTGCCCGCGCACGTCCTCGAAGCCGAACGTCGACACCAGCATCACGAGCGCGGCGCCCACGCACACGAGCATGTGCGTGCGCAGCCCGGCGGCCCAGTTCAGGCGCTCGCGTTCGAGCCCGATCACGCTGCCGAGCAGCGCGGCCAGCAGCAGGCGTCCGAGTAATTCGAGGTGGCCGATCATGATGTGCATTCCTTCCGGCCCTGCGCGAGGCGGGCCCGTTGCGCTTCGATGCAGAAAAGGGACGCAAGCGGCGTGCCGGCCGGGCACGGCGCGTGCGCACGAGGCCGACGGCGTGCGTGGCGCGCCGCCGGCGCGCATTTTTTGCATCGCCATCGCAGATAAGACAGGAGGCCACCGTGGCACATCAACAGGACGCACAGGTTCGGGACCCGTATCGCGGTCATGAAATCCTCGTATGGGCGCGGCCCAACGAGCGAGGCGCGTGGCGCGACGAGGTGCAGGTATACGCCGCCGGCGCGCGCATCGAACTGGCCGTACCGGAGGCCGCCGGCCCCGAATGGCTGACCGAGGTCGAGGCGCTGCGCGCGGGCGTCGAGCGCGGCCGCTATCTGGTCGACAAGCGCGTGGACGACGATTGACCGGCATGGCGCTTGCGGCGCCGTCCCGCAGCATCCCGTGAACCCATGCCGGCCCGCGCCGGGAGGAACCGATGAGCGATCCGCGCACCCTGCATATCTACCGCTACGATCCCGATCGCGACGAGCAGCCGTACCTGCAGCGCTACGAGATCGACGTGGACCCGGCCGACCGCATGCTGCTCGACGTGCTCGGCCGCGTGAAGCGCGACGACGAGACGCTCGCGTACCGGCGCTCGTGTCGCGAGGGAATCTGCGGCTCGGACGCGATGAACATCAACGGCAAGAACGGCCTCGCATGCCTGACCAACATGCAGACGCTGCAGCGCGAGATCGTGCTGCGGCCGCTGCCGGGGTTGCCGGTGGTGCGCGACCTGATCGTCGACATGACCGACTTCTTCAACCAGTACCACTCGATCCGGCCATACCTGATCAACGACACGACGCCGCCCGCGCGCGAGCGGCTGCAATCGCCGGAAGAGCGCGACCAGCTCGACGGGTTGTACGAATGCATCCTGTGCGCGTGCTGCTCGACGTCGTGCCCGAGCTACTGGTGGAACCCGGACAAGTTCGTCGGGCCGGCCGGGCTGCTGCAGGCGTACCGCTTCATCGCCGATTCGCGCGATCTGGCGACGGCCGAGCGGCTCGACGATCTCGAGGATCCGTACCGGTTGTTCCGCTGCCGGACGATCATGAACTGCACGGACGTGTGCCCGAAGGGGCTGAATCCGACGAAGGCGATTTCGGAGATCCGGACGATGCTGGTCAGGCGGACGGTGTGACGCGCGACGCCTGAATGGTTGCCGTGGAACTGATGACAATACCGCGATCAGTCGTTGCAGCAGAGGTCGTCGCGCCGTCCAGCCGTCCATCCTGGAAGGCGACATGGCGATGAAGCGCGACGCGCACGACTTCGATGGGTCGTCGTGGAAAGGTCTATCGCTTCGGCATGGTTGCCGGCTGAAACTATGAGTAGCGCATGACGTGGGTCGTGGTCGCTGCGTCATTCGCAATGTGTCTCAGGATCACCGTGCTGGAGGCCCCAACGTAAGTTCGATGCTCGACCATGTGCCTCCGATCGTTCTCGGCCTTCAGCGCACGAACCTCGAATCCCGGTTCGCGTGCCAGGGGTGACCTTCAATCCCGTGCATTTGTCCGCTTGGCCCGCCTCCACGCCTCACCGCGGTCATCTTTTTGGTCCCATATAAATCGCCTTGACCGTCAACGTCTGGATGAACGCGATTGTCCGGACGCGCGCCTAGATCTAAAGGATACCGAAGAAATACTGCGGCATGTGTACGCGATCAAGGGAGGATTTGCGATGGTGCAGGAGCATGCGATAGTCGCGATCCGCGCCGAAATCGCGGCGCAGGGCCGTGCGGGGCATGTCGACGCGATGAGCGGGTTGCTGGCGAGGTTGTCGGACGCGTGACCCGGCTGCTCGGCTCTGCATCGATGGGATCGGACAGCAAGACGACGCTATCCACGCCGACGGGAGCGGTCCGGCAGCATGAGCGTGTCAACCGAAATTGATTGAATCGGTTAAATAATTGCATCTTTCGGCTTGATTGTGGAAATGATCCCAGTATCTGGCCGTGCGTCGCAAAGATTGAATAAACGCCAAGGAACTCACTAATCTGCGAACGCGTGCCGCGCACACGGGTACGCGCCACTCAAATAATCTGGAGACGCAGATGAATTTGAAAAATAAGTTAGGAATATTGACGGTCTGCATGCTGATGGCGGCCGGCGTGATATCCGGGTGCGGCGGCGACGATACGAGTCCCGCCTCCGTCAGCAGCAGCGCCGCGATGGCGGCTACCGGAGCGGGCGGTACCGAGACGACCGCGACGTCCGACGATGACACGACGACGGACGCGGCACCGTCCGCGCGAAAGCAGATCGCCGTGAATCCTCCGCCGATGGGCTGGTCGTCATGGAACAGCCTCGCGGAAGATGTCAGTTTCGATACGATCAAGGCGCAAGCGGACGGGTTGGCCAAGCTGAACGAGAGCATTGCGTCGGGCAACAAATACCAGTATGTGAATATCGACGAAGGCTGGTGGACCTCCCGAAAGCGCGACGCGAACGGCAACTTCATCATCAACGTCGACATGAACGGCAATCCCACCAACCAGTGGCCGGGCGGCATGAAGGCGATGGCCGACTACATTCACGGCAAGGGGCTGAAGGCGGGCATCTATATCGACTCCGGGCCGCAAGGCTGCGGCAACACGAACGGCGTGCACTTCGTCGGCAGCGATTACGCGCACTACGATCACGATTTCCTGCAGTTCGCGCAATGGGGCTACGACTTCGTCAAGGTCGACTGGTGCGGCGGCAGCGCGGCCGGATACGACCCGCAGCAAGCGTATACGGCCATCTCGCAGGCCATTCAGAAAGCCTACGCCGCGACCGGAAAGCTGCTGGTGCTGAACATGTGCGACTGGGGCACGTTGGGCAAGAGCGGTTATCCCGATGCTGGGCTGGGGCCGTGGGCCTGGGGCGCGGGGATCGCCACGTCGTGGCGTACGACGGGGGACATCTACGGCCCCGGAAGCGGCGTTCCGAAGTTCGGCTCGGTGCTGGGCAACTTCAACGGAAACTATCATCCGGAAGGGCAGCACACCGGCTACTACAACGATCCCGACATGATGGTTGCCGGCATGGGCATGACGGCGGCGAACGATCTCGCCCACGTGAATCTATGGGCGATCGCCGGCGCGCCAATGATCCTCGGCAACGATCTGTCGAAGCCGCTTTCGAGCGACAGCGTGACCCTGCTCACCAATCCCGAACTGATCGCGATCGACCAGGATGCGCTGGGACTGCAGGGATTGAAGGTCGCGGACGCCAACGGGCAGCAGATCTGGGCGAAGCTGCTGGCCGGCAGCGGAAGGCGTGCGGTCCTGCTGTTCAACAACGGCGCCGCGGCGAGCCCGATGACGGTGACGTGGAAGCAGCTGGGGCTGGCTGCGGGCACCCGGGCCACGGTGCGCGATGTCTGGGCGCACAAGAATCTCGGCACGGCCGCCGACGCCTATACGGTCGCGAGCGTTCCGGCCGGAGGCACCGTGATGCTGGTGCTGCGCGGCAAGGACGCGCCGTCGTCCACGTTCCTGCCGAGCACGCTGTCGGGGGGCGCCGCGTATGCGCATTGCATCGATTGCGCGAGCGGCAGGAAGGTCACGGGGCTGGGCACGGTGACGTTCAGCGACGTCGCGTCGTCGACGGTCGGCGGCTTCGTCCAGATCGCTTACCTGAATGCCGGGCCGGAAACCGCCAAGGCGCAGCTCGGCGTGAACGGCGGCAATCCGACGACGGTGGCATTTCCGCCTGCCGGCAAATCCGTCGGCACCGTGACGGTATATGTCGGGCTGAAGTCGGGGCTGAACACGTTGACGCTGTCGAGCCTCGACGGTGCCACGCCGGCGCCCGAGATCGCGTCGGTCGCCGTGGTGGCCGGACCGGTGAAACTGCCGCCCCCGCCTCCGCTGGCGTACGAAGCCGAGGCGGCCGGCAACACGCTCGGTGGCGCGGCGCGCGTTGCGCCCTGCAACGGCTGCTCGGGCGGCCAGGACGTCGGCTACATCGGCAACGGCGATGGAACCAGCAACGGCACGCTGACGATCAACGGCATCAACGTGGCGGCGAGCGGGACGTACAGTGTGTCGGTCAGCTACGCGAACGGCGATGGGGCGCCGCGTAATGCGCAGATCAGCTTCGACGGCGCGACGCCGGTCACGGTATCGTTCCCGTCGACGGGCGGCTGGGGGAACGTATCGACGCTGACGGTGACCGGCACGTTCCAGCAGGGCAGTGCGAACACGCTGCGTTTCTCGAACCCCACGGGCTGGGCGCCCGACATCGACGGAATCGCCGCTCCGGTGAAGCAGTAACGACGAGGCGCGCGGCCTGCCGGTTCGGGCAGGCCGCGCCTTCACGTCGAGCTTGTCGCCCACGCAAGCTGCCGGAAACCTGCATGCGATGTCGGCAACCGGCCCTCGTGTGGGCCGGTTGCCGACATCGACAGGCCACTCGGCGCTCAGGGCCGCGCCGCCACCTCGTCGAGGTGCCACAGCAGGTCCGCCGGATCGTCGTACACGCGCAGTGCGCCGGCGCGTTCCAGTTCGTCGCTGCCATACCCGCCCGAGAGCAGGCCGACGCCGAGCGCGCGGCAGCGGGCGGCCGCGAGCATGTCCCAGATGCTGTCGCCGACCACCACCGTATGCTCGATCGGCACGTTCAGCTTCGCGGCGGCGGTCAGGAACAGGTCCGGGTCCGGCTTCGCATACTTGACCTGATCGCGCGTGACGACCACGTTCTTCGCCGGATCGACGCCGAGCGCCTCGAGATTGATCGCCGCGGTTTCCATCCGCCCGCTGGTCGCGATCGCCCAGCGGATGCCGGCATTCGACAGCGCGGCCAGCAGCTCGCGCGCGCCCGGCAGCGGCCGGACCTGCGCGCGCAGCCGCTGGTATGCGGCCGCATGCAGCCGCGCGAGCCGCTCGACGCGCGCCGCGTCGATGTCGCCGGCCGTCTCGCGCAGCAACTGATTCAGGAACAGGCCGCCGCTCATCCCGATCTTGCGGTGGATGCGCCATACCGACAGCTCGATGCCTTCGGCGTCGAGCGCTTCCTTCCACGCGAGTACGTGCTGATAGACGCTGTCGACGAGCGTGCCGTCGAGATCGAACAGAAATGACGTTTCAATACGCATGCGAATCTCCTGGCCCGGTAGCGTTCGGGCAAATCGTCGGCAAAACCCGGTTCGTCACATTATCGGCGCGCGGCCGTGTCACCGCCATGTCCCGCGCCGCACGCGCCGCGCCCGCGGCAGCGCGTCGAACGGCGCTGGTACAATCGCGCCGATGCGCCGGGCGGGCCGCCCGCGCGCCCAACCTTCGCCGAATTCCCGTATGGCAACCCCCGACGCCGTCAGTTCCGAGCAATCGTGGTGGGGCGTTCTGGCCCTGGCACTCGCCGCCTTCATCTTCAATACCACCGAATTCGTGCCCGTCGCGCTGTTGAGCGCGATCGGCGACAGCCTGCAGATGCAGCCGACCGCGGTCGGCCTGATGCTGACGATCTACGCGTGGGCCGTTGCGGTCGTATCGCTGCCGCTGACGTTCGTCACGCGTCACGTCGAGCGCCGCAAGCTGTTGAGCGTCGCGCTGCTGGTGTTCGTCGGCAGCCACGTCGTGACGGGCGTCGCGTGGAATTTCACGGTGCTGATGATCGGCCGGCTCGGCATCGCGTGCGCGCATGCGGTGTTCTGGTCGATTTCGGTCCCGCTCGCCGTGCGGCTCGCGCCGAGCGACCGCAAAAGCCGTGCGCTCAGCCTGCTCGCTATGGGTTCGGCGATCGCGATGGTGGCCGGGATTCCGCTCGGCCGCGTGATCGGCGAGGCGTTCGGCTGGCGCGTCACGTTCCTGATCATCGCGGGCGCGGCGGGCGTCGCGTTGCTGTTGCTGCGCGCGACGTTGCCGTTGCTGCCGAGCCAGGGCGCAGGCTCGCTGAGCAGCATCGGGGTATTCCTGCGCAAGCCGGCGCTGGTCGCGCTGTACGCGATCACCGTGCTCGTCGTGTCCGCGCACTTCACGTCGTACACGTACATCGAACCGTTCGTGCAGAGCGTCAACCATGCGAGCAGCAGCCGGATCACGTACGTGCTGATCCTGTTCGGCGTTGCCGGCCTGCCGGCCGCGGTCTGCTTCAATCGCCTCTATCCGCACCGGCCCGACGATTTCCTGCTGGCGTCGATCGTCGCGCTGTCGGGCTGCCTGCTGATCCTGTTCCCGTGCGCGCTGAACATCGTCACACTGTCCGTGCACACGCTGGCGTGGGGCGGCGCGATCGTCTGTTTCGGGCTGGCGATGCAGGCGTGGGTGCTGAAGCTGGCGCCGGAGGCGACCGACCTGGCCGTATCGATCTATTCCGGGTTGTACAACGTCGGCATCGGCGTCGGCGCGCTGCTCGGCAACCATATCGCGGGTGACTTCGGGTTGCCGTGGATCGGCACCTTCGGCGGCGTGGTCGCGATCTTCGCGGCCGGGATCGCGTGGCTCGCGTTGCGGCTGCACGAGCGGCGGGCAGCGGCTTAGGGCTTCGTCCCGAATCGCCGATGCGGCCCGTCGGGCCGGATTCCCGCCGTATCGAGCTGCCGAAGTTTCGCGTACAGCGTCGTGCGTGAAATGCCGAGTTGCCGCGCGGCCGCCGACACGTTGCCGTCGTGCTCGTCGAGCGCGCGGCGGATCGCATCGAGCGACTGCTCATGCAGGCTCGCCTGCGGACCGGCGGCCGGCGCCGCGTTGCATACGTCGGCGGCGTCTTCGAGCCCATCGGCCCGACGCGCGACCGTCGCGCGATCGAGCGGCGCACGCACGGTGCGCACCCATACGTGGCTACCGTCGTCGCGCGCGATCCGCTGCGGCGTGCGCGACGGCGTCAGCAAGCGCCGCTGCTGCGCGGGCGTCGCGCCGGGAAACAGCTGCCGGAGATCGTACGGCCCGAGCGGCCCTTCCGGCGCGAGATCGAGCATGCGGCGCGCCAGCCGGCTCACCGCGCGCACGCGGCCCGCTTCGTCGAGCGCGACGACGCCGGCGAGCGGCGTACCGAGCCAGCGCGCGTCGTGCTGAACCTGCAGCAGATGGCAGTCGCGCAGCATCGCATAGAGCCGCTGCTCGGCGGACAGCGACGCGTGCCGGAACGACTCGCGCAACTGCGCGACATTGCGCCGGCCGACGCCGGTGATGTCCAGCGCGCCGATCACTTCGCCGTCGAAGCCGACCAGCGGCACCGCGAGACAGAACACTCGCGAAAACGCGTCGAGATAGTGCTGCGCGCCCGCGACGACGGTTTCGGCGCCGTCGTGGATCACGCAGCTCGGGGCGGTCGTGCCGATGTTCGGTTCGACGATCCGGCGTCCAGTGACGATCGGCGTGAGCAGCGCGTCGTCGCATTGCGGGCTGCGCCGTACATGGACGATCGTGCCGTGCGGATTGACGCACATGATCGTCCATTCGTTGCCGCCGAATGCGGCCCACAGCGGCTCGATTTCCTGCGCGACGCAGCGGGTCAGCCGCCGGTCCGCGCGCGATTCGTCGAGTTCGCGCTGCATTTCGTAGCGGGCGGTTTGCCACGGCCGCAGCCCGGCGTCGCGCGAACGCACCCACGAGCGCGCGACGCCGGCCGGCAAGGCCGCTTCCGGCAGCGGCTCGCCCGCGGCGAAGCGGGCGCGGAGCCGGTCGAGGTCGACCGGCCGTGAAAGGGGTTCGGGGGCTGGCTTCACGCTGCGCTCCAGTGGGGTCGATGTCCGGGCCGGGTGTTGCCGGTCCGGCGTGTCGCGCGAATGCGTAATATAGCCCGGTGCCCGAAGCCGGGTATTTTCGTTCCCGGCAAGGGCGCCCGCCGCATGACGCCGGTTGGCGTCGGCGGGCGACCGGCGGTGCCCCGCACCTACTGCGGCAAACGCAGGATCGGCTTGAGCGTGCTCCCGTCGCTGCTGTCCTCCGCCGCCTGGTTGATCTGGTCGAGCGGATAGAACTTCACCAGCCGGTCGAACGGAAACCGCCCCTGCAGGTACAGTTGCACGAGCTGCGGGATGAACGTCTGCGGCACGCTGTCGCCTTCGACGATGCCGCGAATCGTGTGGCCGCCGAGCAGCAGGCTGTTCACGTCGAATTCGGCCTTCGTGCCGAGCTTCGGCGCACCGACCACGCCCATCGTGCCGCGCGAGCCGAGCGCTTCGATCCCTTGCGACAGCACGGCCGGCAGCCCGGTCGATTCGAGCGCGAAGTCGGCGCCGCCGCCGGTGATCTCGCGGATCGCGTCGACGACATCGACTTCCCGGCTGTCGATCGCGTGCGTCGCGCCGAGCTCGAGCGCCAGCGCGAGCCGCGACGGCACGATGTCGACGGCGATGATCGTCGTCGCGCCCGCGATGCGCGCGGCCATCACGGCGCTCATGCCGACCGCGCCCGCGCCGAAGCTCGCGAAGCTGCTGCCCGGGCGCACCGCGAGCGAATGGATCACCGCGCCCGCGCCGGTCTGGATCCCGCAGCCGAGCGGGCCGAGCAGCTCGAGCGGCGCTTCCTTCGGCACCTTGATCGCGTTGTTCTCGCGCGCGAGCGCGTAGCTCGCGAACGACGACTGCGCGAAGAAATGATCGTGCAGCGGTTGCCCGGCTTCGTCCCGGATCGCGGTCTGCCCGTCGGCATCGGCGCCGCCGAAATTCAGCGCGAAGAACTGCCGGCAATACGCGCCGTGACCGCCGACGCACGATGCGCAGTGGCCGCACGCACCGTAGGTCAGCACGACGTGATCGCCCGCGGCGAGCGTCTTCACGTTCGGGCCGACCGCCTCGACCACGCCCGCGCCTTCGTGACCGAGCACGGCCGGCAGCGGCACCGGATAGTACTGGTCGCGCACGATCAGGTCGGTATGGCACAAGCCGGTCGCGACGACGCGCACCAGCACCTCGTCGCCGCGCGGCGCGCGGATCCGGGCCGCTTCGATCGAAAAGGGCGCGCCGGCGGCGCGCGCGACGGCCGCGGTGACGGCGCGTGTATCGTGTTCGGTGTACATGGTCGGTCTCCTCGTCAAATCGGATAGAGCGGCGCTTCGCCCTTGATCGTCAGCCACTGCCACTGCGTGAATTCTTCCCAGTTTGCCGCACCGCCGATGCTCGAGCCGTTGCCCGACGCGCCGACGCCGCCGAACGGGTTGATCGCCTCGTCGTTGACCGTCTGGTCGTTGATGTGCAGCAGCCCCGTGTTCAAGCGCTCGCCGATGCGTAGCGCGCGGCCGACGTCGGCCGACAGGATCGCCATCGACAGCCCGTATTCGGTCCGGTTCGCGAGCGCGATCGCATCTTCGTCGGTATCGAACGGCACGACGACCGCCACCGGCCCGAAAATCTCCTCGTCGAAAGCCGGATTGCCCGGCGCGACGCCGCTCAGCACCGTCGGCTCGAAGAACAGGCCGCGATGGCCGCCGCCCGTCTCGACGCGGGCGCCCGCGCGGCGCGCCGCGTCGACCAGGCTCGCGGCATGGTCGCGTTGCGCGGCGTTGATCAGCGGGCCGAGGCCGACGTCGCCGGCGGCCGGGTCGCCGACGCGCAGGCTGCGCGCCTTCTCGACGAGCTTCGCGACGAAGCGGTCGTGAATCGCGCGCTGCACGAGCACGCGGCCGGTCGCCATGCAGATCTGGCCTTGATGCAGGTACGCGCCCCATGCGGTGTTGGCGATCGCGCGGTCGAGATCGGCATCGTCGAGCACGATCAGCGAGTTCTTGCCGCCGAGTTCGAGCGACACCTTCTTCAGGTGGCGGCCCGCCGCTTCGCCGACCTTGCGCCCGGCCGCGGTGGAGCCGGTGAACTGGATCATCGCGACGTGCGGATCGGCGACCAGCGCCGCGCCGGCCGCGCCGTCGCCGGGCAGCACGTGCAGCACGCCTTCGGGCAAGCCGGCGAGCTCGAACACGCGCGCGATCGAGACGCCGCCGCATACGGCGGTACGCGGATCGGGCTTGAGCACGACCGCGTTGCCGAGTGCGAGCGCGGGCGCGACCGCACGCATCGCGAGGTACAGCGGGAAGTTGAACGGCGAGATCACGCCGACCACGCCGCGCGGGCGGCGGCGCGCGAGCGACAGCCGGCCGGCTGCGGACGGGAGCACTTCGCCGGCCGCGCGCGATGGCAGGCCGGCTGCTTCGTGGAGCGCCTTGATCGTGACCGACGTTTCGAACGCCGCCTTCGCGCGCGTCGAGCCGCTTTCGCGTACGAGCCAGTCGACGATTGCGTCGAAGTGCGTTTGCGCGACGGCCGCCGCGCGGCGCAGGACCGCTGCGCGCTCGTCGTAGGGCAGCGAGAACCATGCGGGTTGGGTGCGGTGGGCGGTGGCCGATGCTTCGGCGATGGCCGCGCCGTCGGCGAGACCGATGCGGCCCAGCGTGTTGCCGGTCGCCGGTTCGATCACGTCGGACGCGTGCGGGCTCGCGTGCCAGCGTCCGGTGAAGGTCTTGCCGCGCCAGACGTCGGGGTCGAATAGGGCGGGGGTGGTGCTATCCATGTGCGCTCCTGGGGAAATTCGGATCGGCCGGGGCGGGATTGGTGCTTGGGTGCTGGCCGGCATGCGCGGGAGGGTAGGCGGGGGCGGAGAGGCGGAGCTATCCGGGTTTCTTCCCACGAGCGGAGGGCGCGTGGATTGGGGGGTGTTTGCGATTCTGTGTGCGGAAACTGAACAGTTGCTGTGGGAGGCTTTGCCGCATGCCGTCGGATGACACGACAGGTATGGCTGGTGCGGCGGGGCGTGTGCTGTGTCTTTTGTGCGCTTATGGCGCAATCAGAATCCCCCTGTTTGCGAAATAGCGATCGAATGTACTACGCGCCATCGACACGTATTCCTGCGTGTTGTGTTCAAAGCCTGACGGATTGTGAAATACCCACTCGTCGGTCACGGGATCGACCCCGATCACCAGGACAAGATGCCCGCCACGCGTTGGAGGCTCAAACCCCGCATGCCGGATTCCCGGGTGAACGGACGCCATGAACATATATCCGTCACGCAAACTGCATTCGATCGTAGACGATTCCGTATGCTCGACGACACGACCGTCAATCTGAAAGCGCTCGCGGATCCAGTTGACGAATGGTCGATAGAGCAGGCGCTTTCCTTTGTCGCCGATCTCGGGTTGATAGACACCGAAGGTTACGGCCTCACGCACGAGTTCCAACAGCGGGATCACTCGCGCGGTGCGATGTGCCAACAGCATCTTCAAGCATGTGATGCCGCAAATGTGCGGGCTCCATTGAGCATACTCGGCCGGACTGCTGGCGCCTGAATTACGCCAGAGCGGATCGTCCTCGGCGCGCAGTTCGCGCGACACGAATCGAGAGATCAAGGCCCTCGATTCCCATTGCGAAAAATACGGCACGTCAATCATTTTTCATCCTATGAACAGAAGTGCTGCGAGTACATTTTCGCGTACCGGTCACGAAAGCAAACTCATGAATTATAAAGGGGGGGTAAAAAAATATTTAACTTAAGTCTGAATTTAACTATATACGACGACTATTGTTTTTATTGTGGGATATCCTGATGGAATTGTCAGGGGCTAAATCATGGATGGATGATGAAGCATTTTTATATTGGACTATCTCCGAATCGTTGATAAGCACCTCACGTGCAGCCTGCTCTTGTCGGCCGGCGCACCGTTTCCCCATCAGGAAAACCCTGACCGACGCGGGCCGGCCGCCGATTTCGGCCGATTTTCCCGCTGCAGAACGCAGCCGCGTCGCGCTCCTACCCAAGCAGCATCCCGTACCCCGCGACCGCCCTCCAGCAAGCCTTCCAGCCCGCATACCTAACCAAATCAGGTATGGTGCAACGCAATATTTCGGATATTGACCACGATTTCCATACCCACCAGGTATCAAAAATCCCGACCAAAAGTATTGGACGCTCCATTTCCCCGCCGCGTATAAATCCGTCCCATGAACTCCCCCCACGCAGCGTGCCCCATGTCCTCCGCCACCATCGAACGCATCGAAACCCGCCTCGTCGATCTGCCGACGATCCGTCCGCACAAGCTGTCGGTGGCCACGATGCACGGCCAGACGCTGATGCTCGTGAAGGTGTTCTGCAGCGACGGCGCGGTCGGTATCGGCGAAGGCACGACGATCGCCGGAATGGCCTACGGCCCGGAAAGCCCGGAAGCGATGAAGCTCGCGATCGACGCGTACCTCGCGCCGGCGATCGTCGGCAAGGACGCGACGCGCGTCCAGACGCTGATGGCGTTCGTCGGCAAGCTCGCGAAGGTCAACCACTTCGCGAAGAGCGCGCTCGAAACCGCGCTGCTCGACGCGCACGGCAAGCGGCTCGGCGTGCCGGTCAGCGAACTGCTCGGCGGCCGTCGCCGCGATCGCCTGCCGGTCGCGTGGACGCTCGCGTCGGGCGACACGTCCACCGACATCGCCGAAGCAGAACGGATGCTCGACCTGCGCCGCCACAACGTATTCAAGCTGAAGATCGGCGCGAAAGCGCCGGAAACGGATATCCGCCACGTGGCCGAGATCAAGAAGGCGCTCGGCGAGCGCGCGTCGGTGCGCGTCGACGTGAACATGGCGTGGAGCGAGACGCAGGCCGCTCGCGCGATTCCGGCGCTGGCCGATGCGGGCTGCGAGCTGGTCGAGCAGCCGGTGGCGTCCGCGGCGGCGCTGGCGCGCCTGATGCGCCGCTTCCCCGTCGCGCTGATGGCCGATGAAATCCTGCAGGGCCCGGACAGCGCATTCGAGATCGCGAAGCATCACGGCGCGGACGTGTTCGCGGTCAAGATCGAACAAAGCGGCGGCCTCTTCGCCGCGCAGCGCGTGGCCGCGATCGCGGACGCGGCCGGCATCGAGCTGTACGGCGGCACGATGCTCGAAGGTGCGTTCAGCACGGTGGCGTCCGCGCACCTGTTCGCGAGTGTCGCGAACCTGCAGTGGGGCACTGAGCTGTTCGGGCCGCTGCTGATCACCGAAGAAATCCTGACGCAGCCGCTGGACTACAGCGACTTCGAACTGACCGTGCCGGACGGCCCCGGTCTCGGCATCGCGCTCGACGAGGACAAGGTCAGGCGCTTCACCCGCGACGGGCTGACGAAAGTCGTGCGGTAACCGAGTCAGGCAAAGACCGTCATTCCCCCAAATACACGTGGAGACAGCATCATGAGCGTCAAAGTTTTCGATACCCGGGAAGTGCAAGACCTGCTGAAGGCCGCGTCGAACGCGGGCGCGAACGGCACGAAGGGCGACGCGCGCGCGCAGCAGATCGTGCTGCGCCTGCTCGGCGACCTGTTCAAGGCGATCGACGATCTCGACATCACGCCCGACGAAGTGTGGGCCGGCGTGAACTATCTGAACAAACTTGGTCAGGATGGCGAAGCAGCGTTGCTCGCGGCCGGCCTCGGTCTCGAGAAATATCTCGACATCCGGATGGACGCCGAGGACGAAGCGATCGGGCTGCACGGCGGCACGCCGCGCACGATCGAAGGGCCGCTGTACGTGGCCGGCGCACCGGTGCGCGAAGGCGTCGCGAAGATCGACCTCGATGCCGACGACGGCGCGGGCCCGCTCGTGATCCACGGCACGGTCACGGGCCTCGACGGCAAGCCGGTGGCCGGCGCGCTGGTCGAGTGCTGGCACGCGAACTCGCATGGCTTCTACTCGCACTTCGACCCGACCGGCGCGCAGAGCGATTTCAACCTGCGCGGCGCGGTGAGGACGGGTGCGGACGGCAAATACGAATTCCGCACGCTGATGCCGGTCGGCTACGGCTGCCCGCCGCAGGGCGCGACGCAGCAACTGCTCGACCGTCTCGGCCGCCACGGCAACCGCCCGGCGCACGTGCACTTCTTCGTGACGAGCGACGACCATCGCAAGCTGACGACGCAGTTCAACATCGACGGCGATCCGCTGATCTGGGACGACTTCGCGTACGCGACGCGCGAGGAGCTGATTCCGCCCGTGGTCGCCAGGACCGGCGGCACGGCGCTCGGCATGAAGGCCGATGCGTACCAGGACATCGAGTTCAATTTCGTGCTGACGCCGCTGGTGCAGGGCCGGGACAACCAGATCGTCGAACGCCCGCGCGCTTCCGCCGCGGCATAACCGCCGGCGGCACGGCGGCGCGCGTGCGCCGCCGCTGTCGGCCGGTCCCCCGAGATTCAACCGATACCGATGCGAGCGTGCTTGCAGGACGCGGCACGCGCATGGAAGGAGCCATCATGTCCGCCACGATCGACCACACCGACACACTGGATCACCTGCTCGAAACCGCCGTGCAGGATGACAAGGAGGCCGGCGTCTTCCGCTGCCGCCGCGACATCTTCACGAACGCGGAGCTGTACGAGCTCGAGATGAAGCACATCTTCGAGGGCAACTGGGTATATCTGGCGCACGAAAGCCAGATTCCGGACAACAACGATTACTACACGACGTGGATCGGCCGCCAGCCGATCGTCATCACGCGCGACAAGACCGGCGAGCTGCATGCGGTCATCAATGCGTGTGCGCACAAGGGCGCGATGCTGTGCCGCCGCAAGCACGGCAACAAGGGCAGCTTCACGTGCCCGTTCCACGGCTGGACCTTCTCGAACACCGGCAAGCTGCTGAAGGTGAAGGACGAGAAGACGACCGAATACCCGGTGCAGTTCAACACGCACGGCTCGCACGACCTGAAGCAGGTCGCGCGCTTCGCGAACTATCGCGGCTTCCTGTTCGGCAGCCTCAATGCGGACGTCCTGCCGCTCGAGGATTATCTCGGCGAGGCGCGTGTGATCATCGACCAGATCGTCGACCAGGCGCCGAACGGCCTCGAAGTGCTGCGCGGCAACTCGTCCTACATCTACGAAGGCAACTGGAAGATGCAGATGGAGAACGGCTGCGACGGCTATCACGTCAGCACCGTGCATTGGAACTATGCGGCGACGATGGGCCGTCGCAAGGAAGACGGCACCAAGGCGGTCGATGCGAACAGCTGGAGCAAGTCGGTCGCGGGCGTGTACGGCTTCGACCACGGCCACATCCTGCTGTGGACCCGAACGATGAACCCGGAAGTGCGGCCCGTGTACCGGCATCGCGACGAAATCCGTGCGCGCGTCGGCGACGTGCAGGCCGATTTCATCGTGAACCAGACGCGCAACCTGTGCGTGTACCCGAACGTGTTCCTGATGGACCAGTTCAGCACGCAGATTCGCGTGGTGCGGCCGCTCGGCGTCGACAGGACCGAGGTCACGATCTTCTGCTTCGCGCCGAAGGGCGAGAGTGAAGCGGATCGCACGACGCGGATTCGCCAGTACGAGGATTTCTTCAACGTGACCGGCATGGGCACGGCCGACGATCTCGAGGAATTCCGCGCGTGCCAGGCCGGCTATGCGGGCATCACGGCGATGTGGAACGACCTGTCGCGCGGCGCGCCGCTGTGGATCGATGGGCCGGACGAGAACGCGAGAAGGATGGGGCTGAACCCGCGCATTTCCGGCGAGCGCAGTGAGGACGAAGGGCTGTTCGTGTGTCAGCACGAACACTGGGTGAACGTGATGCGCGATGCGCTGAAGAAGGAACGCGGGGAGGTGGCGGCATGAGCTTCGATTACCGGACGATTTGCGCGGCGCTGTATCGCGAAACGCGCCTGCTCGACGATCGTGCGTGGGACGAATGGCTGACCTGCTACGCCGAGGACGTCACGTACTGGATGCCCGCGTGGGACGACGACGATCGCCCGACCGACGATCCGACCAGCCAGATCTCGCTGATGTACTACGCGGATCGCGGCGGTCTCGAGGATCGCGTATTCCGGATCAAGACCGAGCGCAGCGGCGCGTCGACGCCCGAGCCGCGCACCAGCCACAACGTGACGAACGTCGAGGTGCTGGCCGAACGCGACGACGAGGTGGACGTGCGCTACAACTTTCACACGCTGAACCACCGTTACCGCGTGACCGATCACTTCTTCGGCACGATGTTCGTCACGTTGCGCAAGGTGGACGACGCGCTGCTGATCTCGAACAAGAAGATCGTGCTGAAGAACGATTACATCCGGCAGGTGCTCGACGTGTACCACGTCTGACGCCGATCGTTTCGACAGGAAGGAAAGGGAGGCGACGTCATGTCCACCTACAAGATTGCACTGAATTTCGAAGACGGGGTCACCCGCTTCATCGACTGCAAGGCCGGCGAGAAGGTGCTCGACGCGGCCTTTCGCGCGAAGATCAACCTGCCGATGGATTGTTCCGACGGCGTGTGCGGTACCTGCAAGTGCCGCGCCGAAAGCGGCCGCTACGACCTCGGCGACGATTACATCGACGACGCGCTCACCGAGGACGAGAAGGACGGCGGCCTCGTGCTGACCTGCCAGATGGTGCCGCAAAGCGATTGCGTGATCGCGGTGCCGACGTCGTCGGTCGCCTGCAAGACCGGGCAGAGCAGCTTTGCGGCGACGGTCGCGAAGATCGAGCAGCACAACGATGCGGCCGTCGTGCTCGAACTCGACGTCGGCGCGAGCGCGCCGGTGTTTCTCCCGGGCCAGTACGTGAACATCGGCGTGCCGGGCAGCGGCCAGCACCGCTCGTATTCGTTCTCGTCCGCGCCGGGCGACGCGAAGGTCGGCTTCCTGATCAAGAAGATTCCCGGCGGTGTGATGAGCACATGGCTCGAATCGGCGCGGCCGGGCGACACGCTCGAGCTGCACGGGCCGCTCGGCAGCTTCTATCTGCGCGACGTGCAGCGGCCGCTGCTGTTCCTCGCCGGCGGCACGGGCCTCGCGCCATTCCTGTCGATGCTCGACGTGCTCGCGCGAAGCGGCTCGCAGCAGAAGGTGCACCTGATCTACGGCGTCACGCGCGACCTCGATCTCGTGCTGGTCGACGCGATCGAAGCGCTCGCGGCGAAGCTGCCGAACTTCAGCTTCGCGACGGTCGTCGCCGACGCCGCGTCGAACCATCCGCGCAAGGGCTGGGTCACGCAGCACATCCCGGCCGACGCGCTGAACGACGGCGACGTCGACGTGTATCTGTGCGGGCCGCCGCCGATGGTCGATGCGGTGCGCCAGTATTTCGACGACGCAGGCGTGAAGCCGAACAGTTTCCACTACGAGAAGTTCACCCCCAACGTCACGGCAAAGGCGGCATGACCATGCAACGATTCTCCGGCAAGGTCGTCGTCGTCACCGGCGCGGCGCAGGGCATCGGTCGCGGCGTCGCACTGCGCGCGGCGGCCGAGGGCGGCAGGGTGCTGTTCGTCGATCGCGCGGATTTCGTGGCCGAGGTGGCCGCGCAAGCGCCGGGCGGCGATACGGCCGGCTTCGTCGCGGATCTCGAGACATACGAAGGCGCGCATGCGGCGATGGCGTACGCGGTGCAGGCCTTCGGCGGCATCGACATCCTGATCAACGGCGTCGGCGGCGCGATCCGCATGCGGCCGTTCGCCGAGTTCGAGCCCGCGCAGATCGACGCGGAAATCCGCCGCTCGCTGATGCCGACGCTTTATGCGTGCCATGCGGTGCTGCCGCATCTGATCGCGCGCGGCGGCGGCACGATCGTCAACATCTCGTCGAACGCGACGCGCGGCATTCGCCGCGTGCCGTACTCGGCCGCGAAGGGCGGCGTGAACGCATTGACGTCGGCGCTCGCGATGGAATACGCGGAACACGGCATCCGCGTCGTCGCCACCGCGCCGGGCGGCACCAGTGCGCCGCCGCGCCGCGTGCCGCGCAATGCGGCCGGCGATACCGAGCAGGAACAGGCGTGGATGGCCGAGGCCGTGCGGCAGGTGACCGAATCGACGTACTTCAAGCGCTACGGCAGCCTCGACGAGCAAATCGCGCCGATCCTGTTCCTCGCGTCGGACGAGGCGAGCTACATCACGGGTACGGTGCTGCCGGTCGCGGGTGGGGACACGGGTTGAAGAGCGCGCCCGCCGAGCTGCTTGCCTCACGGGGCAGGTGCCGCGGCCTGGCGCACGACGACCATGACATAACAGGCCGGCGCGGCAAGCCCGGCCATGGAGACACTCATGAGCAAACGCGAAGCGATCATCCCGGCCGGCATGGAGGCCGTATACGAAAAAATCGGCTATGCGCCGGCGATCAAGGTCGGCGATACCGTTTACGTATCCGGCCAGATCGGCCGCGACGCGGCGATGCAGTTGGTCGAGGGCCGCGAAGCCCAGATCGTGCAGGCGTTCGAGAACCTCAAGCGCGTACTGGACGCCTGTGGCGCGTCGTTCGACGACGTGGTCGACCTCACGACCTTCCATACCGACATGCGCGACCTGCCGCTGTTCATGCAGGTACGCGACCGCTATTTCCATGCGCATCCGCGGCCGGCGTGGACCGCGACCGGCGCGCACATGCTCGGCGGCTCGCCCGGCTATATCGTCGAGATCAAGGCGGTGGCGGTGCTGCGGCCTTAGTCGCGGCGGCGCATCGCCCGTCCGGTCGGTCGATGCGATCAATCAGCTCTACATATAAACAGAATCGACCATCAACAGGTTTGGAGACAGCATGAGACTTCGGCATCTCGTCGGCGGAGCATTGTTCGGAATCGCAACGACCGGTTTCGCGCAAGGTTCGTCGCCGATGACAGCGTTTGTCACGTGAACGTGTCCTGCCGAGATGCGCGCGCTGCGCGGCACCTATTTCCTGTCGAAACGAACCGCCGTGTACCTGCAGGGTGCGTACCTCGCCAACAGCGCGCACGCGGCATTCACGGTCAGCGCCGGCGGGGGCGGCACGACGCCCGCGCCGGGGCAAAACCAGGTCGGCGTGATGGCCGGAATCCGGCACATGTTCTGACCGGACGTGTCGGGCGACGCATGAGCGGCCCGGCATGCGATGCAATGCGATGCCCGCGGTTTTCGTGCGGGCATCGGCTTTCCCTGTACGCAAATCGATCGAGAGACAACGGAGGGATGCAATGGTGTCGATGCTCAACGGTAGAACCCGTCGTGGTGGATGGTGTTGCGGCATGGCTGTCGCGGCGTCCGCGGCCGCCATGCTGATTGTGTCCGGTTGCAACGATAACGAGGTCCGGAATGCTGGAGGCGGCACGGCCGACGCCGCGTTGACCTGCGATCAGACGATGAAGGCGCGATTCGCGCCGGATGCGAACACGACGGTGATCGCGGTGAAGTCGTTCAAGGCGGGCGATCCGCTGGCGCTCGATGCGTCCGCCGTCACATCGGCGACGCCCGTCGCCGGCAACGATCTGTGTCTCGTCAAGCTGAACGTCGGCCCCGGTAACACGGGCCCGTCGGGCGCGCCGTCGACGTCGGCCGGCATCGGAATGGAAATCTGGCTGCCCGCGCCGTCGAACTGGAATCGCAGGATTCACAACCTCGGCGGCGGCGGGTGGCAGGGCGGTGCGTACGGCGACCCGAAGAAGATCGCCAGCGCGGGCGGCACGCCGAGCGCCGCGACGATCGCGGCGTCCGAGGGCGCGGTGGTCGGCACGACGGATACCGGGCACACGATCCAGAACGGCTCGTTCGCGATGAATCCCGACGGCACGATCAACACGACGCTGTGGACGGACTTCGCGCAGCGCAGCCTGCACGAGCTGGCGCTGAAGACCAAGGCGCTGGCCGCCGCCTATTACGCGGCGCCGCAGAAGTATGCGTACTGGGACGGCTGCTCGACCGGCGGCCGGCAGGGCTACAACGAAGCGCAGAACAACCCGTCCGACTACGACGGCTACCTGACCGGCGCCCCCGCGTTCAACTGGTCGAAGTTCATCACCGGCGAACTGTATCCGCAGGTCGTCGCGCAAACCGATCTCGGCGGCGCGACGTTGACCGATGCACAACAGGCGTTGCTGTCGGGCGCGGCCGTCAGCGCATGCGATGCGGTCGCCGGCCAGCACCTCGGCTACCTGATGGATCCCGCGCAATGCCGCTACGATCCGACGCAGGATGCGAGCGTGCTGTGCGCGGGCGTGACGGTCGGCACCGTCACCGGAACGAATACGACTGCCGCGTGCGTGACGGCCGCGCAGGCGAGCGCGATGAACAAGACCTGGTACGGGATGACGCGCGACGGCTCGGTGCCGAGCCCGGCGCTCGACACCGGCACGGCGACGTCGCTCGCCGGCAACCAGATGTGGTTCGGGCTGATGCGCGGCACGGGCACCGGCGCGCTGGCCGGCGCGACCCCGTTCAGCATCTCGACCGACCTCGTCGCGCTGGAGCTGCAGGATCCGACGATCGCCGGCGCCGGCTTCGCGAACGCGACCGGCAACGGCGCGAACCAGTGGAAGCGCCTCGGCTATGCGGGTCTTGCGCATGCGTACGATCAGGGTATCGCGCTGCAGCCGTCGTTCGGCAACATCAATACGGACAACCCGGACCTGTCGGGGCTCGTGCGGGCCGGTGCGAAGGTCCTGCACTATCACGGTCTTGCCGATCCGCTGATCACGCCGTCGGGCAGCATCAACTACTACGAACGCGTCGCGAGCCGGATGGGCGGCATACCGGCGGTGCAGCAGTTCGACCGGCTGTTCCTCGTGCCAGGCATGGGGCACTGCAGCGGCTACGGGGGAGTGAACGGCACGGCCGGCCCCGCGCAGACGGCGAATACGGTGCCGCTGCCGCATGCGGACCGTCAGGATCTGTACGCGCGGCTGGTCGACTGGGTCGAGCACGGGCAGGCGCCGGCCCGCATCGACCTCACATCGGCGGACGGCAGTGCGAGCCAGCCCGTGTGCATGTATCCGACGAAGGCCACGTACAACGGCTCGGGGTCGATCAGGGACGCGGCGAACTACTCGTGCAAGTGACGGACGGGGGTGCCGCGGTGTGTCGCGGTTGCAGGTGCGTGTCGATGCGGGCGGCGCAGGCCGCCCGCGCCGCGTCAAGCGAGCCGGAATTTCTTGCGCAGGCTCGAATCGGCGCGGACCGCATCGTTTGCGGCTTACCAGAAAGGGGGCAGCCCGATCGAAGTGTTGCAGGCCGACGAAAGCCAGCTGCGCGCATCGGACGAACGCGTGCAGGCGCGAACCGAAGCGGCGCGCGCGGCGGTCGCCGCGTTCAAGGCGCTCGGCAGCGGATGGGAGTCGCCGCAAGCGCAGGCCGTTGCGAGCCGGTAGCGGTGGCATCGAAACCTGGTCGGTCGGGCCGGACAAGCGTCGAATGATCGCGGGTCGTGACGCCTTGTGCTGGGCGCGTTCACACTGCCAACGGATAGGGGGAGCAACGCAGAAAGTAGCGGCGATGTCCCCTATGGGTTACAATCGCTTCATGTTCAAAGTCCTGACCACTCCCCAATTTGACAAATGGCTCGATGGTCTTCGCGACCCGGTCGGCAGCGCCGCGATCAGCCTACGCATCGAGCGGGCGAAGCTCGGCAATCTTGGCCAGTGGCGTGCGATCGGCGACGGCGTCAACGAAATGAAGATCGATGTAGGGCCGGGGTACCGGGCCTACTTCGTGCGACGCGGAAAGATAATCGTCGTGGTGTTGTGTGGCGGGGACAAGTCGACGCAGAAGAAGGACATCAAGACGGCGAAGCAAATCGCCGCCGAACTGGAGGATTGAAGATGAAAATCAGCGAACTGGCCGAATTCGACGGCGCAAAGTACCTGAAGGACGAGGAAGCGATTCGTCACTACCTGGCGCAGGCGTTCGAAGATGGGGATCCTCGACTGATCCAGGTCGCGCTCGGAAACGTCGCGAAGGCGCGTGGCATGACGGCGCTGGCGCGCGAGTCCGGTGTGAAGCGTGAAGCGCTCTACCGTGCGCTGTCGGAAGGTGGGAACGCGGAGTTTGCAACGATCATGAAGGTGGTCGCCGCGTTGGGATTGCATCTGACCGTTGCGCCGACCACGCAGACCGCCGAAGCGGCAGCCGCGCCTGAACCGACCTCGCGCACGCGTTCGCGTTCGCCAGCACGGGCGGTGGCCCACGGGTGATGTCGTCAGGGCCGGGCGGGAACTTTCGCGCCGGGCCTGCCCGTATCGATCCGGCCGGCATCGCGCGAAGCCCTGCGCGCAGCGCAGCTCGACGCTACCGCTTGATTGCCCCCCGCAACCGCCTCACATCCCGCTCCGACACCGGCGCAGCCCGATTTCCCCACGCACCGCGCACGTAGCTGACCACCGCGGCGATCTCGCCGCTCGTCAGCGCGCCGCGCATCGCCGGCATCCGCTGCACCGGCCCTGGCTTCCCCGGCGTGGGCCGCGCACCTTCGACCACGATCCGGATCGTGCTGGTCGGATCGGCTGCGAGCACGATCGAACTGCCCGCGAGCGCCGGCCCGCGATCGGGGACGCCTTGACCTTCGGCCCCGTGGCAACGCGCACAGAACCCCGCATACACGCCGGCTCCCGGCGCCTGCTGGCCGCTTTCCGGACGCGGGCCGGCCACCGTCAGCCGCGGCACGCCGACCGCGAGCGGATTCGTCGCCGCAGTCGGTTGCGCCGGCAACGACTTCAGGTACACCGCCATCGCATGGCGGTCGGCATCGGTCAGCAACGCGGTGCTTTCGCCGACGACCGGCGCCATCGCGCCGAACACCGCGCCGCGCGCCGCATGGCCGCTGCGCAGGAACGCGGCGATGTCGTCGGCCGACCAGCGGCCGAGGCCGTCCGGGTCCGCGCCGGTCAGGTTCGGCGCGAACCAGTGATCGTTGATGCCGCCGGTGAGGAACGCGGGGCTGCGCTCGTCGTAGCCGCGTTCGTTGTAGGCCGGCCCGCGCGGCGTATGGCACGCGCCGCAATGGCCGAGCCCCTGCACGAGATAGGCGCCGCGATTCCACTCCGCCGATCGCGACGGCTGCGGCGCGAACCGCTCGCGGTTCGCGAATGCGAGGCTCCACAGTCCGAGCGCCCAGCGCTGGTTGAACGGAAACGGCAACTGTGTGAGTTTCGCCGCGTTCGGGGAGGGCGAGACGCCGCGCATGAAATACGCATACAACGCGCGCACGTCGTCGTCGCTCAGGTGCGCGAGCGACGGGTAGGGCATCGCTGGATACAGCCGGCTGCCGTCCGCGCGTACGCCGCGCCGCAACGCATCGTCGAACTGGCGCAGCGTGTAGTGGCCGATTCCGTGCGTCGGGTCCGGCGTGATGTTCGGCGCGTAGATCGGCCCGAACGGCGAATTCACCGGCTGGCCGCCCGCGTACGGCGTATGGTCGGCCGCGTCGTGGCACGCGGCGCAGTCGCCGGCGAGCGCGAGGTAGCGGCCGCGCGCGAGCGTCGCGGCATCGGCGCTCGCGGCAGCCGCGACGATCGCCGGGCGGCCGGCGGTCGAAGCGGATGCCGCATGCGGCGGCTGCGCGGCCGCGCCAGATGCGCCAGATGCGCCAGATGTGCCAGATGCGCCGGAATCCGCCGCCCCCGCCTCCCGCGACCGGGAAAGGCGTGGGTCGTTTCGCACACGAGCGGACATCGACGCGCCGGCATCGGCCGCCGCCGTGCGAATCCGCACGAACCGCCAGCCCGACGCGGGTTCAGGCGCTTGCGCCGCCGACGCGGTGTCGGCCGCATCGGCGGGTGCGGCGGTGTTGTCGTCATGCTGCATGTCGCATCCGCCGAGCGCGACGCATACCGCGAACGCGACCCCTGCGCGGTGGCCCGGAGCCCGGAACGGGAACGAAGCGAACGAGATCAGCGCCATGGGCTGCAAGGCCCCACGAAAGCGGTGACGATCCCCGTAAACACCAGACCGATCACGAAGCCGAGCGCGGCGAGCATCCCGCAGCGCGCGAGAAAGCGCGTACTGTCGTCGCGCGTCGCGGCGGGCGCTTCGGCATCGTGCCGGCGCCGCCACGCGTGCGCGAGCCACGTCGCGCAGGTCGCGGCCAGCGCGAACGCGCCCGCCGCGATCAGCGCGAGCCACACGCCGACGTGCGCCCAGCGCGGCGCGGCCTGCGCGACGCCGAGCGGATAGCACGCGGTGGACGCGAGCGTCTCCGACACGAGCATCTGCGCGAACCACAGCGCGGGCGCGCCGACGAGGCCGGCCGCGATCGCGAGCAGCGGTGTCCACGCGCGGCGTGTGTCGTTCATCCGGTACTCCTCAGCCAGAACGGCGATACGTACAGCGCGGTGAAGATGAACAGCCACACGATGTCGACGAAGTGCCAGTAGAGCCCGCCGACCGTCAGCGCGACGCGTCGCTCGCGGCCGAAGAAACCGGCGGCCGTCCACCCGGCGAGCAGCGAGAGGATCGCGAGGCCGGCCACGACGTGCGCGAGGTGGAACCCGGTGATCGTGAAGTAGAGGCTGCCGTACAGATGCGCGGTCGGGCCGTACGGATGGTCGCGCCATTCGTGCCACTGGACCAGCGCGAACGCGGCGCCGAGCACCAGCGCGACGACGAGCATCGCCACCGCGCGCGCCTGCCTGTCGGCGCGCACCGCGCGTTCCGCGAGCCACACGAACACGCTGCTCGACAGCAGCACGACCGTGTTGGCGGCTGCGAGCCCGATCTTCGGCATCCCTTCCGGCGGCCACGGTGCGGACCATTGCGACTGCAGGTAGAAATAGCAGAACAGCAGGTAGCCGAACAGCCCGGCCTCGGTCACGATCAGCGTGAGCACGCCCCACCAGCCGCCCGCGCGCTCGCCGCAACTGCCGACCGGCAGCGGCTCGATGCACGCAGCCGGCGCGCCGGCCGGCGCCGTCGCCGACGGCGGCTCGTCCGGATGCGGCCCGGCGGCCGCGGCGGGCGCCTGCGTGTCGGCGCGGGCCGGCAGGCGCGCGCGCTGCCCGAGCGTGCGGCGCGGCCATAGCCACGCGGCGGTGGCGATCGCGCATCCGGCGACGGCCGCGCAGACGAGGGTCGGCGAGCGCGCGAGCATCGCCGCGAACACGCCGGTCGCCAGCAGCGCGAGCATGAACGGCACGCAACTGTCTTCGGGCATCTTCAGGATCGCGCTGGGCGCCGCGGCGAGCGGCGTGACCGCGAGCGCCTCGCGCCCGTCCGCGAGCCGGTAGCCGACCCGCAGGCTGGTGCGCGCCGGATCGTCGCGCGTTTCCCACAGCGGATGCCGCGACGCGACGAGCGGCAGCACCGCGAAGTTGTACACGGGCGTCGGCGACGCGACCGACCATTCGAGGCCGGCGCCGCCCCACGGGTTGTCGCCGGCGCGCGCGCCGCGCCGCGCGCTCACCAGCGCATTGACGACGAACATCGCGATGCCGATCCCGAACACGAACGAGCCGATCGTCGTCAGCAGGTTCGACGTATCCCACCCCATCCCGGACGGATAGGTATAGATGCGGCGCGGCATCCCGAGCAGTCCGGACACGTGCATCGGGAAGAAGCCGAGATTGAAGCCGACCAGCACGACCCAGAAGGTCCAGCGGCCGAACCGCTCGCTCATCATCCGCCCGGTGAATTTCGGGAACCAGTACGCGACGCCGCCGAGCACCGGAAACACGTTGATGCCGAGCAGCACGTAATGCAGGTGCGCGACGACGAAGTACGTATCGGTGAGCTGCCAGTCGAGCGGCACGGCCGCGGTCATCACGCCCGACACGCCGCCGATCACGAACATCAGCACGAAGCCCGCGAAATACAGGAACGGCGTGCGGAACACGGGGCGGCCGGTCCAGATCGTCGCGATCCACGCGAACACCGCGACCGCGCTCGGAATCGAGATCAGCATGCTCGCGGCGCCGAAGAACGCGAGCGCGAGCGGCGCGATGCCCGTCGCGAACATGTGGTGGACCCACACCTCGAAGCCGATCAGCATCGTCGCGACGGTCGACACCGCGACGGCCTCGTACGCGACGAGCGGCCGCCGGCAGAACGTTGGCAGCGCGTCCGACACGATCCCCATTGCGGGCAGCACGACCACGTAAACCCACGGATGCGCGAACATCCAGAACAGGTGCTGCCACAACAGCGGCCGGCCGCCGTGCGCGACGTCGAAGAAATGCGTGCCGGCATTGCGGTCGAGCCACAGCAGCAGGAACGCGAGGCTCACCGACGGCACCGCGACCAGGTTCGCGACCGACGCGGTCAGCGTGCCCCACACGATGATCGGCAGCCGGTCGATCGACATGCCGTGCGCGCGCATCCGCAGCAGCGTGACGACGAAGTTCGCGGCGCCGCCCGTCGTCGAGATGCCGAGCAGGATCATCCCGAGCGCGTAGATGTCGATGTTCGCGCCGGCGCTGTAGTCGAGCGACGTGAGCGGCACGTAGTTGAACCAGCCGCCGTCCGGCACCGCGCCGAGCGGAAAGCTCGCGTACAGGAACAGCCCGGCGAACAGGAACGCCCAGTACGAGAACGCGTTGAGCCGCGGAAACGCCATGTCGCGCGAGCCGAGCATCAGCGGCCACAGGTAGTTCGCGAAACCGGACAGTACCGGCAGCGCGTACAGGAAGATCATCGTGACGCCGTGCATCGTGAACAGCGAATCGTATTGCGCGGGCGTGAGCAGCGTCGCGTTCGGCCGCGCGAGCTGGATGCGCATCACGAGCGCCTCGACGCCGCCGAGCAGCAGGAACGCGAACGCGGTGACGATGTAGCGCAGCCCGATGCGTTTGTGATCGACGGTGCCGAGCCAGCCGCGCCAGCCGGGTTCCGATTCCCACTGCTCGGCCAGCGCGCGCTCGTGCGCGGAACCGGGCGGCGCTTCGCCGAGATCGGGTACGCGGCTGAGCGGGGTGGGCGTGTCGCGGGCGATGGCCATCGGCATCCTCGGTTCAGTGCAGCGTCGCGAGATACGCGGCGAGATCGTCGGCGTCGCGCGGCGCGAGCGCGATCGACGGCATCAGCGATTGCGGCTTGAGCTGCTGCGCATGCGCGATCCAGCGGCGCAGGTCGTCGGGCGTGTTGTCGAGCGTGCCGGCCGCGAGCAGCCGGCGCGTGCCGACGTGCGTGAGATCGGGGCCCGCGTCGCCCGTTGCGTCGGTGCCGCGCACCGCGTGGCAGCCCGCGCAGCGCGCGGCGAACACGCGTTGGCCGCGGCGCTCGGCGCCGGCCGCGGGCGCCTGCGCCGGTTGGCGTTGCGCGGCGAGCCACGCACGAAACGCGGCCGGCGGCTCGGCCACGACTTCGAACGCCATGTGCGCATGCTGCGCGCCGCAGTATTGCGAGCACTGCCCGCGATAGACGCCCGGCCGGTCGGCCTGCAGCCACTGGCGATTGGTCTGGCCGGGAATCGTCTGGGTCTTGCCGGCGAGTTGCGGCACCCAGAACGCATGGATCACGTCGGCGCTCTTCAGTTCGATCGCGACCGGCTCGCCCACCGGAATATGGATTTCGTTCGCGGTGACGAAGGCCGGGCCGTCGGCATCGTCGGGATAACGAACGGCCCACCACCAGTCGTGCGCGGTTACCGCGATCGTCAGCGCGGGCGGGCGCGGCGGCGTCGCGATCGCGCCGAGCACGCGCAGCATGTAGACGAGCGCGCCGAACAGCAGCAGGATCGAGATCGCCGAGCCCACGGTCACGATCGTCAGCCCGCTGCCGTGGCCGCCGCCCGCCCGCGCGCGACGGCGAAACAGCGCGATCAGCAGCAGCACGGCGATCGCGACGCAGACGAACAGGCACAGCGCGAGCAGCGCCCAGCCGAGCACGAAGACCGGCTGCGCGGCGGGGCCGGCCGCGTGCACGACGTAGGCGAGCGGCAGCGGCGCGGTCGGATTATTGCCGGGCGCCGCAGGCTCGGCGGCCGCGCGCGCGACGAGCGGCGCGACCGCCCACGCGAACGGTGCGATGCATGCGATACGACGCGTTTTTCTGGACAACGGAACGAGCAACGCGACTCCTTGCCGATGGTGGCGGCATGACCAAAGCCGTTCGCGGCGGAGCAAGTTCCGTGCGTACGCGGCTCGCACGCAGGCGGCTGCGGCAACGCGCAATGGCGCACGCAACGCGCCGGTGCGTTACAGCCGGTTTGTAAATCGGGCGGCCGTTCACGGCGCGCGCCGGCGCGGTACGGTCCGCATGGGTCCGCATCGCCGGCGGCATGTCGTTTGCTGCGCCGATCGCGTTCCGGCACGCTGCGGCGCAAAAGCTGCGTCGGCATGCCGGCCCCTCATCGGAAAACGGGAGGAACCGACCGTGAAGACCGTCGCGATCACCGGCGCGAGCGCCGGCGTCGGCCGCGCGACCGCCCACGCGTTCGCGCGGTGCGGCGCGAACGTCGCGCTGCTTGCTCGCGACCCGGATGCACTGCACGACACCGCGTGCGAGGTGCGGGCGTACGGCGTCCGGGCGCTGCCGATCGCCGTCGACGTCAGCGATGCGGCCGCGCTCGACGCGGCCGCCGAGCGGATCGAACGCGAGCTCGGGCCGCTCGACGTGTGGGTCAACAACGCGATGGTCACCGTGTTCGCTCCGTTCGACGCAATTTCGCCGGAAGACTATGCGCGCGTGACGGCCGTGACCTACCTCGGCTGCGTATACGGCACGCGGGCCGCGCTTGCGCGGATGGGGCCGCGCAACCGCGGCACGATCGTACAGGTCGGCTCCGCGCTCGCGTACCGGTCGATTCCGCTGCAAGCGCCGTACTGCGGCGCGAAACACGCGATCCGCGGCTTTACCGACGCGCTGCGCTGCGAGCTGCTGCATGCGCACAGCCGTGTGCGCGTGACGATGGTGCAATTACCTGCGATCGACACGCCGCAGTTCGACTGGGCCGAATCCGCGCTGCCGCACGCACCGCGTCCGGTCGCGCCGGTCTATGCGCCGGAGGTGGCGGCCGATGCGATCGTGCATGCCGCGCGGCATCCGTGCCGCGAACGCTGGGTCGGCTGGTCGTCGCTCGCGGCGATCGTTGCGAACGGTATCGCGCCCGGCTTGTTCGACCGCTATCTCGCACGCACGGCGGTGCGCGGCCAGCAGCGCGCCGCGCCTGCCGGCCAGCGCCCGTCGAACCTGTGGACGAGCGTGCCCGGCGGCCATGCGACGCGCGGCGCGTTCACCGACGAAGCGTGCCGCACCGGCGTCGAGGCCGGGCTCGGCGCGTCGCGTGCGCTCGCGTTCGGCGTCGCGGTCGCCGTGCTCGCGACCGCGGTTGCCGTCGCGCGCAAGCGGAACCGGTGAGCGCGATGCGGATCGAGGATTACGCGCTCGTCGGCGACGGCCGCAGCGCGGCGCTCGTCGCCCGCGACGGCAGCATCGACTGGCTGTGCTGGCCGGACTTCGATTCGCCGCCGTGCTTCGCCGCGCTCGTCGGCACGCCGGACAACGGCCGGTTCCGGATCGCGCCGAGCGAGCCGGATGCGCGCGTGACGCGGCGCTATCTGCCGGGCACCGCGATACTCGAGACGACGTTCGACACGCCGTCCGGCTGCATCGCGATCACCGACTGGATGAGCTGGAACGCACGCGATCCGTGCCTGATCCGCAGCGTGTGCGGCGTGCGCGGGACGGTCGACGTCGACGTCGATCTCGGCGTGCGCTTCGACTACGGCGGCGCGCTGCCGTGGTGCCGGCGTTTCGGCCGGCGCTGGCGGATGATGACGGGCGGCGACGCGATGTGGCTCGACACGGATGCGCGGCTCGACGTGCAGAGCGACCGGCTCGTCGGCACGCGCCGGATCTCGGCGGGCGAGCGGACGGATTTCTGCATCAGTTACGCGCGTTCGTTCGACCCGGCGCCGGCCGTGCCCGACGCGTATGCGTCGCTGCGCGACACGCAGGCATTCTGGCGCGTCTGGTCGAATTGCAACGCGGCCGACGGCCCGTATCGCGACGCGGTCGAACGTGCGCTGATCACGATCAAGCTGCTGTCGAGCCTGCGCACCGGCGGCATCGTCGCGGCGCCGACCAGTTCGTTGCCCGAGCGCTTCGGCGGCGCGCGCAACTGGGACTACCGGTTCTGCTGGCTGCGCGACGCGAGCTTCACGCTGCGCGCGCTGGTGCGCTGCGGCTATCGCGACGAAGCCGCGCGCTGGCGCGATTGGCTCGTGCGGGCGATCGCCGATCATCCGTCGCAGCTGCAGGTGCTGTATGCGGCCGACGGCGGGCGGCGCGCGTCCGAATGGGAGGCCGCGCATCTGGCCGGCTACGAAGGCGCGCGGCCGGTGCGTTTCGGCAACGCGGCGGCCGACCAGTTGCAGCTCGACGTGTACGGCGAGGTGCTCGGCGCGCTGTATCAGGCGCGCCGGCACGGGCTGCCGCCCGACGACGACGCGTGGACGCTCGAGCGGCGCCTGCTCGAACATCTCGCGACGATCTGGCGCGAGCCGGACGAAGGCATCTGGGAGGTGCGCAGCGGGCGGCACCCGTTCACGTCGTCGAAGGTGATGGTGTGGGCCGCGGTCGAAAGCGCATACCGCTCCGCGCGCGCGTTCGGCCACCACGCGCCGCTCGACGTGTGGCGGCGCTGGGCCGACGCGGTGCGCGCGGAGGTGCTCGAGCGCGGCTACCACGCGCAGCTCGGCCGCTTCGTCGACCGTTTCGACGGCGACGGCATCGACGTCAGCCTGCTGCTGATTCCGCTCACCGGGATGCTCGACGCGACCGACCCGCGCGTGGTCGCGACGGTCGCCGCGATCGAGCGGGAGCTGGTCGACGACGGCTTGCCGTTCCGCTATCGCCCGCCGCGTTTCGCGGACGGCTGCGAGGGCGACGAAGGCGCGTTTCTCGCGGCCGGTTTCTGGCTCGTGCAGGTGTACCGGCTGCAGCGGCGCGACGACGACGCGCGCGCGCTCTTCGAGCGGCTGCTCGGCTTGCGCAACGACGTCGGGCTGCTGTCCGAGGAGTACGACGTGAACGCGCGGCGCCTATGCGGGAATTTTCCGTTCACGCTCGCGCAGGTCGGGCTCGTGAATGCGGCGCTCGCGCTGCACGGCGACGGGCGGGACGACGTCGACATCGACTAGCCGCGTCGTCCCGCGCGTGCCCGCCTTACGATTCGCCTTTCCCTCCGTTGCCGGCCTTGCCGCCGTGTTCGCCGTTGCCGGGCAGCACGGCCGACAGCACCTGCCGCGCGGTCTCGACGATCACGTTGGCTTCGCGCGCGTCGCCTTTCACCAGCATTTCGGCGAAATGCTTCGCCTGCTGCAGCGTCACGTGCGGCGGCAGCGGCGGCACCTCGGGGTCGCTCTTCACTTCGAGCACGACCGGCCGGTCGGACGCGAGCGCCTCGTCCCACGCGGCGCCGAGCTGCTCGGGATCGTCGACGTAGATGCCCTTGAGGCCGAGCAGCGTCGCGAAGCGGTAGTACGGCACGTTCGGGATCTGCTGCGACGCGTCGAACTTCGGGTCGCCCTCCATCACGCGCTGCTCCCACGTGACCTGGTTCAGGTCCTCGTTGTTCAGCACCATGCAGATCCAGCGCGGGTCGGGCCACTGGCGCCAGTATTTGGCGACCGTGATCAGCTCGGCCATGTTGTTCATCTGCATCGCGCCGTCGCCGACCATCGCGATCACCGGGCGCACCGGATGCGCGAATTTCGCGGCGATCGCATAGGGCACCGCGGCGCCCATCGACGCGAGCCCGCCGGACAGCGAGCCCATCATCCCGCGCCGCATCGTCAGGTCGCGTGCATACCAGTTTGCGCAGGAGCCCGAATCGCTCGTCAGGATCACGTCGTCGGGCAGGCGCGGCGACAGCTCGGTAAACGCGCGCTGCGGATTGACGCCACGCCCCGCGCTGGCTTTCGCGGCCGCGCGGGCCGCGAGCGTCTCGTGCCAGTCGTGGTTCCATTTCGCGATCCGGTCGCGCCATGCGGTATCGCGCCGCTCGTTCAACAGCGGCAGCAGCGCGCGCAGCGTCTCGGCGCTGTCGCCGACCAGATTGACTTCCATCGGGTAGCGCAGGCTCAGCATGTCGGCCTTCAGGTCGATCTGCACGCCGCGCGCCTGGCCCTCCTTCGGCAGGAATTCCGAATACGGAAAACCGGAGCCGACGATCAGCAGCGTGTCGCATTCGGTCATCAGCTCGTAGCTCGGCTTGGTGCCGAGCAGCCCGATCGAGCCGGTCACCCACGGCAGGTCGTCCGGCAGCGCGGCCTTGCCGAGCAGCGCTTTCGCGGCGCCCGCGCCAAGCCGGTCGGCCACCGCGATGACCTCGTCGGTCGCGTGCAGCGCGCCGGCGCCGACCAGCAGCGCGACTTTCGACCCCGCGTTGAGCACGTCGGCCGCACGCCGCAGGTCGTCCGCATACGGCACGACTTTCGGCGCCGTATAGCCGACCCCCGAATGCACGGTGCCGTGCGCGCGTTTCGGCGGCGCATAGTCGAGCTCCTGCAGGTCGTTCGGCAGCACGAGCGCGGTGACCGTGCGCGCGCCGAGCGCGGTGCGCACCGCGCGATCGACCAGATGGCGCACCTGGCCGGGCACCGTCGCAAGCTGAACGAATGCGCCCGCAACGTCCTTGTAAAGCGCCGGCAGATCCACTTCCTGCTGATAGTGGCCGCCGAGCGACGCGCGCGCCTGCTGGCCGACGATCGCGAGCACCGGCATGTGGTCGAGCCGCGCGTCGTACAGGCCGGTCACGAGGTGGGCGGCGCCGGGCCCCGACGTCGCGACGCATACGCCGAGCTCGCCTGTAAATTTTGCATGCGCGGACGCCATGAAGGCCGCCATCTCCTCGTGGCGCGCCTGGATGAATTCGATCTTGCCGTCGGCGCGGTTCAGCGCGCCGAAAAAGCCGTTGATGCCGTCGCCCGGGTAGCCGTAGATGCGGCGCACGCCCCACTCGTAGAGCCGCTCGACGATGAAATCCGCCACTGTCGCCATGCCGTTTCTCCTTGGTTCGGGATGAGTCGATGCGAGGCAGCCGCGCAAGGCACGTGCCGCGTCGCGTGCGTCGGGCACAGCGGTTGCACGGGTTCTCCGCAAGCAAAAAGCAAGCAGACCGGAGCGCAAAGATGGCCCTTTCCACCGCGCCGGCGATCGACGCCGTGCGCGCTCGCGCGTACCGCGTGCCGACCGACCGGCCCGAAGCCGACGGCACCTATGCATGGACCGCGACGACGGTCGTCGTCGTCGAGATCGACGCGGGGCCCGTGACGGGGCTCGGCTATACGTACACCGATGCGAGCGCCGTGCCGCTCGTCACGTCGCTGCTGGCCGGCGTGCTGCGCAACCGGCCGGCGGTGGACATCCCGGCCGCCGTCGACGCGCTGTGGCGCGCGGTGCGCAACGTCGGCCGCAGCGGGATCGCGGCGACCGCGATATCGGCGCTCGACGCCGCGCTGTGGGACGCGAAGGCGAAGCTCGCCGACGTGCCGCTCGCGCTGCTGCTGGGCCGCCTGCGCGAACGCGTGCCGGTGTACGGCAGCGGCGGGTTCACGACTTACGATGCGCCGACGCTCGCCGCGCAGCTCGACGGATGGCGCGCCGAGCGCGTGCACGCATGCAAGATCAAGATCGGCGTGCAGGATGCGCGCGATCCGGCGCGCGTGCATGCGGCGCGCGATGCGCTCGGGCCTGACGTCGACCTGTTCGTCGATGCGAACGGCGCGTACGCGCCGCGCACGGCGCTCGCGTTCGCGCAGGCGGCCGCCGATTGCGACGTTCGGTGGTTCGAGGAGCCCGTCAGCAGCGACGACGTCGCCGGGCTGCGATTCGTGCGCGAGCACGTCGGCGCGCGCATCGACGTCGCGGCCGGCGAGTACGCGTATACGCCCGACGATTTTCGGCGCTTGCTGGAAGGGCGGGCGGTCGACGTGCTGCAGGCCGACGCGACGCGCTGCGGCGGCGTCAGCGGTTTTCTCGCGGCCGCCGCGCTCGCCGATGCGCACCACGTCGACCTGTCCGCGCATTGCGCGCCCGCGCTGCACCGGCACATCGGTTGCGCGGCGCCGCGCCTGCGCCACGTCGAATGGTTTCACGATCATGTCCGCCTCGAGCGGATGCTGTTCGACGGCGCGCCGACGCTCGTCGACGGCGCACTGGAAATCGACGCGACGCGCGCCGGGCTCGGCCTCGAATTGCGCACCGCCGACCTGCTGGATTTCGCGCTTTAACCCCGACGAGGAGGAACGATGCGACACCGCCGACATCGCGCCGCCGAGCGCGACAGATTGCTGGCCGACGCCGCGCGGCTGCTGAATCGCAGCGCGTTGCTGCTGGCCGGCTCGGTGCTCGCCGACAGCGGCGTCGAACACTATCGCGGCACCTTTCACAATCGCGCGATGCTCGCGCCGCTCGCGATGTCGACGCTGTCGGTGATCGCGAGCGTGCACGGCCACGCGGACGATACGCCCATGCGTCACCGGCTGCGCGACGCGGTGCACGTCGCATCGGCCGCGGTCGGCGTCGCCGGTTCCGCGTTCCACCTGTACAACGTGACGAAGCGGCCGGGCGGTTTCAGTTGGCACAACCTGTTCTATGGCGCACCGCTCGGCGCGCCGTTCGCGCTGCTGCTGTCGGGCGCGCTGGGCGCGGCGGGCGAGCGGTTGCGCGAGAGCCCTGCCGATGCGCCGCGGCTCGCGGGGCTGCCGGCCGGGCGCGCGCTTGCCGGGCTGGTCGCGGCGGGGCTCGTCGGCACGCTCGGCGAAGTCGGGTTGCTGCATTTTCGCGGCGCGTTCCAGCATCGCGCGATGTTCGCGCCGCTCGTCGTGCCGCCGCTCGCCGCGCTGGCGACTGCCCGGCTCGCGCTGTCGCGCCCGCGCGCCGACCGGTGGCTCTGCCGCGGGTGGCTGCGCGCGACGGCCGTGCTCGGGTTCGTCGGCGTCGCGTTTCATGCGCGCGGCGTCGCGCGGCAGATGGGCGGCTGGCGCAACTGGTCGCAGAACCTGCTGTCGGGGCCGCCGCTGCCGGCGCCGCCGAGCTTCACCGCGCTCGCGATCGCGGGGCTGGCCGCGACCGCGCTCGCCGAACAGGAGGCGCCATGAACGATGCGAACCGCAAGCCGGTCGCGCTGCCGCGCTATCCGGGCTATGACGTGCTCGCCAAGCGCGACACGCCGTCGTGGAACGATGCGACGCGACGCGCGATCGATGCGCGCCTGCGCGTCGCGGCGAATGCGCCGCGTCATCTGGATGCCGAACGATTCGCGACGCTCGGTGCGTTGTGCGCGCGCATCGTGCCGCAGCAGCCGGGCGGGGCCGGCGCGATTCCGACCGCCGCGTTGGTCGATGCGCGGCTCGCGGCCGACGACGGCGACGGCTATCGCGATGCGCGTCTTCCGCCGCTGCGCGCCGCGTGGCAGACGGGTCTCGCCGCGCTCGACGCAATGGCGCGGCACGCGCACGGCTGCCCGTTCGCGGCGCTCGCCGCGCGCGACGCCGACGCGTTGCTGCACGCGGTGCAGAAAGGCGACGTCGATCGACAGGTGGAACCGGCTTGGGCCGGCATGGACCCGCGCACGTTCTTCGCGAAGCGCGTGCTGATGGATATCTGCGGCGCGTATTACGGCCATCCGTTCGCGTGGAACGAGATCGGCTTCGGCGGCCCCGCGAGCCCGCGCGGCTACGTGCGGATGGACTTCAACCGGCGCGACCCGTGGGAAGCGGAAATGCGCGTGGAGGAGGGCGATCGCGATGGCCGCCGATGAACCGCTGTCCATCCCGTCGCCGCGCGGCCGCGACGGCCGTGCGCCCGATCCGTTGCGGGTCGGCGGCTGGTCGCCGATGCGGATGTTCCGCGACGACGACGCGGTCGACTTCGTGATCGTCGGCACCGGCGCCGGCGGCGGCACGCTCGCGTGCAAGCTCGCCGAATACGGCTTCTCGGTCGTCGCGCTCGACGCGGGCGCATGGTGGCGGCCGCTCGAGGAATTCGCGTCCGACGAGACGCATCAGCACAAGCTGTTCTGGACCGACGAGCGGATCTGCGACGGCGCCGATCCGCTCACGCTCGGTACCAACAACAGCGGTCGCGCGGTCGGCGGCAGCACCGTGCATTTCGCGATGGTGTCGCTGCGGTTCCGGCCCGAGTGGTTTCGTTCGCGCACCGCACTCGGCTACGGCGTCGACTGGCCGCTCGACTGGCGCGAGATGTGGCGCTACTACCGCGAGGTCGAACAGGCGTTGAAGATCAGCGGGCCGGTGAACTACCCGTGGGGGCCGCCGCGCCCGCGCTATCCGTATCGTCCGCACGAACTGAACGCGGCCGCGCTCGTGCTGGCGCGCGGCGCCGAGGCACTGGGCATCGACTGGACGCCGACGCCGCTCGCGACGCTGTCCGCGCCGCGCGGCCGCGCGCATCCGTGCGTGTATCGCGGCTTCTGCATCGCCGGCTGCGCGACCAACGCGAAACAGAGTGCGCTCGTCACGTGGATTCCGCGGGCGGTCGCGGCCGGCGCCGAAGTGCGCGATCTCGCGATGGCGCTGCGGATCGAGGCCGACGGCGATCGCGTGACCGGCGTGCACTACGCGCGCGACGGCCGCACGCGGTTCCAGCGCGCGCGCAACGTCGTCGTCGCCGGTTATGCGATCGAGACGCCGCGCCTGCTGCTGCTGTCCGCGAACGGACGGCATCCGCAGGGGCTCGCCAACCGCTCGGGGCTCGTCGGCCGCTACCTGATGGCGCAGCTCAACCAGGCGTCGTGGGGGACGATGGACGACGAAGTGCGCTGGTACAAGGGGCCGCCGTCGCTGTCGATCACCGAGCACTGGAACTACGCGGACGAAGGCAAGGATTTCTTCGGCGGCTATTGCTGGATGAGCCAGGGCCCGCTGCCGATCGAATGGGCGCGCAAGGTCGCCGCGCGCGGGCTGTGGGGCGACGCGCTGAAGCGCGAGATGGCGCGCTACAACTTCCAGGCCGGCTTGAAGATCGTCGGCGAGACGCTGCCGCGCGCGGACAACCGCGTGACGCTCGCCGACGAACGCGACGCGTTCGGGCTGCCGGTCGCGCGCGTGACCTATTCGTACGACGACAACGATCGCCGGATGATCCGCCATGCGCTCGCGCAGATGGAGCGTTCGCTGGAGGCGGCCGGCGCGCGCGACATCTGGCACGAGGAGGACGACACGTGCCATCTCGCCGGCACCGTGCGGATGGGCGACGACCCGGCGACGAGCGTCGTCGATGCCGATTGCCGCAGCTGGGACATTCCGAATCTGTGGGTGTGCGACGGCTCGGTGTTTCCGACGGTGGGCGGCGTGAATCCGTCGCTGACGATCCAGGCGATCGCCTGCCGCACCGCCGACCGCATCCGGGCGCTGGTCGCACGCGGCGATGCGCATGCGCGCGGGCGATGGCGGTGAATCGCGCGGCGCGGCTCCGGCGGCGACCGATACGGCGTGTGCTTGCGCGCGAGGATGCCGCAAGCGAACCATTCACTTTCTTGTCGAGGAATCGTCTCATGCCAGCATTCAACCGTTCATTCCCGCGCCGTTGCGCCGCCTGCGCACTGCTCGCGGCGTGCGCGTCGACGCTGCCCGCGGCCGGGCAGTTGCGCCCCGCCAATCCCGTCAGCGTGCCCGACACGTCCACGCAGGCGTTCAAGCGCGCCGACCGAAAAATGATGGAAGCGATGGAGAGCGCACCGTACACGGGCGACGCCGACCGCGATTTCGTCGCGCACATGGCGCCGCATCACCAGGGCGCGATCGACATGGCGCAGGTCGAGCTCAAATACGGCAAGGACCCGACGCTGCGGCAACTCGCGAGCCGGATCGTCGCCGCGCAGCGCGACGAGATCGCGTTGATGGAGCGCTGGCAGAAGGAGCACGGCAAGACGCCGTGAGCCGCGATGCGATACGGCGATACGCAGCCGGCCGTACCGGTCGCGACGCCGTCGGACACGAGCCGCCGCGACGGCCGCGAATACGGGCAAAAGCGACAGGAGGCGCGAGACATGGACGGTGAGCACGAGGCGGCAGACCGCTCGGTCGACAGCGTGGCCGACTACATGGCCGTGATCGGTGCGCAGCGCCGGACGATGGCGCTGCGACTCTTTCGCGGCCAGTGCAACGCCGGCTGGCCGCTCGTGCCGGGCATCGCGCGGCAGCGCGCGTCGCCCGACGTCGAAGCGCGGATGCTCGACGAATTCACGCGGCGCGCGCTGCCGCATCTCGAACCCGGGCAGAGCCTCGATGCGTGCGACTGGCTGGCGCTCGCGCAGCAGCACGGGATGCGCACGCGCCTGCTCGACTGGTCCGGCAACGCACTGGCCGCGCTGTGGTTCGCGGTCCGGCGCGCGGGCGAATCGGGCGGAGACGGCGTGGTGTGGTGCCTGTCGCACGACGCCGACGACATCGCGACCGCCGCCGAACGGCGCGCCCCGCTGCAGGTCACGCGCACCAAGGTGTTCCGGCCGCGCCACGTGATGCCGAGGATCACCGCGCAGGACGGCTGGTTCACGATTCATAGTTACGACGCCGGCGCCGAGCGTTTCGTGCCGCTCGACGCGCACGCGGACCTCGCCGGCCGTCTCGTGCGCATCGTCGTGCCGGGCGCCCGGTTCGCGACGATCCGGCAGGAGCTTGCCGGCGTCGGCGTGAGCGTCGCGACGATCTTTCCGGATCTCGACGGCATCGCGCAGCTGACCGACACGCGCTATTTCCCGGACGACGAGGATACGCACGCGCCGCGGTGAAGACGCGGCCGCATGGGCGTGCGGGCCGGGCACGCGCGATGCTCGTCTCGACGGCGCGCGGCCGGGGCCGACCCGGCGGCCCACGCTTGCGTCCGCTTCGCGGCGGGCGCGACGCGCTTCATGCCTATTCAAACAAACCATCGAATCGGAGGAGGCTTTCATGCGCGAACCCAACGAACCACCGAGCGACCGTCGCGATACGGCGTGCGAGCCCGGCGCGAGTTCGAGGCCGGCCGGGCACGCCGTCACCCGCGCGTTCGAACGTTTTGCGTCGAGCGTGACCACGTGGGCCGGTTCGCCGGTGGCGTTCGGCAGCGCGGTCGCCATCACCGTGCTGTGGCTCGCGAGCGGGCCGGTGTTTCATTACTCCGATGCGTGGCAGCTCGTCATCAATACCGGCACCACGATCATCACGTTCCTGATGGTGTTCCTGCTGCAGCGCAACCAGAACCGCGACAGCGTGGCGTTGCACCTCAAGCTCGACGAGTTGCTCGCGGTCACGCGCGCGGCGAGCGACCGGCTGATCGGGATCGAGGATGCGTCGGAGGAGGAGTTGCGCGCGCTCGCGCAGACCTACGTCGACATGGCGCAGCGCGCGGCCGAGCGCGGCGAGGACGAGCCGGGCGGCAAGCGCGCGGAAACGGCCGGCACGCCCGAGCCCTGAGCTTCCGATTCTCCGATTTTCAGGTCGAGCGATGCGCGGCCCGATGATTTTTCAAACGCTTGTCGTTTCCGGCGGCGCATCGCGACGCGACGGCTTGCACGCGACGCTCGCACCGGGGAACGGCACGTGCTGCATGCCGAAACGAAGCCCGGCTGTCCCGGGTATTGCCTACGGTGCCTCCATGAACTCCAGAACCCCTTCGAATCCGTTGTTGAATCTTGCGGTGGCCGTTGCGTGCGGGGCGGCCGCGATGTACTTCCTCGATCCTTCGTCCGGCCGGCGGCGACGCGCTTATCTGCGCGACAAGGCGGTTGCGGGCCGGCATGGCGTGGTCGATTATGCGAATACGCAGGCGAAGCGGGCGGCCGACCATGCGCGCGGCGCGATCGCCGGCCTGCGGGCGGACTGGCTCGCGGGCGATGCGAGCGACGTGCAGGTCGCCGAGCGCGTGCGTGCCGCGCTCGGCCGGCTCGTCGGTCGCCCGCGCGACATCGACGTGAGCGTCGAGCGCGGCAACGTGTGCCTGACCGGGCAGGTCGAGGAGTCCGAACGGCAGGCATTGATCGACGGCGTCGCCGCACTGCATGGCGTGCATCACGTCGAGGACGCGATGGGCGCGCGCAGCGAATACAAGGCGCCGCCCGGCGGTCATGCGCACTGACGTGGCCGCGGCTGCCCGCACCGGCGGGCCGGCGAACGAATACGACACGCATTCGGCGCACGCACGGCTGCCGGCACGACGGCGGCCTGGCGCCCCAACCGGAGCAAGCCCATGACCGAACGCCAGCCCCCCGACACGACGCCTCCGCATCCGGAGCCCGGCGCGCATGACGCGCTCGAACACCTGCTCGGCAGCCTGCATCGGCACGGCTTCCTGCGCTTCGCGAACGAGGTGGTCAGCGCGAACGCGCGGCTGGCCGACACGTTCGTCGACGCGCTCGACAAGCCCGGCATGCAGAGCGGCATGCAGAATCTCGCGATGCTCGTGACGGCGCTGTCGCGCATTCCGCCGGAACAGTTCGGCCGCGCTGCGTTTGCGGCAGCCGACGCACTGCGTCACGTCGGCGCATGGCAGCCGGCGCAGCACGCGCACGTCGCGCCCGGCGTGCGCGGCATCTACCGGCTACTGCACGACGAGGCGCTGTGGGATGCGCTGACGCCGCTGCTGGAAGGGCTGAAGGTCTTCGCGCAAGGGCTCGCGCGCGATCCGCAGTCGCCGGTCGCCGGGCTCGGCAAGTCGACGAAAGACGCGTGACCGGCGCCGGTTACCAACCGCACGCGGCGTCCAGGTCCGCGAACTGGCGAATGATGCGCTGCGTCGGCGCGCTCGCCGGCCAGTGCGGCACCGCGTCGATTCGGACCCAGCGGCACAGCGCGATTTCCCGGCCCGGGCACGCGTGGGCGCCGCGCGGCAGGTTCGCGACGAATACGTGATGGCGTTTCACGCTTCCGTCCACGTAGAAGAAATACGCGAGTTCGAGATCGACGAGCCCCGTTTCCTCCCGAAGTTCGCGATGCGCGGCGTCGAGCGCCGATTCGCCCCGGCGAATCACGCCGCCCGGCAGCGTCCAGCGCGACGACGGTCCGCGCGCGACCAGCAGCACGCGCCGGTTGCGATGGCAGACGATCGTTGCACGTTCCTTCGCCAGCGGCGCGAGCGGCACCGCGCGCAGAGGGAAATCGGACGGGTCGGGGAGCGTCATGAAGGGCGGGCGACGGGTGATTGAAAGATCCATGGGCCGGTGTCGCAACATGCGTTCCTGCGTCGCCGCCGCGCCGGCCGTCGCATGAGCGTTGCGGGGAAGCCTGCCGGACCGCCTGTCCGCGATTTTTCAACGGCTTGTCATTTCTGCCGCCGCCTGTCGCGGCCGCCCGGGCGGCGCTTCCATGCGACGCGCGGCGGTCACGAATCGCCGTGTTCGCCCGATGGCGTGCGAGGCGGCGGCGTTCCGCCTTCCGGCTCGGCCGGCTTGCCTTCGGCCGGGTCGCGTGCGCTGCGCGGCGGCGGCGTGGCCGTGCCGCGGCGCTTGCCTTCGGGGCCGGGCGTGCTGTCGCCGCGATCTTCGTCGCGCGTGTCGGTATCGAGCGAGGTCGAGCGTGTCATGGTTCGCGAATCCTGTCGGGGCCGTCGAAGCGTACCCGTCGCGCATCGGGCGTGCCGGGTTCGGGCGAAGTACGTCGCCGGGTCCGCTGTTTGCTTGACCGCGCGCTTGAGGTCGGCGCGGGCAATGACGCTCGCGGCCGCCGCCTGGAGCCCCGTTTCATGCCCGATGCGATCCTGTGCCCGTTATCCGTTCGCGAGCGATTCGGCGTCGCGCTCCGGCGCGCGTCGACGCCCGGACGGCGCGGCGCCGGTGCGCCGGACGCGTTCGCGCCGGCGTTGCCCGATGCCGTGCCGTCGACGTCGCTGCCCGCCCGCTGGCCCACCGCCGTCATGCGTGCGGGCGACAGCCAGCCCGGCGGCGGGGGTTCGGGCGCCGCGCCGGACGGCAGCAGCGAGCGCCCGACCGACGCACCGGGCGGCGGTGGCGGCGACCACCGTCCGCACGACGATCGCGGCGGGCGCACCGGCGGCGACGGAGAAGGCGGCAACGGCGACGGCGAACGCAAGCGCCCCGGCAAAAAGCCGCTGATCATCCTCGGCGCGGTGGTGTTCGTGCTGCTCGTCGCCGGGTTCGTCTGGTGGTTCGCGACGCGCAACCAGGTCAGCACCGACGATGCGTATACCGACGGCAACGCGATCGCGGTCGCGCCGCACGTGTCCGGCTACGTGACGCGGCTGGCGGTCGACGACAACACGTTCGTGCGGCGCGGCGACGTGCTCGTCGAGATCGATCCGCGCGACTACCGCGCGCAGGTCGACGCGGCGCAGGCGCAGCTCGGTCTCGCGCAGGCGCAGCTCGACGCGGCGCGCGTGCAGCTCGATATCGCGCGCGTGCAGTATCCGGCCCAGTACCGGCAGGCGCGCGCGCAGATCGAATCCGCGGAAGCCGCGTACCGGCAGGCGCTCGCCGCGCAGACGCGGCAGCGCGCGGTCGATGCGCGCGCGACGTCGCAGCAGGCGATCGACGCCGCCGACGCGCAGCGCGCGACCGCCGACGCGAACGTCGCGATGGCCCAGGCGCAGGCGCGTACCGCGAGCCTCGTGCCGCAGCAGATCCGGCAGGCCGAGACGGCCGTCGAGGAGCGCCGCCAGCAGGTGCTGCAGGCGCGCGCGCAGCTCGAGACGGCCAACCTGAACCTGTCGTACTGCGAAATGCGCGCGCCGTCCGACGGCTGGGTTACGCGACGCAACGTGCAACTGGGCTCGTTCCTGCAACCGGGCACGTCGATCTTCTCGATCGTCACGCCGCGCGTGTGGATCACCGCCAATTTCAAGGAGTCGCAGCTCGAGCGGATGCGCATCGGCGACCGCGTCGACGTGTCGGTCGACGCGTATCCGGATCTCGATCTGCACGGCCACGTCGACAGCATCCAGCTCGGCAGCGGGTCGCGCTTCTCCGCGTTTCCAACCGAGAACGCGACCGGCAACTTCGTGAAGATCGTGCAGCGCGTGCCGGTGAAGATCGTGCTCGACGGTCCGCTGCCGACCCGTCCGCCGCTCGGTCTCGGCCTGTCGGTCGTGCCGACCGTCCATCTGAAATGACCGGCCGCCGTACCGCGGCCGGTTCCGACCGGAGCGATCCGATGCCCGATACCCGCATGCCGTTCCCGCCTGACGAGGCCCGCCGATGAACCGGCCGCCCGATCGCAGCGGCGCATCCGATGGCACGTGGCGTCCCGCCGCGAACCCGTGGCTCATCGCGATCGTCGTCACGCTCGCCGCGTTCATGGAAATCCTCGACACGACGATCGTCAACGTTGCGCTGCCGCACATCGCCGGCACGATGTCGGCGAGCTACGACGAGGCGACCTGGACGCTCACGTCGTATCTCGTCGCGAACGGCATCGTGCTGCCGATCTCGGGCTTCCTCGGGCGCATGCTCGGCCGCAAGCGTTACTTCCTGCTGTGCATCGCCGCGTTTACCGTGTGCTCGTTCCTGTGCGGCGTCGCGACCAACCTCGGCGAACTGATCGTGTTCCGCGTGTTGCAGGGGCTGTTCGGCGGCGGGCTGCAGCCGAACCAGCAGTCGATCATCCTCGATACGTTTCCGCCCGAGCAGCGCAACCGCGCGTTCTCGATCTCGGCGATCGCGATCGTCGTCGCGCCGGTGCTCGGGCCGACGCTCGGCGGCTGGATCACCGACCATTTCTCGTGGCGCTGGGTGTTCCTGCTCAACGTGCCGATCGGCGCGTTGACGGTGCTCGCGGTGATGCAGCTCGTCGAGGATCCGCCGTGGCGGCGCGGCGCCGAGCGCGGGATCTCCATCGACTACATCGGCATCGGGCTGATCGCGATCGGGCTCGGTTGCCTGCAGGTGATGCTCGATCGCGGCGAGGACGAGGACTGGTTCGGCTCGAACTTCATCCGCGTGTTTGCGGTGCTGTCCGCACTCGGGTTGATCGGCGCGACGCTGTGGCTGCTGCGCACGAAGAAACCGGTGGTCGACCTGTCGTGCCTGCGCGACCGCAATTTCGCGCTCGGCTGCGTGACGATCGCGACGTTCGCGGCCGTGCTGTACGGCAGCGCGGTGATCGTGCCGCAGCTCGCGCAGCAGCGTCTCGGCTACACGGCGACGCTCGCGGGGCTCGTGCTGTCGCCCGGCGCGCTGCTGATCACGCTCGAGATTCCGCTCGTGAGCCGGCTGATGCCGCACGTGCAGACGCGCTATCTCGTCGGGTTCGGTTTCGTGCTGCTGTGCGCGTCGCTGATCTATTCGCGCACGCTGGTGCCCGACATCGACTACACGCACCTCATGATGATCCGGTGTGCGCAGTCGCTCGCGATCGGCTTCATGTTCGTGCCGATCACGACGCTCGCGTACCTGACCGTGCCGCAGCGGCTCAACGACGACGCGTCCGCGCTGTTCACGATGTTCCGCAACGTCGCGGGCTCGATCGGCATCTCGGTGTCGACCGCCTTGATCCGCGAACGCACGCAGGCGCGCATGGCCCATCTGTCCACGCACATGTCGACGCTGTCGCAGAACTTCCAGGACGCGCTGCAGGAGAACGCGCGCGCGATCGCCGCGCTGACGGGCGCGCCGCCGTCGGCCGCGCTGCAGACGGCGAACGGGCGGCTGTACGAGACGTTCATCGCGCAGGCGACGATCCTCGCGTATATCGACGTGTTCGCGATCCTCGCGGTGTTCTGCGCGTTCAGCATTCCGCTGACGTTCCTGTTCACGCCGGCGAAGGCCGCGGGCGGCGCGGGAGGGCATTGACATGCACATGCATCGGGATCACCGCAACCGCCGCCTGATTCGCGCTATCGCGTGTCGCGCGGCGGCGATATTCATCGGATGCGCCGGTGTCGCCAGCTGCACCGTCGGGCCCGACTACCAGCCGCCGCACGCGGACGTCCCGGACACCTGGCATGCGATGCAGGCGGACGGCCGGGCGGCGGCCCCCGCATCCGGCGCGGCCGCACGGTCTTCGCCGACGATCGACGCAGACCCCGATCCGCGCTGGTGGCGCGCATTCGGCGATCCGCTGCTCGACCGGCTCGTCGAGCGCGCCGCGCACGACAACCTCGACGTGCAGGCCGCCGTGCTGCGCATCGCACAGGCGCGCGCGCAGGTGCGCGCCGCCGCCGCGCAGGGTTTACCGGACGTGCGTGCGACCGCGAGCTACCAGCGCGAACAGCTCGGCCTGCAAGGCATCGTCGAGGAACAAGGCATCGACCAGCGCGTCGATCGCCTCGGTGCGCCGGGCTCGCCGCTCGACCGGTTCGGGCCGGGAACCGGCGCGAGCGTGCAGCAAGGCGCGCGCGGCGCGCTCGATGCCCTTGAGGCGCCGGTCAACCTGTGGCAGGCCGGGTTCGACGCATCGTGGGAGCTGGACCTGTTCGGGCGCGTGCGCCGCTCGGTCGAAGCGGCCGGCGCGCAGACGAGCGCGGCGGTCGCGAGCCGCGACGACGCGCTGCTGTCGCTCGAGGCCGAGGTCGCGCAGACCTATCTGCAACTGCGCGGCGCGCAAGCGCAGCGCGCGCTCGCCGACGACCTGCAACGCGCGCAGCGCGAATTGCTCGACCTGACGCGCGAGCAGGCCGCGCATGGTCTCGCGAGCGATCTCGACGTGCGCAGCGCCGACGCGCGGCTCGCGCAGATTCGCGCGCAACTGCCGCAGTTCGACCAGCAGATCGTGCTGCTGCGCAACGGTCTCGCGTATCTGGTCGGCGGCGCGCCGGGCGCGCTCGACGACTGGCTCGCCGCCCCGCGCGCGTTGCCGGACGTGCCGCCGACCGTACCCGTCGGCCTGCCGTCGACGCTCGCGCGCCGGCGCCCCGACATCCGCCGCGCGGAAGCCGAGCTGCATGCGGCCACCGCCGACGTCGGCGTCGCGGTCGCGCAGTTCTATCCGGACATTTCGCTGACGGGGCAGGTCGGCCTGCGTGCGTCGCACGTGCGCGAGCTCGCGCACTGGTCGCATCTGTTCTATGCGTTCGGGCCGGCCGTGTCGCTGCCGATCTTTTCCGGCGGCGCGCTCGTGTCGAACCTGCGGCTGTCGCAGGCGCGCCAGGCCGAGGCGGCGCTGACCTACCGGCAGGCGGTGCTCGTCGCGCTGCGCGACGTCGACAATGCGCTGGCCGTGTACCGCACCGACCAGGCGCGCGCGGCCGCGCTCGACGATGCGGTGAAGGCCGAACAGGGCGCGCTGGACCTCGCGCGCGATCGCTACCGGAAGGGGTTGTCGCCGTTTCTCGACGTGCTGGACGCCGAGCGGCAATGGTCGGAGGGCCGGCAGCAGGCCGAGCAGGGTGCGCTGCAGACGACGACCGATCTCGTCGCGCTGTACAAGGCGCTCGGCGGCGGATGGCAGGCCGGCCCGGGCACGAATGCGGATGCCGGTGCGGCTCGCCCGCAATAGCCGCGAGCGCGCGCCGGACATCGCGGGCCGCGTTTGCACGATGCCGTCCGTCGGTCCACGCACGGCCTCAATCCCACGCGTGCTTGCTGAACTGATAGCCCTTGGAGCGGATGGTCTTGATCCGTTTCGGTTCGTTCGCATCGTCGCGCAGCTTGCGGCGCAGCTTCGAGATGCGGCCGTCGATCGAACGATCGAGGCCGTCGAACGCGATGCCGCGCAGCAGCAGCGTCAGGTCCTCCCGGCTGACCACCTCGCCCGCGCGACACACGAGGGCCCACAGCAGGTCGAATTCGGTCGACGTCAAACGTGGCATGCTGCCGTCGGGAAGATGCACGCGGCGATCGGCCCGGTCGATCGAGAACTTGCCGAACACGTATCGCTGCGGCGAATCCGGCACGGGGTCGCCCGCCGGCACGCGCGTGCGCCGCAACTGCGCCTTGATCCGCGCGAGCAGCAGGCGCGGCTCGACCGGCTTGCGGAGAAAATCGTCCGCACCGAGTTCCAGGCCGAGCAATTCGTCGAACGGTTCGTCGCGGCCCGTCACCATGATCACGATGCCGTCGTAATGCACGCGTGCCTCGCGGCAGATCTCGAAGCCGTCCTTGCCCGGCAGGTTGACGTCGAGCAGCACCAGGTCGGGGCGGCTCGCGACGATCGCCGGCACCGCGCCGGCGCCGTCGTACAGCGTGTCCACCTGGTAATGATGCTGGCGCAGATAGTCGGCGATCAGCGCGGACAGCGGGACGTCGTCTTCGACGAGCAGGATTCGGATCGGCATCGGTAAACGAAGGGGCAAAACGGGGAAGGTGGCGAGCGGTCAGGCCCAGTCCGAGCGCGTCGTAGCCGAAGCGACGTGGATGATACTGCGCAACATTCCGGCGGTATGTGACGAAATCTGAATCGTTCGGTGAACTGAGCTATGGGCCAATCGCTGCCGGAAGGGGGAAAGCGCGGGGCGGGCGGCGCCGGGCCGCGTGCGCGATTGAAACGGGGCGAGGCGAGATCCGGCGCGGCGCGCGCGGCGATGCGCGAGCGGGCATCCTTCAGACGAAAACGTTTGCGCCAATCCGGCGTCGCGAATCGCGTTCGCACCGGCCGAACCCAAGCCAGGCAAGGTTAGTCGACATATCATTACAAAATATTACCGACGTGGGCGCGTCCTGTTCCTACAATTCCCGAACCTGACTCACTCGCCTCGCATACTGCGGTGGCGTCCGTTTCCCGCCGCATCGACTGCCTGCGTCGACGACACGTCGAGTCATGCTGCGCGCGTGCGGGACCGGAGGCGCGCGGGTGGGACCGACGCCGCGCAGGCTCCCGGCGAGCGGGCAAGCGGACAGTGCGAATTATTCACGGGGAGGCGAAATGACGCCGTTGCAAGTCGTCCTGAGTCTCGAGTCGCTCACGCATGCGATCGAAGCAGCGGTGGCGCGTGCCGACTGGAGCGAGGCCGTCCGGGCTGCCGAGAGGCGTTCGGCGTTCATCGTTGCGCTCGCACCCGATCAACCGGACGAGGTCGTGTCGGCGCTGCTGAAACTGCAGGAGATCGACGTCCGGATCTCCACCGTCGCGCGCGACACGCTGGAGGCGCTCATCGCGGAAGGCTGGACGGCGTTGCACGCGGCCCGCGCGGCAACGAGCGCGCTGAGGGTGTGGCCGCGGTCGCTCGACACCGGTGCCGCGGCAACGCGACACTGAGATTCGTTTCTTTCGGTGGTGGCATGAAATTCAGAAAACGCGCCGGGCAGGTCGAGGCAACGCGCTGGTTCGCCGACGGCGACCATGAACGGGTAGAGCGCCGTCACGGCAGGTGGGCGGTCGCGACGCCGGAAGGCTGGCGCTCGGTGAAGCCGGGCGACTGGATCCTGCGCGACGAATGCGGCAACTGCTGGCCGATGGACGACGGCCTGTTCATGCATTGCTACGAACCGGTCGCCGATTGACCCGGCCCCGGCTCGCCCCGCTTAGCGACGCCTGCGCGAAAACATCAACGAATCGGCATCGTTGAAGCGGATGCGCTGCGGCTCGCCGTAACCGGCTTTCTCCGCGACCCGAATCGATGCGACGTTGGTCGGTGCGATCAGGCACACGCTGCGCTCGAACCGCTGCTGCGCGTCGAGCCATTCGAGCGCGGCAGCGAGCGCCTCGGTCGCGTAGCCGTTGCCTTGCGCCCATGTCGCCAGCGCCCAGCCGGCTTCCGGCACGCCGCGAATCGGCGGCTCGATGTTCCGGTGGAAATCCGCGAAGCCGAGATCGCCGACATAGCGGCCCGACGCCTTTTCGCGGATCGCCCAGTAGCCATAGCCGAGCAGCGGCCACAGCCCACGATACGCGAGCATGCGCATCCACGAGTCGCGCGGCTTGGAAGGCTCGCCGTTGAAGATGTGCGCGACGACGCCGGGTTCCGCCCACATCGCGGCGAGCGCGTCGAAGTCGCCGAGCGGATGGCCTTCGAGAATCAGGCGCGGCGTATCGAGAACGGGCGGGGACGAAACGGGGGGTACGGCGCTGAATGTCATCGGGCGTTCCATGAGGAAGGGGCGGCGACGCAGCGCGCCGCGCTTGGGCCTCGTACGATACCGCGTAAACGGCGATGTGGACGCAAATCCCCACCTGCATCGGTGCATGCGACCGCATCGCGCGGATGGCCGGGTCCGGCGCTGCCCGCACCAACCGGCCCGAGTGACGACGTCGCGGTCCGGCGCGTCCGCGGGGCGCTCGACGAATGCGGGCCGTTCGCCGCCCGATGGCGAATCCCCGTCGCGCATACCGACTGCGGCGAGCGGTCGGCCCGCTTCCCGACGGCGGCGCATCGATGCGCGCGCGTTGCGCACAACGCGGCATCGCGTCCGTGCCGAACGGCAGGTTACTTGCGGCTCTTCAGGAAATTGCGACCCTGCGCGGTGATCGACGCGCCTGAGCGTCCGTTCGCCGCATGGCTGACGAAGCCCGCGCCGACGAGTTCCTGTTCGATCGACCAGCCGAGCGCCGGCGCGTCGCGGCCGTAACGAACATCCGCGAGGCGTTCGAGCGCCCAGATCGCGGAGGCCGACAGGTTGGGGGTGTTGGACGTCAGGTTGTCGTTCATCGCTTCCTCTGGAAATGGCGTTTCGGTGGACGGCGCGCGGCCGCTGAATCGGCGGCGCCGGGCGTCAGCTTGCCTGGAGCAACGGCAGCAGCGCGTGCAGCGCCGCTTCCTCGTCGGGGCCGGTGGCGAGCACCTGGGCCGACGTGCCGCCGTGAACCTGGAGCGCCGCAATCGCGCCGCTGTCTTTTGCGTTGCTGCCGTGCCCGTTCGCGATCAACTGGATGTCGCTCTCGAAGCGGCGTGCCGCGGCGACGGCCGCGTCGCGCGCGGCGCGCCCCCGATTGCGGTTCCAGGCGGGGCCGATTTCAACGTACACGACGGTTGGCACGATGCTGGAAGCCTCCGGGCGGGTGGGCGCGGCAGCGCGCGACATGCACGGTTGCGCACGTGCTGCGGGACCTCGGGCGGCCGGCATCGACGATTTCCCGCAGGGTCGCGGGGCGCCGGCCGGGCGGATTGCATGCGCCATTCGGCGCGAACTTGCCGACATCCGCTGCAAAGGTGCATTCAAATTCGCGGATTGTCGAAAGTGGACGATTATAATGCATCGGCCTGATCATGTGAATTGCATTATAATGCCGTGTGCGCCGATGCCGGCTCGCGGTCCTGCCGCGGGCGCGTCGCCGCACCTCCGGGCGCGCAACCTGCTCGTCCGCATCCTCGATCGACCCGAACGCCTCCCCGAATGGAAACCGCAATGAACGCTCCCGCCTGCCCGCAATGCGCGATGGAAAACACCTATCCCGACGGCGCGCTGACCGTGTGCGCGGACTGCGGCCATGAATGGTCGGCCGACGCCGGCGCCGAGGCCGGCGACGAACCGGCAGGCGACGTCGTCAAGGACGCGAACGGCAACGTGCTGTCGGACGGCGATTCGGTCGTGCTGATCAAGGATCTGCGCGTGAAGGGTTCGTCGATCACGCTGAAGATGGGCACCAAGGTCAAGAGCATCCGGCTCGTCGGCGGCGATCACGAAGTCGACTGCAAGACCGACATGGGCGGTTTCATGCTGAAGGCGTGCTACCTGAAGAAGTTCTGAGCGCACGGTTCACGTGACCGTCGCATCCGCGTTTTCATCCGCCGAGTTTTCAGCCGAGTACCCGCGCATGGCCGAGGATCGAACTTCCTACGACGCGTTCGTCAGGTTCCTGGCGACGCCGCTGAACGACGGCCGGCCCTTCGTGCTGGAGACGCAGCACGCGCTCTCGCTGCACTTCGATCATTTCGGCACCCAAAGCTTCATGTCGCTGCGCGATCCGGTGCAGCTGACGCTCGGTTATACGCGCGTGATGATGGGTTTCCTGCTGCTGCAGGCCGATCCCGCACACATCTGCATGCTCGGGCTCGGCGGCGGTTCGCTCGCGAAGTACTGCTATCGCCACCTGCCCGGCACCGCGATCGACGCGGTCGAGATCAATCCTGACGTGATCGCGCTGCGCAACGTGTTCAGGATTCCTGCCGACGATGCGCGCTTGCGCGTGATATGCGCGGATGGCGCGGATCATCTGGAACGGGCGGACGTCCGCACGGACGTGATCCTGCACGATGCGTTCGTCGCCGACGGTATGCGCGGCCGCTGTGCGGGCCGCACCTTCCTCGACGCGTGCCGCGCGCGCCTGAGCGAATCCGGGGTGCTCGCGATCAATTTCATGGACGACGATCCGGCATTGCCGCAGCACCTCGAGCAACTGCGATCGGTATTCGGTTCGTCGTATGCGCTGGCGCCGTGCGGCGACGACAACAACTTCGTTGCATTCGCATGGAAGGACGGCAGCCGGCTGCCGTCGTTGCGTATCCTGCTGGAGCGGGCGCTTGCCTGCCCGCAGGCCGGCGAACTGAAGCTGGCGGCCACCGCGAGGCGCATGAAGCACGGCGAGGGCATCGATCCGCGCCGGCTGGTCTGGCGCGCGCAGTCGCACGAACGCTGGGAGATCGGCGCGTAACGGTCGTTGCGGATACCTGGGGGCACTGAGCGGCGGCGCGTGCCTTTGCGGCCGCGCTTATTTCACGCGCTTGCCGATCGCGCTCCGGGTCTTGTACGTGACGCCGTGCCGGTCGAGATATTCGCGGATCAACTGCCGCACGACTTGCGACGGCGTAAGATCCTGCTCCGCGCAGAGCATCTCGAAGGCTTCCTTCTTCGCGGGATCGATCAGGACGGTCAGGCGGGCGGTTTTCGTTTCCATGACGGGGCGAGGGTGGTCGGTATGTTAATCAAATTATAATCGATCCGCTTTCGGCGTTGCCGTGCGCAAGCGCCGCCCGTGGCGCACGGTCAGCGTCTGCTGCGCAGCAGCGCGAGCAGATCGTCGATCACCGGCACGATCGCGAGCGTGACGAGTATCGCCGCGAGCGGCACGGTCGATACGTAGCCCACATGCTTGAAACCGATGGCGCCGGCGAGGCCGCCGACGAAGAACGACGCGAGCATCGTCGCGTGAATCCTCAGTTTCGAACGGTTGGCGATCACCGCGTGCGCGTCGACGTCGATGGCCGAGCGGTTCCAGTAGAACAGCTTCCCGAGCTCGATGCCGAGATCGGTCACGATGCCCGTCACGTGCGTCGTGCGGATTTCCGCGCCCGACAGCTTCGTGATCGTCGCGTTCTGCAGCCCCATGATGAAGCACAGCAGCGTCACGGTCACCGGCACGAAGAAGGTTTCCCACAGCGCGAGGTGGCTGCCGAGCAGCCCGAACAGCAACAGCAGCGCGGCTTCGACTAGCAGCGGCAGCATGAACTGGCTGTGCAGCCCGCGGCGGCGCCCCCAGTTGACGAGGATCGCCGAGCAACTGGCGCCGATCAGGAACGACCCGAGCGAACTGATGCCGGCGAGCGCGAACCGTACGTCGCCGAGGGCCGTCTGGTCGGCGATTGCCGACACGATGCCGCTCATGTGCGACGTGTACTGCTTGACCGCGAGAAAGCCGCCGGCATTGGCCGCGCCGGCGACGAACGCGAGCGAAAACCCGAGCTGGCGGTTCGCGGCCGCACTGCGGTGTTTTCCCGTCAGGTTTCGGAAATACTGCGCTGGCATAAGGGCTTCGCTCTATCGTCGCGGATGCGCGGGTACAGGCGGAAAACCGGCGTGGGCAGCGTGGCGCGCACGCCGTCCGCGCCGGATGCCGGGCCGTCTATTCATGTGATGAACATGGTAATTCCATTATCATACTCTGTTGGCTGGATGGTGCTTTCAGTACAATGATGCGAGGCGCCGCCGGCTGGCCGTTTCTCCGCAGCGCGCGCTTGCGATCACTTCTGCTCACCGCTTCATGACCCCGATCAAGTTCATCCTTCGCTACACGGCGATTCCGTTCACGGCCATCGTCGCCGTGGTGATCTGGACCGTCATACCATCGTCGAAAGAGATCGATGCGAGACAATACGCGGCGCTGTCGCGCGCGTACGCGAGTTTCCCGCTGCCGTTCCGGCGCGAGATCTCCGACACGATGGAGCACGGCACGATCAACGACCGGCGCTACCAGGCACTCGTGCGCGATTCGCTCGGCAACGGCGTCGCGCTGGACTGGCCGGCGTCGGGCGTCGGCGGCGTCGCCGACGAGCGGCACAAACTGGCCGAACTGATTCGGGCCGATTCGGAACTTCAAAGGCAACGGCAATGAAAACCCTGCTGGTCTCTGTGGCATTCGCGATGATCATCGCGAGCCTGATCTTCGCGCTGTACTTCATGAATCACGATCGCGGCAAGTCCAAGCGGATGGCGTGGTCGCTCGCCGCGCGCGTCGGGTTGTCGGTCATGCTGTTTCTGTCGCTGCTGATCGCGTACAAGCTCGGCTGGATCGAACCGACCGGCTTGCCGATCGGGCGGTGAGCCGGTGGACGCCTCGCCGCATGCGGGGCGTTTTCGCAAACGCAGGTTTGATGGGTTAATGAAGCTATTGTGATAAGAATACTTATCCCGATAGATGTAGTGCAGATACCTCCGTGACATGGGAGCTTGGCGACCCAAGGACCATCTGTGACAGATCGGCCGCGGCGATGATCAAAATCGACCAGAGCCCGACCGAAAGCGAGGTGAAGCGCTCGCGGACGATTACCGCGCCAGAACCCGGCACCGCCGCGACCGTGGTCGCCGAACCGGGATAGATGGTCGATCCGTCCATCAACCGGCAAGCATCGTGCCATCGGATGTGCATCGGCACGCGTATCGAGTGTCTGCCGGATGCGCGAGCAATCCGCCAGGCATCCAACTGAGACGTGATCCCCCCACTAAATGCAAATACGAATCATTTGCATTTAGTGGGGGCAGGGATAGAATTGCCGGGCTGATCCTTATCGCAGGATCAGCACCGCCAATTTTTAGTTCAATCAAGCGAGGTGACATGTAATGTTCGCAGAGCTTACTAAAGAAGAAATCGCAGCTGTTTCCGGGGCGGCAGGAGAGGGAGCGCTGGTCGGTTCCGCTGTCGGATGGCTCGCTGGCCGAGTCGGTGGTGCAGAAGCAGGCGGCGCACTAGGGGCATGTATAGGATCAGTTGTTCCTGGTGTGGGTACTGTTGGAGGTGCAGTTATCGGAGCCGGCTTGGGTGCGATATATGGCCCGGGAGCAGGAGCGGCATTGGGCGGCTATATTGGCGGAAATATCCCGGATGGCATGTGGAAAGCCATCACGGGTAAAAACGGCCCCTAATATGACTTGAGGAAGGCGAAGCGGATATATGGATATATCCGCTTCCGTCTCTTTCATTATCAAATTGTTGAGGCCGCGTTGATCATGATGAATAGTCCTGAGAGTGGCATTGTCAAGATAATAAAAATCAATGCTGTTGCGTGTGTATTTGGTATAATTTTGATTGCCGTGTCAAAGCCGAATCTGGTTGCAAATTACATTGCATATGGACTATCTGGTGCGGTTTGCGTTTACCTCGTCAGCAGATATGTCATAGAGTCGATTAACTTCCTGTCTGAGAAGAAAATCTTTGCCTCCTCTTCGTTTTATACCGGGGCTGGAATATTGACCGCGTCAATGTCGACATTTGGGGTGGTCGGAACAGTCTTATTCGGGAAAATTTCAGGGTTGGCGTATATTTCGTTTGTTGTTATTGGTGGGGAGCTTGGCGAGTATAGGAAGATAATCGTCAGGGAAAGGTGCGGTAAATTGTGAATTAAAATTTCATGCCTTCGCTGATGTGTCGAAAGATTCGTTCAGCGAGGTGGGCCGGCCATCCGCGCATCGCCGTTTACCCGTGCGGGGTCCGCAGCACGCGCCCCATCTCCGCGATCGGCATGGCAACGATCGAATTCAGCAACCGCATTTCCCCGGCGTCCGGATGCGCGACGTTCCGCACGTCATCGAGCGTCTGCTCGACGTGACGATCGAGCGGTTCGAGAAAACGCTGCAGTTCAGTGGCGGCCGCTTTCTCCCTGAGCCCGAGCGCCTGACCGAACGCGACCAGCGCCTCCACGTCGATATCGGCGAACCGCGTCGCATGCCCGAGCGGCATCGTCAGCTCGCAGTGCGGCCAGTGATCGCCGCGATGGTCGGGGCGGTGCGTCGGCGTGTGATACGCGACCGTGCTGACGATGTCGTAGAACGGCGCGAGCCGGTAGCCGCGCGCATCGACGAAGAACGACAGGTTCTTCAGGTGCGCGTCGGCGTTGCCGACCACCACGTTGAACACGGTCCAGCGGAACACCGACAGGCGTGTCAGCGCGCGCGTGCTGGTGCGGTCGATCGCGCGGGCAAGCTCCTGCGCATTGGCCCGCTGGTATTTGAAACCGCGGTCGTAGTTCAGCAGTTGCATCGCGTCGATCGTATGCACGCGGCCGGCCGGCTCGGATGCGACGTCGCGGTCGAACCGGTCGATCACGTAGCAGGCGGACGGCGCGCGCAGGAAATGAACGTCGGGTACGTCGAGCCCCATCTTCTTCGCGAGCCGCATGCAGAAGAACTCGTTGATCGCCGAATGCGGATAGCCGGCCGCGCGCATGTCGGGTTTGAGCAGGTGCATCGACGGCTCGCTGCCGACCGGCTCGAACAGCGCGTAGTCGGGCGCATCGCCGCGCAGCACCAGCAGCAGCTTCTGCTGCGCGCCGGCCGCCGACATGCGCTTGGGCGCGGTGGCCGTCAGCGCGCGCTCGGGCATCGCCTGAATCCGGCGCTCGAGTTCGTCGAGCGGCAGCGGTTGCAGGCCGCCGGCCGCTTCGTGCTCGCCGTCGGCCAGCAGCGTCAGCGCGCCGGCCGATTCGCGGCCGAAGTACGCGAGCAGGCCCCATGCGTCCGCCGCATCGACCTTCGCCTCGCGCGCGAGCGACGTGCGCATGCCTTCCTCCGGCAGCAGGTTGTCGAAGAACCACTGGACCGGGCGATCGGTCGACGTGTCGGTGAAGACGCCGGCGCGAAGCGGGAACGCCGGCGACAGCGGATACGCGGCGGGCGATGCGAGCCAGTTCGCGTCGTACGCGAACGACCAGATGCCTTTGTCGTCGGTCAGCGTGCCCATGCGCACGCCGTTCGCGGACGCGATCAGCGTTCTAGCCGCCATGGCTGCTCCTGCGGCGTTGCGCGGCCTTCAGCGCGGCGGCTTCGGAAATCTCGATCGACGATTCGGCATACAGCCGCACACCCAGTTCGCCGAGCAACAGCATGACCTTGCCGATTTGCGCGGTCGGCTTGCCGGCTTCCACCTGGCTGATGAATTTCGGCGACAACCCGGTCGCGTTCGCGAGTTCGTCCCGCGTGAATCCCTGCTGGATCCGCGCCGCGCGAATGAGGTGGGCGAGCGTGCCGATCGTGTCGACGGACCGGGACTCCAACATGACGTTCTCCGTGCTTCGTATCTGATCGGGAACAGTATTGCATAACTCGCGGGCTCGGGCATCAATTCGTATTCGCACGGGAACGAACTGGGAATCGCGATGCTTGGGACGTCGTTTCGTATCCGATCGGGAACCGAATGTCGCGAAATGATTGCAGCGAGGACGTCGGTATCCGATCGGATACGGAGATCGAGGGCGCGCGTCGTGCGTGGGCACGCGTGCTCCGTCGGCCATGCCGACGAGGAGGTCCGGAAGATGGTTGCGGGCGGCAGTGAGTCCGCCGCCGCCGTCCCGCGCGACGAGCGGAGGCCCGCGCTCATTCGGCGAACAGATCCGGCCCGAACACCTCGTAGTGAATCCGCGCCTCGTGGATGCCGAGGTTCTTCAGCGCATCGTGCTGCATCCGCATGAACGGTACGGGGCCGCAGATGTAGTAATCGGCATCGGGCAAGAGGATCGCGCCCTTGATCGCGTTGACGTCGACCAGACCCTTCAGGTCGTAATCCGTTCCTTCGATGTCCTGCGGTAGCGGATCGTCGTAGAACACGACGAGATTGAAGTTCGCATACGTGTTCGCGGTCTCGCGCAGCCGGTCGCGCATCGCATGTACGCCGCTGTTGCGCGCGCCGTGCACGAACACCACCTGCCGCTGCGGATCCTGGATCGCGCGCTTGAGCATGCTGATCATCGGCGTCAGCCCGACGCCGCCGCTGATCAGCACGATCGGCGTTTTCGCGTTGACGTCGATGTGGAAGCTGCCGTACGGCGCCGCCACCTTGATCTCGTCGCCGACGTTCACGCGGTCGTGCAGCAGGCACGAGACATAGCCGGGCGGATAGGCGCCGCCGCTTTCGCGCTTCACCGAAATCCGGTACGTATGTCCGTTCGGCATGTCCGACAGGCTGTACTGGCGAATCTGCTGCAGGCCGAGCTCGGGCACGTCGACCGCGACGCTGATGTACTGGCCCGGCTCGAAGTTCGCGACCGGCTTGCCGTCGGCCGGTTCCAGGATGAACGAGGTGATCACGGTGCTCTCCGGCCGCTTCTCGCGCACGACGAAGCTGCGCCAGCCGGTCCAGCCGCCGAGTTGTCCCGACGACCGTTCGTACAAGCCGCTTTCCATGCCCATCAACACGTCGGCGAGGTTGCCGTAGGCCTGCGCCCACGCCGAGATGATGTCGTCGGTGGCCGCGTCGCCGAGCGTCTCCTTGATCGCCGCGAGCAGGTGTTCGCCGACGATCGGGTAGTGCTCGGGCCGCACGCCCAGGCTCGCGTGCTTGTTCGCGATGTTCTTCAGCACGGCCGCGAGGCTGCCCGGGTCTTCGATGTTTTCCGCATAGGCATAGACGGCGCGCGCCAGCGCCTGCTGCTGCTGGCCCTGTTCCTGGTGCGCCATGTTGAACACGTTCTTCAGCTCCGGATGCGCGTCGAACAGGCGCGTATAGAAGCATTTGATGATGTCGTAACCGTGTTGCGCGAGGACAGGGGCCGTGGCCTTGACGATGTCTTTCGTTTTCTGCGTGAGCATGGTCGAACTCCTTCGTAAGGGGGCGTATCGGGCAGGGCGAGCGTGGGCGGCGGTCGCCGCGGCGTAATCGGGCGTGCGGGGCACGATTCGGGCCCGTGCGGCACGATCGCTCGAATGCATTTTGTCCGGTCGTCGCAAAGCGCGGGCCAAAGCCGACGGCGGCCGTCGGTCGCTCTCCCGCGGTACGCGCGGTACGCGCGCAACGCCCCTTTCTACAATTCCGTCCGACTCGCTACACGCGCCGCCGCACCCCGAACGCGGGTCCGGTCCTTGCTCGGTCGAGCGTCGTCGGCGGCGTTCGCGCCCCGACACATGACGATTTGCATGGGAGGCGCGCATGGAACCGATGCCGGTCGTACTGCAGTGGCACGACGTTCTCGTCAGGATCCTGCTGGCGCTCGTCGCGGGCGGGCTGATCGGCGTCGATCGCAGCGAATCCGGCAAGACGGCCGGACTGCGCACGACGATCCTCGTCTGTCTCGCCGCGTGCCTGTCGATGCTGCAGGTCAATGCGCTGTTGCTGCAAGCGGGCAAACCGGAGGGCGCGTTCTCGGTGCTCGACCTGATGCGGCTGCCGCTCGGCATCCTGACCGGGATGGGCTTCATCGGCGGCGGCGCGATCCTTCATCGCGACGGCCTCGTGTCCGGCGTCACGACCGCCGCGACGCTGTGGTTCGTGACGGTCATCGGGCTGTGCATCGGCGGCGGCCAGTTGTCGCTCGGCGCGCTCGGGCTGGTGCTGGCGCTGCTGGTCGTCTGGCCGCTGCGGTTGGTCGAGCAGCGCTTGCGGCGCGTCAGGACCGCGCTGGTCACGGTCGAATATCCGCTGGGGTCGGTTGCGCGCGCCCGACTGGGCGAGCAACTGTGCGACGCGGGCTTCACGTGCCGGACGAAGCGTTTTCGCGAAACGACCGCATGCGCGGTGCGCGAGGAGGAAATGTTCGTGCAGTGGCGCGAAGCGCCCGACGCCGACGCGATGCTGAAGCAACTGATGCGGATCGTCGAATCGGCCGGCCTGACGTCGGTGTGCTGCTCGACGGAGGACTGACCCGCGCGACGGCCGGAACGCGCGATGCTCGTGAAGCAGGCCGCCGTGGGCGGCTTTCCAAGGAGCGAAACATGACACGTGTATCGGAAGTGATGACACGCGACGCCGCGACCATCGGCCCGACGCAGAGCCTGCGCGATGCGGCCAGACTGATGGACGACCTGAACGTCGGCGCGCTGCCCGTGTGCGACGGCACACGGCTGATCGGCATGCTGACGGACCGCGACATCGTCGTGCGCGCGGTATCGATGGGCGTGCCGCCGGACGAGGCGGTCGAGGGCGTCGTCAGCGGACCCGCGAACTGGTGTTACGAGGACGACGACGTTTCGGCGGTGCAAAAGAAGATGGAAGACGCGCAGATTCGCCGCGTGCCGGTGGTCGACCGACAGAAGCGGCTGGTCGGCATCGTCGCGCTGGGCGATCTGGCGACGGCCGCGGACGGCGCGATGTCGTCGACGCTCGGTGCGGTGTCGGCGCCGTCGCGCCCGGATCGGTGATCGCCATGGCAGACACGGAGAACGGCATGAACGAAGACAGGGAAACGCGGATCCGCGAGCGGGCGTACCGGCTGTGGCAGGCGGACGGCGCGCCGGACGGCAGCGCCGACGAATACTGGCGGCGGGCCGAGCAGCAACTCGATGCGGAAGGCGGCAGCGTGGACGGGCGCGCCGGGCAGACGGAGGATTTGCCGGCCGATCAGTCCGCGAAGCGCCGCATCCCCGGCGAGCCGCTGCAGGACGTCGATGCGGTACCGACCGGCGAGGTTGCGCACGAAAGGCGGCGCCGGCGGTGAAACGTGTCCGGCCGCGATCCGGCGACGGCCGTACCGGGACGAGCATGCGGGACACGCACGATGGCGGATCCCGTGCGCCCCGCGCGCGGTCGGCCCGACACCATCCGAACAGGGAGAGAGTCATGACCCAGGAAACTCGACGCAAGAACCCCGCGTCGCCCGACCCGGCACGCGAAGCGGCCGACGCGCCGGACCGGCGCAAGCCGACACCCGGCCGCGCATCGTCCGTGCGCTCCGGCCATGCGCCCGGCGGCGGCGAGCTGGACACGATGCCGGACGATCAGGCGCGCAAGGTCGTGCCGGACGATCCGCGCCAGGCCGAAGTGCGCGATCCGGCCGGCAAGCCGTGGCCGGACGAGCACGACGCACCCGACGATTCGGGCAACCGGCCGCGACCGCTGTAGCGGCGCCGCCGCCCGAATCGCGACGTTCCGTTTCGCCATCCACGCACCGGAGTCCATCATGTCATCAGACGAAGTTTCAGAATCCCGTCGCAAATGGGTGCAGGGCACGACGGCCGGACTGGTCGCCAGCGTCGCCCTGCCGACGATCGCGCAAACGGGCGGCCCGCCCGACGTCGGCGATACGGCGCCGCGCGATCCGCGCACGCTCTATCCGCATGCGCCGTTTCCGCAGCAGCACCAGCCGTGGCCGGGCCTCGCGGGCCGCATGACGCCGCGTCCCGATCACGGCGAGCGCAGCTATCGCGGCAGCGGCCGGCTCGACGGCCGCAAGGCGCTGATCACCGGCGGCGACTCGGGCATCGGCCGCGCGGTGGCGATCGCCTGTGCGCGAGAAGGCGCGGACGTCGCGATCGTCTATCTGCCCGACGAAGAGCCCGATGCGCGCGAAGTCGTGGACCTCATCCGCAGCGCGGGCCGCAAGGCGGTGCCGCTGCCGGTCGACATCCGCAGCGAAGGCGCGTGCAACGGGCTCGTCGAGCGGGCGGTCGCCGCGCTTGGCGGGCTCGACATCCTCGTGAACAACGCGGCTCGCCAGCAGAGCCACGAATCGATTCTCGACATCAGCACGGAGCAGTTCGACTGGACGCTGCGCACCAACCTTTACGCGATGTTCTGGATCACGCGGGCCGCGATTGCGCACATGCCGCCCGGTTCGGCGATCGTCAATACGACGTCGGTCAATGCGTATGACCCATCCGCGAACCTGCTGGACTATGCGATGACGAAAGCGGCGATCGCGAATTTCACGAAGGGGCTCGCGAAGCAGATGATCAAGCGCGGCATCCGCGTGAACGGCGTCGCGCCGGGGCCGTTCTGGACGCCGTTGCAGGTCAGCGGCGGACAGACGACGCACAACGTGGAGACGTTCGGCGAACAGGTGCCGATGGGGCGGCCGGGACAACCGGCCGAGATCGCGTCGATCTACGTCGAGCTGCTGTCGTCGCGCGCGAGCTACGTGACCGGGCAGATCTATGGTGCGTCGGGCGGCGCTGGGCAACCTTAGTTGGCTGGCGGTGTAGCGCAGCGCTGCGCGGCCGGACCTTCCCGCCATCGATGGCGATCGCCGATTTCGCCCGAATCGGCGCCGTATGCGCGAGCAGCGATCTTTATCACCGCAGCAGATAAACGTATCCGAATCGCTTCGTTGACGCCCGCCGGCACGCCCTCGTAGATTCGCGTTTTGACCGAATCAGGAGCCGTGCCGTGACGACTACCGCCATCCGCGACGCCGCAACGCTGTCCACCGGGCATCCCGCCGCGCGGCCGGACGGCTTGGCGCAGCACTTCGACATCGTGCCGTTCGATGCGCCGCTCGGCGCCGAAGTGATCGGCCTCGACCTGTCGAAACCGCTCGATGCCGACGATTTCGCGCGCATCCATCGTGCGCATCTCGATCACCACGTGCTGGTATTTCGCGATCAGCGCATCACGCCGGACGAGCACATCGCGTTCAGCCGCCGCTTCGGTCCGCTGCAGATTCACGTGCTGCACCAGTTCGCGCTGGCCGGCCACCCGGAAGTGCTGATCGTGTCGAACATCGTCGAGAACGGCAAACCGATCGGGCTCGGCGACGCCGGCCATTTCTGGCATTCCGACCTGTCGTACAAGGAAAAGCCGAGCCTCGGCTCGCTGCTGCACGCGCAGGAGCTGCCGGCGGAAGGCGGCGACACGCTGTTCGCGAACATGCATCTCGCATGGGACACGCTGCCGGCCCATCTGCGCCGCGCGGTCGAAGGGCGGCGCGCGGAGCATACGTATCTCGCGCGCTATGCGGAATTGCAGGCGCGCAGCCCGTGGCGGCCCAACCTGTCGCCCGAGCAGATCGCGCAGGTCGCGGCGGTCGTTCATCCGGTCGTGCGCACGCATCCGGAAACCGGCCGCAAGGCGCTGTTCGTCAGCGAGCATTTCACGACGCGTATCGTCGGGCTGCCCGACGACGAAAGCCGCGCGCTGCTCGACGAATTGTTCGCGCACAGCGTGCGCGCCGAACACCTGTATCGGCACGCATGGCGCGATCACGACCTGGTGTTCTGGGACAACCGTTCGCTGATGCATCTCGCCGCCGGCACGCCCGACCACCTGCGCCGCAAGCTGTACCGCACGACGATCGAAGGCGACGCGCCTTTCTGAGCCGCGCGCCGCGTCGTTCATTTCCGCCCCTTCCTGAACGGAGTTCCGATGTCGTTTTCGTTTTTGCCGGCGCGCCGCGCGCTGGCGGCCACGCTCACCGCCGCGCTCGCTTTCGCTGGCGCGGCGATCCCGCAAGCCGCGCACGCGGAGGGCCGCATCCGCATCGCCGAGCAGTTCGGCGTCGTCTACCTGATGCTGAACGTCGCGCGCGACCAGCAACTGATCGAGAAGGAAGGGCGCAAGGCCGGCCTCAACATCAAGGTCGACTGGGTGCGGCTGTCGGGCGGCGCGGCCGTGAACGACGCGCTGTTGTCCGGCGCGGTGGACGTCGCGGGCGCGGGCGTCGGCCCGCTCCTGACCGTGTGGGACCGCACGCGCGGCCGGCAGAACGTGAAGGGCGTCGCGTCGCTCGGCAATTTTCCGTACTACCTCGTGAGCAGCAACCCGAACGTGAAGACGATCGCCGACCTGAGCGCGAAGGACCGGATCGCGGTGCCGGCGGTCGGCGTGTCGGTGCAGTCGCGCGTGCTGCAGTACGCGGCCGCGAAGCAGTGGGGCGACAAGCAGTTCGACAAGCTCGACGCCCTCACGCAGGCGATTCCCCATCCCGACGCGACGGCCGCGATTCTCGCGAACAGCAACGTGATCACCGGTCACTTCGGCAATCCGCCGTTCCAGGAGCAGGAGCTCGCCGGCAACCCGAACGCGCACATCGTGCTGAATTCGTATGACGTGCTCGGCGGTCCGAGCTCCGCGACGGTGCTGTACGCGACCGAGAAATTCCGCGACGACAACCCGAAGACCTACCGCGCGTTCGTCGCCGCACTGGCCGATGCCGCCCGACAGATCGCGGCCGATCCGGAGCGGGCGGCCGATACCTATATTCGCGTGAACGCGTCGAAGATCGATCGCGCGCTGCTGCTGAAGATCCTGCGCAATCCGCAGGTGCAGTTCAAGACCGCACCGCAGAATACGCTGCCGCTCGCGCAGTTCATGCATCGCACCGGTGCGATCCGCAACGAACCGAAGTCGTGGCGCGACTACTTCTTCGACGATCCCGCGACGGCCGGCGGCAGTTGAGCGGCGCCGATGCTGCGACGCCGCGATCGACGCTTATGCGTCGGCGCGGTTTCGATATGCGCAATCGATGGTTGGTCCGCACGACGCCCGGCCGTATGTTGATGCTTTGCCCGCAAGAGATTCGATCGTGAACGCCACTTCTCCCCGAACCTGGTTGCCGCCGTATGCGGCGCGCGACGGCGCGTCGCCGGCCGCATCCGCCGCGCCCGACACACGCGCCGCCGGGCGGCCCGCGGCGGGCGTCGCACCCGCCGGTACGCACAGCGAACGCCTGCTCGCCATCGACGAGGTCAGCCTCGAATACCGCAGCGGCGCGCGGATCGTTCGCGCGACGCATCGGGTGAGCTTCGACGTGTACGGCAGCGACCGCTTCGTGCTGCTCGGCCCGTCGGGGTGCGGGAAGTCGACGCTGCTGAAGGCGATCGCCGGCTTCATCGAGCCCGTCTCGGGTTCGATCGCGCTCGACGGCCGGCCGGTACGCGGGCCGGGGCCGGACCGCATCGTCGTGTTCCAGGAATTCGACCAGTTGCCGCCGTGGAAGACGGTCGTCGAGAACGTCGCGTTTCCGTTGCGCACCGCCGCGAAGCTGTCGCGCGCCGAAGCACGCGAGCGCGCGCTGCACTATCTCGACAAGGTCGGCCTCGGCACGTTTGCGGACGCCTATCCGCATACGCTGTCGGGCGGCATGAAACAGCGCGTCGCGATTGCACGGGCGCTGGCGATGCAGCCGCGCGTGCTGCTGATGGACGAGCCGTTCGCCGCGCTCGACGCGCTCACGCGCCGCAAGATGCAGGAGGAACTGCTGCGGCTGTGGGACGAATTCCGCTTCACGCTGCTGTTCGTCACGCATTCGATCGAGGAGGCGCTCGTGGTCGGCAACCGGATTCTGCTGCTGTCGCCGCATCCGGGCCGCGTGCGGGCGGAACTCAACAGTCACGAGCATTCGCTCGACGACGTCGACACCGGCGACTTCCGCGACAACGTCGCGCGGATCCATCGCCTGCTGTTCGACACCGACGCACCCCACGCACCGACGACGGAGGACGCCGCATCGTGAGTACGCTCGATCCCCTCCTGCCGCCGCTGCCGCCCGTGCGAGCCGAATACACGCGCACGCTCGACGCGCTGCCCGACGCCGAGCGCGCGGCGCCGGCGCCGCTCATGCGCCGCATCGGCGGCGCCGCGTGGTTTCGCCGCAGCGTCATCGCGCTCGTGCTGATCGCCGCATGGGAGATCGTCGCGCGCATCGTCGCGAACGATCTGCTCGTCCCGACTTTCGGCGCGACGCTGGCCGCGTTCGTGCAAGGCATCGAGTCGGGCGAACTGCTGGTCAAGACCGGTATCTCGATGTCGGTGCTGCTGCGCGGCTATGCGCTGGGCGTGCTGCTGGCGTTCGCGCTGACGTCGCTTGCGGTATCCACGCGCATCGGCCGCGATCTGCTGACGATGCTCACGTCGATGTTCAATCCGCTGCCGTCGATCGCGTTGCTGCCGATCGCGCTGCTGTGGTTCGGGCTCGGCACCGGCAGCCTGCTGTTCGTGCTCGTGCATGCGGTGCTGTGGCCGCTCGCGCTCAGCATGTATACCGGCTTTGCCGGCGTGCCCGCCACGCTGAAAATGGCCGGGCGCAACTACGGGCTCACGGGGCTGCGCCAGATCGCGCTGATTCTCGTGCCGGCCGCGCTGCCGTCGATCCTGTCCGGCTTGCGCGTCGGCTGGGCCTTCGCATGGCGCACGCTGATCGCGGCCGAACTCGTGTTCGGCGCGAGCGCGGGGCAGGGCGGCCTCGGCTGGTACATCTTCCAGAACCGCAACGAGCTGTATACGGATCGCGTGTTCGCGGGTCTGGCGGCCGTCATCGTGATCGGGCTGCTGATCGAGAACCTCGTGTTCGATACGCTCGAACGCGCGACCGTGCGGCGCTGGGGCATCCAGCACTGACGGGCCCGGGCGCGGTCGGTCGCGTCGCATGCATCACGCAACCTGAAACCGGCTTCTCACGTGCGCCAGGGGCGCCCCGTCCCTATACGGCGAGGAAAACGGGAATCGGTCGTGGTCGAACGCATGTCGCGTACGGGAGCCGCGCGCAGGGAAGCGAGCATTTTCGGCAACCGGGCACGGCGCGGCAAACAACGATTGCAGCCTTGCGCATCGTGCTTGTCGCGCCGCGCCCGATGCAGGCGCCGTCAGAACTTCACGCGCAGCCCGCTGACGAACGCAAGCTGGCGGTTCGTCGACGACGCGCTGCCGATGTTCGAGATCGCCGCGATCTTGCGATAGCCGCCCGACGTCGCGGTGCTCGCATCGCCGGCCGCGAGCTGGTAGATCCCCGACACGTAGATATCGGTGCGCTTCGACAACGCATAGTCGAACCCGAGCGTGAACTGGTGCCAGCGCGGCTTCAGCGTCTGGCCGCGCGTGCCCGGCAAGCCGCTCGCGCGCCCGTCGGTAAACGTATAGACGCCGATCAGCGTCGCCGCTGGCGTGATCTGGTAGCGCGCGTTCACGTCGTAGTTGTTGAACTTGCGCGACGAGCCGTCGAGATAGTCGAGCTGCGTGTGGCTCCATGCGAAGCCGAGCGTCGTGCGGCCGAGCGCGTAGTTCGCGCCCGCCGCGCCGATCTGCTGCTTCAGTACGCCGCCGTTCAGCCCGTAGAAGAACGCGCCGCTGTAGTCGTTGCCGGTGGTCGAGGTCGCGCCGCCCACCGCGCCGCTCGTATTCGACGTCGCATTCGGATGGTTGAATCGCACATAACCGCCGCCGATCGACAGCGGGCCGTTCACGTAGTTCGCCGATGCACCCCACGCGTTGTTGTTCGAGAATCCGGTGCCCGCGCCGCCATTGGCCTGGTTGCTGAATGCATAAAGCAGGTCGGCCGTGAAGCCGGCGATCGCGTCGCTGCGGAACTTCACCGCGTTGTTCAGCCGGAAGCTCTGGTTCATGTTGTCGTTGTCGCCCACGTGCGTGGCCGGCGACCAGAAACCCGCCCCCGAGTACTGCGCGACGAGATCGGTGATCGGCTCGTACTGACGGCCGAACGTCAGCGTGCCGAGGCCTTGCTTGCCGAGGCCCACGTACGCGGATCGGCCGAACAGGCGGCCGCCCTGGCCGAGCCCGCCGTCGCTCGGCCGGAATCCGCTTTCCAGCGTGAAGACCGCCTGCAGGCCGCCGCCGAGATCCTCCGCGCCTTTCAGGCCCCAGCGGCTGCCGCTCAGCTTGCCGCTCGTCTGCTGGATGTTGCTCGCGCCGCCCTGGTTGTTCGTATACGCGATGCCGGCGTCGACCACGCCGTACAACGTCACCGAACTCTGCGCATGCGCGCTGACCGAACCGATCGAAACCAAACCCAGCGCTACCGTTTTTTTGATCATGACCATCCTCTGTTGTTATCAATACGTTTGTGAGGATCACGATGCTATTGACGACGAACGCGCCGACGAACGGCCGATCCGTGGTTTGTAAATCGCTGCGCGGCCGATTTGTAATGTGCGTTGCCGTCGGCCCGGCATGTGCGCCGCGATCTCGTCCGGCATGCCTGCTGCGGCGAACGCATCGCGCGGACCGCGAACGTTGCGTGCCGAAAAGGCACGTGCGCGGTCATATCGATCGATGAAATCGTTCGATGTACGCAACACCCGTCGTTCTCGTGACGATGCGTTTACGCAACGCCCCGCTAGGCGAGGGCCGACCGATGCGCTACGCACGTTCGCATATCGATTCCGCGAAACGTGGGTAGAGCGGGAGCGGGCCTGTTTGCCCGCATCGGCGTGTTGAACGGCCCGGCCCGTGTCGCGCCGTTGTGGGATACGTCGTTCGATCCGCTGGCTGCGGCGGGGTGGCGCGAGGAAACGGGAAGCGCTTGCCGATCAGTGGCGATGCGGGTTTTGTCGGACGGTTCGGGCGACCGGATCAGGAGAACGTCGTCGCGACCATGATGCCGAACACCACGCCGAGCGCGATCCCGCAGAGCCGGCCGTAGATCGATGCACGGAGATTGTCGTCGAGCTCGAAGGGCGAGCGCTTGTGCTTCCATACCGTGCTGAATGCGACCGGACGGGTCAGCAGCGCAACGCACGCGATCAGCACGGGCGTGGCGACGAGCATCGCGACGCGCGGGCCGTTCCAGTCGATACCGTGCATGGCCAGCGAAACCAGCACGGCAATCGGCACCTCGATGCACAGGCCCAGCAGCGAGCCGTTGACGAAGGAATCTCCCGGAGTCTGGAACATGATCGGTCCTGGGGTGCGGATGAAAGCGGTGCCGGGCGGGCGTCCAATAGAGAACGATCGATAGCCGATGCCCGACGATCGGTCGATCGTGTTCGACGTGAGTCGACATGACGGCGGATGTTAAGGGAAATCGTCGGCCCGTTGTCGGTCATTCAAGTTATTTGACAAATGTTCCCGGGCGGAGGGCTTTTATGTCGCGCGGGCAAAGTGTAAGGTTCGGCAAGTGACCGCGACGTCATAGCGGCATGCCGCCGACGGCCGGCCGTCTTCCTGTCGCGTTCGCGGATTGAGGTTGCGCGCGCAATCGGCATATTTCCGGCAGCCCGCGACCGCACGCGCCGGTACGGGTGAATCGCGTGGTGGTGGCCGATACCGGAAATGGCGACCGCGATACGTCGTCGTGCCGACGGCGCCCAAAATAAAACTCGATCGTATATAGAAACCGAATCACCGGAATTCCATGCGGGGATAAATTGACAAGCGATCAATTCGGGCTCGACGTTGCATACAACGCCTACCTTCGTGAGAAGTCCGCGAGCACCGGACTCGCGCTAGGTCGCGCGCTCAGGTTGTCGGGCCACGCGGAGGAAGCGATTCGACTGACGAAGGAGCTCGCGGATCGTATCGAAGCGCCATTCTTTCGCGCGCAGATCGGCATCGACATGAACTATCTCGGCCTTTTTTCGCAGGCCGAAACGCTATTGACTCAGGCCGTCGCCGAACTTGATCACGAGCCGGATCTCAGAATCGTGCAGGTCGAACTCGCGATCTCGCAATACGCTCAAGGTCGTTTTCGCGAAGCCCACGCCCTGAGCCGACGGCTGCGCGATACCTGGAGCCGAGCCGGTATCGTTTCCAACATCTATCGAAGCGATACCGTCGAGTACGAAAAAATCGTCGGCAAGCTTCTGCGATTCGACGAATCGGTCGCGGGAAAGCGTGTCCTCGTCGTTCAGGAGGGCGGGCTGGGCGACGTGATCATGTTTTCTCGGTATTTGCATCTCTTGCGGGACGAAGGGGCACAGGCTGTCGTGTTGCAGGCACCGAACACGCTGGCGGCGATATTTTCCGCATGGGATTGGATCACCGTCGTAGAAGATGCCCGCAGTGCAATCGACCAAAGTGATTGCGTCATCTGTACCTTCGACCTCTTCGTGCGCTATCAGGCGACGCCATACTTTCCCAGCTACACCGATTCCTACTTGCAGGCACCGGCCGGACGGGAAATGACGGCGCGGGTTGCCGACATTTTCAAAAATCGACGCCACGGCGTTCGCGAGATAGGCCTGATCTGGCGTAGCGGTACCTCGGTGCGCCACGAGCCCTATCGATCGATCCCGCTGGCGCAACTCGCGCCGTTATTCGGTGCGCCCGAGAGCCGCTTCCATGCGCTGCAGTTCGGCAAGATCACCGACGACGAATATGCGGTGCTCGATAAACATGGCATTGGCGTCATCAGTGAGGAGCTGAGCGATTTCGGCGACACGGCCGTCATTCTCGATGCGCTCGATTTGTTGATCACGGTGGATACGGGGCCTGCCCATCTCGCCGGCGCGCTCGGACGGCCAGTGTGGGTACTGCTGTCGGCGGCGTGCGACGAGCGTTGGTCCAACTGCCATCGGGACACGCCGTGGTACCGGTCGATGCAGTTGTATCGGCAAGCGACATTGGGTGACTGGAGCAGGCCGATATCGGAGATGGCGCAGGCGTTGTCCGGCGACGATGCAATCGGATAGGCGCTACCGTCCACATCCATCGTCAGCGCGCGTTCGTTCGAGCGGGCGGCGATTCGCCCGGATGCACCCGGTCGTGACGTTGCGGCCGCCGCGGCGGATACACGCCGCGCGCGTCCGTCACACGGCGAAAATCCGGCGCTGGTAGTCGAGGATCAGGCGATCGATGTCCTGATCGGAGCGTCGCGGCTGGCTTTTCGGCTCGAGCCAGAGCCACCGCATCATCCGGTAGCGCGCCTCGACGCACATCAGCCATGCGTCCCAGTCCGACCAGTGTCGCAGCAACGGGATGTTGCGAATGTCCCGCAGCCCGTCGCGGATCTCGTACACGTTGAAGTACTTGCTCGCGCGCTGACTCAATTCATCGAATGCGCGGGCGGCTTGCTCCGGGTCGGCAAGCAGGAAGTCGTGGATTTCGACGATGACGTGGCTGCCGGAGAGTTGCTCCAGCAACGCGTCGTCGAACAGGTCGAACTCGGCGCCTTCGATATCGCACAGGATGACCCGCCCGGCCGGCTCCCCGCCGTGCTCCGACAGGATCGCGGGCAGGTTGCGATCGGCCTTGCCGTAGACGGCGACGCGGTCTGCCAGCCCCATTTCCGCGGCGCGGTGCTGGATCGCGTGGCGGCGTTGCTCGTCCATCTCGAAGCACAGGCTGCGCGCAAAGACGTTGTTCCTGACCAGGCCGATGCCGAAAATGCCGTCGGCGGCCCCGAGATCGACCAGCACCTTTTCAGGCGATCCGAGCGCTTCCAGGATCGCGCAAACGGCGATCTCGTAGGTGCCGAGCAGATAGCCGCCGACCGCGACTTCCGCCCAATGACTGAAGCCGATCGGAAACCCGCGCAGGATGCCGTACTGGACGATCGAGCCCGTCTGCTCGCGCAGCAACTGCGATAGATAGTGCAGGCGAAGATTCGCGGCCTGGATCGAGCTTTGGTTGAAATACTGCGCGTGGTCCATTTTTATCGTTCTCTCGGGGTGAAGAAGCGCGTAGGGAAGGGCGGCGATGGCGGGAGGGTCCGGAATGGTCCTGCCTGGGACCAGAATATAACGCGTTGTCGGCTCGTTCAGGAAGCCGGCTTCCCGGGTGGCGGCGTCGACGTCGCATCGGTTGACGCTTGCCGGCCGCAGGTCTCGCCGGGATGTTCGGGGCGCGGCGACCCGCTTCGGCTATCGCCATAGGACCCGGTGAACGACAGGGAACGATCGCAAACCGACCGGCGCGAGTTGGCCGCCAAACGAACGTCAGTGTGGATTGGCGCGTTACACGCGTGCAGAACGATCTGTTCATGCTCGTCCGCCGTGAAAATCTTGTAGCATCACCAGCGTAACGGGTACGGCATGACACAGATGACCAAACACGTACAAAAGTGGGAAGTCAGGTCGTTCCGATGAACACGCCTCGATCTATTCGGGTATCTGTTATGCAGACCACATGGCGAACAATTAAGAGAGCATTATGTGGAGTGGTCCTCGGCGCTTTCAGTGCCGTCGCGATGGCACAAACACCGGAACCGCAGTTTGTACAACTGAGCACGGGACCGATTGTGCAGGAACATGCACACCGGCTGGTGGTGACCGACGCCCGGCATGGCAAGGTGCGGACCCTGGAGGTTCCTGGCGCGATACGGCGTGCATTGATGGCGTCATCGAGCGTCGCATTTCCCGCGGCGCGCTCCCGAGTGATCGATGGCCATGAATTCCTCATGGTGGTGATCAATCAATCGTCCAGCGACAATCCAATGGGCTACTGCGGGGCCGGCGAGGAAGGAACGCTTTATGTACTTCGCTTGGATGGCAAACGTGCAGAACCCATCTACTCGACGCTGGTGCAGAGCTGCATCGACAACATCGACTTGTTCACCGATTCGGGGAACAAGTCTCCCTATCTTGCGATCGCGTGGACCGAGGGGGGAGACGGCTTCCGTATTCGCTGGGCGAATTACGGGAAACCAGAACCTCTTGCTCGGCAGTATCGCTATACGAATGGCAACTTCATCGTCGATAGCGAACTACCCAACTGACCGGGACTCCTTCAGCACATTCTGCAGTTGCGCGGAATCCGCATGCGAGTCTTGATCTGCTGTCGGCGACGTCGCCGACCGGTGATACCGCCTGAAGGACCGAATCGATCTGATAAGTTTTCGGCGGGAGAATTGCGTCCCGGCAGTCGATCCCAAGTCGATAGTTTTTGTTTGACATAATACCTATTATCGTTTTATTAGGGTCGGAGTTAAAAGTTACAGTCCGGACTAGGCAAGCATGTCGGTTTCCGGCGACGCCGAAATAATACAAATAAGCCTTCGGTCGCAACGGCTTTCCAGTGCCGGTAATTTGTGCAGCAGCCCATTACACAATTATCGTGGTGGCACGACATGCTTGACGACACCTCACACCCGCCTTGGTGTGAGCATACAGATCGAAACGGTTGCCCATGTGTGCGCCAGCGACGTTCGCCAACTTCTAACGCCACCGTAGTCGGATCTCCTTGGCGAAAGCGTCACGTCCCCACTTCAGGCCGATTGGTGATTCGCTTATCAATGACTGAATCGCTGTTGAATTGATGCTAAAATTGATGCGGAAAAGCATCAAAGGAGCCATCATGCGTACCACCGTCACCGTCGACGACGCTCTCTATGCGCGCGCACTCGAACTCGCCGAACCTGGCATTCCGCCGGCCGAGCTATTCCGGGCGGCACTTGAAACCTTCGTGCGCGTCCAGGCCGGTCAACGCCTGGCCGCCCTGGGCGGTCGCGCGCCCGACATGGCAGATGTCCCGCGCCGCGCTCCTGAGGTCATTGCCCGATGAGTGTGTTGGTCGACACGTCCGTGTGGGTCGAGCATTTCCGGCGGTCACTACCAGCGCTTATCCAACTTCTGAGCGTCGATAACGTCCTTACACATCCACTGGTGATGCTTGAGCTCACGTGCGGGACGCCGCCCGAACCGCGGGCACGAACGCTGGGAGATCTCGCGTTATTGCGCCAAACGCGCCGCGCGACGCCAGGCGAAGTAGCGGACTGGATCGAGCGGGAACGGCTGTATGGGCGCGGATGCGGTGCCGTGGATTGCACGCTGCTTGCATCGGTGCTGTTGACCCCGAACACCCGACTCTGGACGCGCGATCGGCGGCTCGCGCAACTGGCAGAGCAATTCGGGGTTCACTACGAACCGCCTGACCTGCATTGAGCGAAGCAGTTGCGGACTTCTTTGCGCGGTCTGTCGCCGTGCCTAGGCGCGGTCCCGCTTCGCTCCTCGCGGTTAGGCCGCCCGCTTCTGGGCGGGCCGCCCATCCGTGCGGCAAGTGCCAGAAAAACCAGATTAGCCTACCGGCCTACCTATTCGTTGCACGTCCGCAGTGCGTGGCGTTGATAGGTCACGGCCCGTTACCAATCCAGAATGCCTTTTAGCGCCTGCTCCATCTCTTTCTGCTTTGGGGACATAGTGTGGTGGTCGACCCATCCCGGACGCTGCGTTAAGTTTCGCATGCGTCGAGCTGGTCGCGCGGCGGGCTGAATCGAACTGAACCGCTAGTAAAGCAGGGGCAGTTGGCGTGGATCTCGTGTGGATACCGAGACGAGGTCGACATCCTTCCCGACACGTTGCATCCAGGCAATGACGGGGACGCGCACCCCATCAACGATTAAGTCGAAGGCAAACGCTTCGAACATCTCCCCATATCCTCGCCATCGCCGAGAAGGTATGCATATTGCACCGTCGCCTCATCTTTCCCCAGCCAACATAGGAGAACCGATGAGCGATCCCACCGCAAATTCCGGGACGACTGCGAAAGCGGTGCCGTCCCCACGAGCCCCCCATCTGCGCGCGCTGGCGAACTGTATCCGCTTCCTCGCCATGGATGCAGTCCAGAAAGCCAACAGCGGCCATCCTGGTGCGCCAATGGGGTTGGCTGACGTCGCGACGGTCCTGTTCAAGGAGTTCATGCAATTCGATGCATCGGACCCTCACTGGATCGACCGAGACCGGTTCGTGCTTTCCAACGGACACGCGTCGATGCTCCTCTACAGCCTGCTCTATCTGACGGGCTATTCGGGCATGACCATCGACGAGCTGAAGCGGTTCCGGCAAGTCGGCAGCAAGACACCCGGTCATCCGGAGTACTCGCACGCCGATGGAATCGAACTGACTACCGGTCCCCTCGGTCAAGGCATCGCGGACGCCGTCGGCATGGCGTTGGCCGAGCGCGTCATGAATGCACACTTCGGCGACGATCTCGTCGATCACTACACGTACGTATTTCTCGGTGACGGTTGCCTGATGGAAGGCATCAGCCACGAGGCCATTTCGCTGGCCGGCCATCTCCGGTTGGGCCGACTGATCGCGTTCTGGGACAACAATTCTATTTCCATCGACGGCACCACCAGGCTCGCGGTCTCGGACAACGAGATCGAGCGTTTTCACTCGGCGGGATGGCACGTCCTGGAAATCGACGGCCACGACACGGACGCGATACGGAACGCTATCGAGACGGCCCGGACGACGCATGATCGACCGACCTTGATCGCATGCAGGACGGTCATCGGATTCGGCTTTCCGACGAAGGCTGGAACCGAGAAAGCCCATAGCGACGCCCCGGGCGAGGATGAAATCGCGGGCGCACGCCAGGCCCTCGATTGGCATTCGCCGCCGTTTGAAATTCCGGATGATCTGCTGAAAGCATGGCGAGAAATCGGGGCGCGCGGCCGCAAGACGAGACTCGCATGGGAGGAGCGGGTCCGCCAGGCGCCGCACGCGCTGCGTGCCGAATTCGACCGGCGCAATGCCGGAAGGCTTCCGGATAACTGGAAGGCGGCGATCGAGGCGGCACGGCAGGCGTTTATCGTCAGTGGCAGTGCAATGGCCACCCGCAAGGCCAGCGGTGAAGTGCTCGATCGTCTCGTCGACGCGATTCCGGAATTGCTGGGCGGCTCGGCGGATCTTACGCAGTCCAACAATACGAAGACGAAGAAGCAAATCGCGATCGAGCCCGGCCGGTTCAACGGTTCATACCTTCATTACGGCGTCCGCGAACACGGCATGGCCGCCGCCATGAACGGCATTGCTCTTCATGGCGGCCTCATTCCGTACGGTGGCACGTTCCTTTGTTTTTCGGACTACTGTCGACCGGCGATCCGGTTGAGCGCGATGATGCGGGTGCGGTCCATCTTCGTGATGACGCACGATTCCATCGGTCTCGGAGAAGACGGTCCGACTCATCAACCCGTCGAACACCTTGCCGCCCTTCGGGCCATTCCCCAACTCGCCGTCTATCGGCCGGCCGATCCAGTCGAGACGGCAGAGTGCTGGGAACTGATTCTCGAACAGCCCCGCCGGGCTGCCCTCCTCGCATTGTCGCGACAGCCGGTCCCGCTCCTGCGCAACGAGCCTGGAAACGAAAACAAGTCGGCACGCGGTGCGTATATTTTGCGGGAGGCCGATGGCGGACCGCGCCAACTCACGTTGCTCGCGACAGGTTCGGAGGTCGATCTCGCCGTCCAGGCGCGCGACGTCCTGCAGCACGAAGGCGTGCCGACGGCCGTCGTATCGATGCCGTGCCGCCTGCTGTTCGAGGAACAGCCACGCGATTACCAGCGGGCCGTGCTGGGCGCTTCTCCCGCGAGGGTCGCGGTCGAGGCGGCGGTCGAACTGGGATGGGAGCGGTACCTCGGTCCGGCAGGCCGGTTCGTCGGCATGCACAGCTTCGGCGAGTCCGGGAAAATCAAGGACGTGTACGACAAGTTCGACATTACGGTCGATGCGGTTGTTCGCGCGGCGCATCAGACATTATCCGAAGTGTGACGTTGCTGCGCTCCGGTCGAGATGCGATGACCTCGCGGGGCTCGTGGATAGGCTTGGAGAAGTGGGCGGCCTCGATTTTCGGTGGATTCTCGCGTAGCGTTAGAATAGCGCCCCTTCTCATGGGAGACGACAATGTCCTGGTTCGTTTACGAAGTGCCCGAATATCACGAAGACGCTGCGCGCATCGAGCCCTTCAGCGACCTGCGCAGCCGCGTGCTGCAAGTGAGTGGCGTGGCCATGGCCGACGAGTTGGAAAGCGTTCGCGAGAATGCCGCGGCAACGGCGGACACCCCCGATCGTCCGCTGCGTACGCCGGAAAATCCGCATGTCTTTCCCATTCCTTACGCCGACTCCATGATCCTCGTCGGATTCATCTTCGATCTGAAGCGCGAATTCCGGCAACTGGTCGTGTCGCCCGTGGAAATGCCCTGGCTGAAAGACGCGTAAAGCGTTGCGTCGGCGCGATCGTGCGGATCGATTGCCGCGAGCCGGCTGCTGGCCGGGCCGTTGAGCCGCGACCCGCTTGTGATGATCGTGGGCTGTGCGGTCCCGGTGCCGGTCTCGCCAACGTCATGCACGTCCTCTTCAGCATGGCCGGCGTCCTTCCGCGCCCAGCAGGTCCGGGGAGACGAACTGAATCCGCGGGACGCTCAATTTTCAAAAGCGCCGACGAAGAAGAGGCAAAGCGCGCCAAGCCCGTTCGTCTTCAGGCTATTGCTTCGCCCGGCGGGCAATGCGTCGCGTGAAATCGTTTCCCGAGCGCCCGCGATTTCCTCAACCCATCTCGTTGAAGCGCCGCCTCTCGGCCCCGTCGCGAATGGCTAGCGCGGCCGGTCGCGAAGCAGCAGACGCGACCCGACCTCCACGATCGACGTAATCGCCGGCAGCAGTTCCCTGCCCAGCGACGTCAATTCGTATTCGACGGACGGCGGCGACGTCGGCAACACGCTTCGCCGGATCACGCCCCGCTCCTCGAGATCACGCAACCTGCCGGTCAGCACCTTCGCGGTGATGGTCGGGTTGTCGCGCCGCAACTCCGAAAACCGGCGCGGGCCGTTGCTCAGGCACCAGATCAGTTCGGGCGTCCACAGGCCGCCGATCAACGCCATGCATTTCGACATCGGACAGCCGGGCAGCGGCTCCACCTTCTTTCGCATTCTCAAGCCCATCGTCGTCCCACCGAGGTTTCCATTTGGTTACTTGAAAATGATGGTAACCGATGGATAGGTGGTTTCCAATGGAAACCTTCATCCCTACACTTGGAACCTCACCTACCGATACACGGAGAGAACGAACATGTATGCAATAACGGGAGCATCCGGGCAACTCGGGCGCCTTGTGATCGACGCATTGCTTGAAACCGTGCCGGCCGACCGGATCGTCGCGGCGGTCAGGGATCCCGCGAAGGTGCGCGACCTCGAGGCGCGTGGCGTGGTGGTGCGCGAGGCCGACTACAAGCGGCCTGAAACGCTCGCCAGCGCGTTCGTCGGTGTCGACAAGCTCCTGCTGATCTCGTCGACCGAAGTCGCCGGCCGCGTGCCGTTGCATCGCGCGGTGATCGATGCGGCCGGACAGGCCGGCGTCTCGTTGCTCGCCTATACGAGCATGCTGCACGCGGACACTTCGCCTGCCCGGCTTGCGATCGAGCATCGGCAGACGGAAGAAGTCATTGCGGCGTCGGGCCTCCCCGCCGTCATCCTTCGCAATGGCTGGTACACCGAGAACCACCTGATGGCCCTTCCCGCGGCGCTCGAGCACGGCGCGTTCATCGGGGCCGCCAAGGCGGGGCGCTTCTCTTCCGCCGCGCGGAAGGACTATGCCGAGGCGGCAGCCGTGGTACTGACGACGGACGGTCACGCAGGAAAAACGTATGAACTCGCGGCCGACGATGCGTTCACGCTGGCGCAGCTGGCCGCGGAGGTTTCGCGGCAGTCCGGCAAGACCGTCGTCTACAACGATCTTGCGCAGGACGCCTATGCAGACGCGCTGACGAGCGCCGGGTTGCCGCCCGAGCTTGCCGGCATCCTCGCCGATGCCGACGTGGCCGCGTCGCGCGGTGCGCTGTTCGACGACGGCGGCGCCCTCGCGCGACTGATCGGTCGACCCACGACGCCGTTGGCGAGCGTCGTCGCGACTGCATTGCGCGGTTAAAGCGGGCAAGCTCCGGAGAAGCGCCGGCCAGCACCGCTCGACGTCGGGCAGTGTGGCCGGCGCCTGGACAGCCGCATCGATCTCGTCGGCCGCCCTGCTGCTCGCGGCCCGTCGGAACCGGCGGACGCGCGCGTTGCGGCGCGGTGCAAATCACGCCGAGCGACGACGCGCGCACTGCACGTCCGTTGACGTTCACGGTGGCACGTGGGTCACAACCGGTAAATTCGCAGCGCATTGTGGACGAACAGTGCGTCGCGCTCATCGTCGCGGGCGCCGGCGACGATCTCCGCATAGGCGTGCCAGAGCGCTGGATAGCCGGCATGGAGCCGATCGACCGGGAAATTCGACGCGAACATGCAGCGCGCCGCGCCGAACACGTCGATCGCCTCCAGCACGTACGGGCGGAAACTCTCGACCGACCAGCGATGGTCGAACATCGCGAGCCCGGACAGCTTCATCGTCACGTTCGCGCGCCGCGCGAGCCCGCGCAGTCCGTCGCGCCATTCGCGCCAGCCGTGCACGCTGCTCCGGTCGACGAACATACCCGTGTGATTGACGATCACGGGCGTGTCCGGGTGCGCATCGATGACGGCGAGCGCGGCGCCGACCTGGGCCGGGTACAGCTGCAGGTCGAACGACAAACCGAACTCGCTCAGCATGTCGAAGTGCTCGCGCCAGCGCGGCTCGGCCAGATAGTCCACGTCGACGTAGTTGTACCAGGGGTCCGGATGCCGGTTCAGCACCTGCCGGATGCCGCGCACGTTCGGATGCGCCGCCGCGTCGGCGAGCCGGATGCGTGCGTCCGGCGCGAACAGGTCGACGCCGGCGACGATGCCGTCCGGCATCCCGCCGCTCGCCGGCGCGTCGGCAAGCGCCTGCAGCCAGTCGACTTCGCTCGGCGTCGTCCACGCATCGTGGATCGCCTCGACATGCACGACCTTCAGCACGTCGAGATCCGCGCCGGCGTCCGCGCGCAGGTCCGCAGGCAGGTAGCGACGAGGCAAATCCGCCACCGCGCCGGAGAACGCCGGCTGGGCGCGATCGAGCCAGCCGTAACTCAGCGCGTCGGCGTCCCAGAAATGGACATGGGGATCGACAACCTGCATGTGAGCTCCGTGAGTTCATGCGACACGACGATTCGCTGCGACGGGTCGGCACACGTCGAGCGCTGCCGATCCGTCGAACGGGCCGGTCTCATTCCAGATGAAACATCGGCGCCAGCGCTTTCTCCACCGGACGTCCGTCCGGTCCGGTCGCCATCAGGTCGGCCATGTACGCCCACCAGCGACGCATCACATCCGTTTCGGCAAGTTGCGCGATCCGGTGATCGGCCGGCCGTTTGAGCACGGCGAACAGGTGATGGGTGTCGTCGTCGAGAAAGATCCAGTAGTCCGAAATACCTGCTGCACGAAGCGCGTCGGCCAGTTCCGGCCAGATCGCATCGTGCCGGCGCCGGTATTCGTCCTGCTTGCCGGGGTGCAGGCGCATCCTGAAGGCGATCGTTTCCATGCCCATGCCTCGCGGTGTCATTGCAGGTTCACGTACATGCCGCCGTCGACGAGCAGCGCGGCGCCATTCACGTAGCGCGCCATGTCGGACGCGAGAAACACGACGCAGTCGGCGACGTCGTCCGGCTCGCCGAGGCGGCCGAGCGGAATCCGGCGCTCGAAGTACTCGGTCTTGCCGGGCGCGGCGAGATCGTCGTCGTTGATTTCGGTGCGGATCGTGCCGGGCAGCACCGAATTGCAGCGAATCCGGTGCGGCGCGAGCGCAACCGCGCACGACTGCATCAGCGCATGGACGCCGGCCTTGGTCGGCGTGTAGTGCGTCTGCATGCCGCCGCCGACCAGCGCGCTGATCGAACTGGTCGCGACGATCGCGCCGCCGTGCCCTTGCGCGGCCATTTGACGTGCGGCGGCCTGGGTCATGTAGAACGCGCCGTGCAGGTTCACTGCCATCGTTCTTTGCAGCAGTTCGGGCGGCAAGTCCAGAAAGCCGTGGAACGGGCAGATTCCGGCATTGCTCGCCAGCACGTCGATCCGGCCGAATCGCTCGACCGCGGCCGCGACGAGCGCGCCGGCCGTGTCGGGCTGCGCGACGTCGCCCGGTACGGCCAGCGCATCGCGCCCCGTCGCGCGGACCGCGTCGACGAGCGCGTCGATCTCGTGATCGGCCTGCGCAGGCAGCAGCGGGTTGGTCCAGTAGTTCACGACGACGTCGGCGCCATGCCGCGCACACGCCAACGCGATCGCGCGGCCGATCCCGCGCGATCCGCCCGTCACGACGACGATCCTGTCCTCGAGCAACTTCGTCATTGCGCCCTCCTCCCTCTCGACCATCACGCGTTCGGCAGCGGCCGCCGCCGTGCGAGCCGGCCGGCCTCACGATGCGAGTGCACGCCTGCGCGCGCTCAGTGTTCGTACGGGCGCTGCATGCGCACGTCCGGATTCAGGCGCACGCCGAAACCGGGCGTGTCGGGCACCCTCATCCGTCCGCCGACCGGCACCGGCTCGTCGAGCAGCAGCGGATCGAACATCGGCACGACACGATCCGCCTGCGGCGCCATCATCAGGAATTCGGCGAACGGGCTGTTGTGCCGCGTCGCGACGAAGTGGTAGCTGTAGACCGACGAGCCGTGCGGAATCACCAGCACGCCGCGCGCGTCGGCGAGCGCCGAGATCCGGATCAGCTCGGTGAGCCCGCCGCACCAACCCACGTCCGGCTGAATGATGTCGCAGCACTCCATCTCGAGCAGCATCCGGAAGCCCCAGCGGGTCGCTTCGTGCTCGCCGGTCGTGACGAGCATGCCGCGCGGCACGTCGCGGCGCAGCTTCGCGTAGCCCCAATAGTCGTCGGGCGGCAGGCATTCCTCGATCCATTTCAAACCGAGTGCGTGCGCTTCGTGCGCGAGCCGCGTCGCATACGGCACGTCGAGACTCATCCAGCAGTCGAGCATCAGCCAGAAATCGGCGCCGACGCGCGAACGCATCTCGGCCAGCGCCTCGAGATTGCGGCGCAGACCGACCTCTCCTTCGGCCGGGCCGTGATGCAACGGCAGCTTGCCGCCGATGAAGCCCATCTCCTTCGCGAGATCGGGCCGCGCACCGGTCGCGTAGAACTCGAGCTCGTCGCGCACCTTGCCGCCGAGCAACTGATGCACGGGCTCCCGCCGGACCTTCGCGAGCAGGTCCCACAGCGCGAGATCGACGCCGGAAATCGCATTGAGTACGACGCCCTTGCGTCCGTAGTACAGCGTCGCGTAGAACATCTGATCCCACATCTTCTCGATGTCGGTCACGCGCTGCCCTTCGATGAAGCGCGCGAGATGCCGCTCGACGATGAACGCGCCGATCTCGCCGCCGGTCGTCACCGCAAACCCGACCGTTCCGTCACTGGCCTCGATTTCGATCACGAGCGTGCCGAGCACGTTGATACCGAACGACTGGCGGCTCTGCCGGTATTCGGGGTAGCGCGACATCGGCGTCGCAATGTGGTCGTCGATCCAGTGACCGGTATCCTGATCGTGATAGTCGGCACCGCCACCACGCACCGTCAGCGCGCGAACCGCGCGTATCGTCGGCATGCTCATTCTTCGGGTTCCTTGGTTGGGTTATCGCGTGCGAAGGCCGCCCGTACGCGTCGTGCGCACCGGCTGCGGCGGAAATCGGAACGTCGTGCCGCGCGGCGGCCGCGTCAGCGTGCCCAGCGCAGCACCAATGCGTCGAGCCGTCGCGCTATCTCGATCAGGCCCGCGCGCGTCGCCGGATGCAGCGGCGCGAGCGGACGGCGCGGCGCGTCCGATGCGATCACGCCGCCCTCCTTCATCAGCGCCTTCGCCGCCAGCAGGCCGGCCTGACGGTTCTCGTAATTGATCAACGGCAGCCATTGCTCATAGCGCGCGACCGCGTCGTCACGCTGCCCGGCCAGATACGCGGCGAGAATCGGCTGCAGCCCGTCCGGGTAGCCGCCGCCGAGGATGCTGCCGGTCGCGCCCGCATCGAGATCGGCGAGCAGCGTGATCGCTTCCTCGCCGTCGAACGGCCCTTCGATCGCATCGCCGCCGAGCGCGATCAGCTCGCGCAGCTTCGCCGCCGACTGCGGCACCTCGATCTTGAAATAGCGCAGATTCGGAATCGTGTGCGCGATGCGCGCCAGAAACGCGGCCGATACCTGCGTGCCGCTCATCGGCGCATCCTGGTACATGATTGGAATCGCGATCGCGTCGGAGAGCGTTGCATAGAACTGCTCGATCGCGGCCTCGCCGCAACGGATCGTCGCGCCGTGGTACGGCGGCATCACCATCACCATCGCCGCACCGGCCGCCTGCGCTGCGCGGCTGCGCGCCGCGCAGATCGTCGGATTGAAATGCGTGGTCGTCACGATCACCGGCACGCGCCCCGCCACGTGCTCGAGGATCGCCGCGATGAGCCGCTCGCGCTCGTCGTCGGTCAACGAAAACTGTTCCGAGTAGTTCGCGAGGATGCACAGGCCGTCCGCTCCCGCGTCGATGATGAAGTCGACACAGCGCTTCTGGCCCGGCATGTCGATCTCGCCCGACTCGGTGAAGATCGTCGGCGCGACGGAGAACGCGCCCGTATAGCGGCGGTGAATCGGCTTGGTCAAGCTCATCTGGAATCCTCTCTTGTAATAAGTTATCCGAATTTAATGGCGCGTGGGTCATGCGCCAATACCACGATCAATCACGCGTCACACGCGCCCGTACCGTCCTCGAAGCCCGTCCGTCACGCCGCAATAGATCGCCTTCAGCTTCAGACGCTTGTTGCGCGCATGCAGCAGCACGAACGCGACGTGCTTGAGCGTGATGAGATTGATCAGCAGCATCGCCGGATAGCGCCGCCAGTAGTCGCGTGCGACGAGGATGCAGTTGCGCGCCGCATAGTAGTGGCGCAGCGGGCTCTGGTCGAATATTTCGACACGCGGCCAGTGCTGCTGCGCGGACGGGCTGCCGAGTTCGTGGGGCAGCGACACGTCGGCGTTGACGCACACCGGCACGCCGTGCGCTTGCGCGCGCATGCAGTATTCGGCGTCGACGTGGTCGATGAAGAAATCCTCGCGAAAGCGACCGAGCGCGCGATACGCGTCGAGCGAGATCGCGGTGCCCGACGAGATGATGACCGAACACGACAGCAGGCCATGCGCGCCGCCGTGGATCGGCGTGATCTGCGCGGACCAGCGGCGCACCGTGAACAACGGCAGGTCGCGCTGAAAATTGCGGTTGAAGATCCGCGGCCCGACCAGGAAACGGCTGTCGCCCACCCGTGCGCAACCGGCCAGCATTCGGTCGAAATAGTCGTCCGGAACGTAAGAATCCTGATCGAAGATGAAGAAGACGTCGCAGCCGCGGCCGATCAGGAATTCGACGCCGGCGTTGAACGCCCCGGCGATACCGCCGCGATTGTGATTCGCGATCACGTCGACGCCGCCTTCGGCGAGCCGTGCATACAGCGCACGATCGGCGACGGGCGAATTGTCGACCGCGACGACGGCGGGGCTTTTCGCGGGCAAGGTCAGCAAATGCTCGATCTGCGCTGCGGACGGCTTGTACAGCGTGACCAACGTACCGTGTGTCATGACGGCACCTCGTGACGATCAAGTAGCGATGCGCCGCGCCGGTCGATCCGGGCGGCCCGTCCTCCTTTGCACGACTGCTTGTCTCGTCGACCGGCCCGCGCTGCCCGCTCGCATGCTGCGTGCGAGCGTCGCAAAATCCACGGCCGGTCTTGTTTTATCTTGCGTACAGCTTGACGACGCTTGCCTGGACGACGCGCGTGATCTCCTCCATCCGCCAGCGGATATGCGTGTCGGTCAGCGCCGCGCAACGTGCCGCATCGCGTTCCGCCAGCGCGTCGAGAATCTCGAGATGCTCGGTAAACGCCTCGTTGCGTCGCTGATCGACATCGACCCAGCGCACGTAGTGAATCCGTGCGTTGATCCCTTGCAGTACCCGGCCGATCTCGGCGTTGCCCGACAACGCGGCCAGCTCCAGGTGAAACTCCTCGTCCTTGACGACCAGCTCCGACGACGACATCCGCGCGGCATTCTTCATCACCTGCTTCCAGAAGCGTCGCAGCGCCTTGATGTCGTTGTCCGATGCGCGCTCGCACGCGAGCATCACCGCGGTCGTCTCGATCGAGCGACGCAATTCGAACAGATCGAACACATCCTTCCCCTCCAGTTCCCGAATGAAGAAACCGCGGTTCGGCACGAACACCAGCAGGTTTTCGGCAACGAGCCGGTTCAGTGCCTCGCGAATCGGCGTACGACTCACGTTGAAGCGCTCGGCGAGCTCCAGTTCGTTGAACCGTTCGCCCGGCCGGATCTCGTACAGCACGGCCATCTGTTTCAACTGCTCGTAAATCTCGTTGACCGTGAGGCCCGTGCGCATCGGCGCCGCGGTCTCCCGGCCAGCCATAACGGAAGTCGACATCTCGTCTCCTGGTTCCACCTGTTGTCACCGCGCGTCATTATCCACCGGCATTTCGCCCGCGCGCGTCTTGTTGCATGCACGAGCCATGCGTCAGCGCATCAGCAAGCTGCCGAAGCCCGGCACGGGATCGTCGATGCCCGCGAGCCGCAGCGCGTGCCAGGCGAGCGCGTGATTGCTCGACAATACGGGTTTGCCTGCGCGCGCCTCGATGTCGGCCAGCGCATCGACGATACGCAGGCTCGTGCACGACACGAACACGGCATCGACGGCCGGATCGGCGGCGAGCGTCAGCACCGCATGCTCGATCGATGCGCGCTCGATCCGGGCGACCTCGTTGTCGTCGCGGTGCTCGAACGAGCCGACCCGCACGATATCGACGCCGCGCGCGCGCAGGTACGCGGCCATCGCATCGTTGATCGTGCGTTCGTACGGCGTCAGCAGCGCGACGCCTCGCGCGCCTAGCGCCGTCAGCGCGACGCGCGCCGCGGTGATCGGCGTGGTGCACGCGACGCCGGGCCGCGCCTCGCGGATGCGCTCGAAGACACGCTCCTCGCCCAGCACCATCGACGCCGACGTGCAGCCGAATGCGACGACGTCGAGGCGCTCGCCCGGCCGGATCAATTCAACCGCGGCGCAGATCCCGCCGTCCATCTGCGCGAGCGTCTCGGCCGTGATCTCGGCCGAATTCGCGATCCGGCTTTCGTAGAACGCGACGCCATCGATCGCGAGCAGACGCCGCCACTCGTATTCGATCGTATGATCGGTCGCCAGCACGACGAGGCCGATCGCCGCGCGCCGCGCGATGCCGGCGTCGAGCGAGAAATCGAAGCGGGCGTAGGCGCCGACGCCCGGATCGGACGCCTCGGAGGGTGACAGAAGTTCGCTCATTGCAGGGTCATCCCGGTGATGTCGATGTCGGGCCGCTTGCCGTGGATCAGATCCGCCACGATCTTCGCGGTGCCGCACGACATGGTCCAGCCCATATGGCCGTGGCCGGTGTTGAAAAACAGGTTGCGGTGCCGGGATGCGCCGATGATCGGCGTGCCCTCCGGCGTCATCGGCCGCAGCCCGGCCCAGTACGACGGCTTCGCGTAGTCCGCGCCGTTCGGGAACAGTGCCTGCGCGGTCGCGAGCATGTGCGCGAAATCGTGCGGCGAATGCGTGGTGTCGTAGCCGCTGAACTCGGCGGTCGCCGTCAGCCGCAGCCGGTCGCCGAAGCGCGCCCATGCGACGAGCTGGTTCTCCTCGACGCCGCCGAGCGCGGGCGGCTCGTGCGTGTCGCCGATCGGCAGCGTGACCGAGTACCCCTTGACCGGATAGATCGGCAGCCGGTAGCCGAGCGTGCGCGCGACGAACGGCGAGTACGCACCGAGTGCGAGCACGTATCGATCGCCGGTCACGCGGCCCTGCGACGTCTCGACATAGTCGATCGCATCGGCGCTCGCGCGCACGCCGTCGATCGACGCGCCGAAGCGGAATTCGACGCCGAGCGCGCGGCAGCGCTCGGCGAGCGCGCGCGTGAAGAGGTGCGCGTCGCCGCTCTCGTCGCTCGGGCAATGGATCGCGCCGGCGATCCCGGCCGCCGCGTGGCGCAGCGCCGGCTCGCGTTCGACGGTGGCCCGCGCGTCCAGGATGTCGAGCGGCAGGCCGTTGTCGGTCAGAATCCGCATGTTCGCGACGCCCCGCTCGAACGACGCCGGATCGCGATACAGGTACAACAGCCCGCCGCTCGTCCGGTCGTACTCGAGCCGTTCGTCGCGCGTCGCCTGCTGAAGCCGCTGCTGCGCGTAGCGACACAGCCGCACCTTGATCGACGTGTTGCGCCGCGAGCGCTCGGCCGTGCAGTTCTGCAGGAACAGCGCGCACCAGGCCCACATGCGCCAGTCGGGCGTCCATTTGAGCCGCAGCGCCTGGCCGTCGGCAAACAGCGACTTGAAGAGAATCCTGGGCGCGCGCGGCGATGCCCAGGTATACGAATGGCCCGGCGCGATCAACCCCGCGTTCGCGAAGCTCGTTTCGAGCGCGACGCCGTCGCGACGTTCGATCACCGTCACCTCGTCGCCCGCCTTCGCGAGAAAATACGCAGTGGTCACGCCGACGATGCCGCCGCCGAGCACGATCGTCTTCATCGTCCGGTTCTCCTGTCCTGGTCCTAGCTCGCGGCGATCGCCGCGATCTCGACCGTGTACTGCGGAAACGCGAGCTTCGATTCGACGCACGCGCGTGCCGGCGGCTCGCCCTGCGGCACCCATGCGTCCCACACGCTGTTCATCTCGGCGAAGCTGCGATAGTCGGCCAGCCAGATGCTCGCTGACACGATCCGGCGCTTGTCGAGCCCCGCGCTTTCGAGCAGCCGGTCGATCTTGTCGAGAATCTGCCGGGTCTGCCCCGCAACGTCGAGCGACGTGTCGTCCGCCACCTGCCCGGCGACGAAAGCCAGCCCGCCCGCGACCACCAGCTGGCTCATCCGTTCACCTGCGCCGTATCGCTTGATCTCCACCATCTGACAGCCCTCCGGGAGTCGTGTCGAGTTGGGCTGATTTAAGCACTGCAATTCACCTCTGTATACACTTTTTTCAGAAATATTCGCCATTGCGCCAGATTGGCGCGCCCGTGCACCACGACTATCCATGCTCTTTATCGTCGTGCATAAATGCATGAAAACAGGGCGATTTTTCTGCTTCAGACAAGAATTCCGCAATTCCTCTCAGCGACTTGAAAATTTATTTGCAAACGATTTTTGATCTGTGATTCTGTCGACACTTCTGTATATCAAACCATGCCGCCAACCGTGCGGCCGACCATGCGACGGGAGAACGAAGATGAAGGCAAGTCAGTGGAGTGTCGGTGTCTGGATCGCGCTCGGTGCGCTTGCGTCGGGCGCTGCGCAGGCTGACATCAGCGTGGGCGCGGTGCTGCCGCTGACGGGCGCGAGTGCGTCCATCGGCGAAGACCAGCGGCGCGGCATCGAACTCGCCGTCGCGCAAATCAATGCGAAAGGCGGCGTGCTGGGTCAGAAGCTCGCCGTGCGCATCGAGGATTCGGGCGGCTCGGCCAATACCGCGCTCGACGCCGCGCGCAAGCTCGCGACCGTCGAACACGTGCCGGTCGTGCTCGGCGAGTTCTCGTCGTCGGTGACGATTCCGGTCGGACAGTTCCTGGTGCGTCAGGGCGACGTGCACATCAACATCGGCTCGTCGAGTCAGCAGGTGCGCAAGATCGGCGCGGGCTCGTTCAGCGTGATCGGGCTGGACGACCTGTCCGCGCGCTTCGCCGCGCAGGACGTGTACGCCCGCAAGCTGCGCCGCATCGCGCTGATCGCGCCGAACAACGGCTACGGCCAGGGCATCGCGGGCGAATTCAAGAAGCGTTTCGAGGCGCTCGGCGGCACGGTGGTGTCGACCGTGCTCTACACGGAAGGGCAATCGACCTATCGCCGCGAACTGGAGCAGGCATCGCGCGCGCAGCCCGACGCGTATGTCTACAGCGCCTATGGCCAGGAGGCCGCGACGCTGAACCGGCAGGCATTCGAGATGCGGCTCAACCAGCATCCGTGGTACGGCATCTACCTGACGATGTGCACGAGCGACACGCCCGCGCAGATCGCGCAAGGCCAGATCGGCCTCGAAGTCGCCGCGCTCGGCGCGGGCGCGAAAGCGTATGCGAGCGCCTATCAGGCCGCATACAACGAGGCGCCGCGCTCAGCGTTCGGCAGCTATGCGTACGACGCGACGCTGTTGTCCGCCGCGGCGATCGGCCGCGCGCAGTCCGTCGACCCGGCGAAGATTCGCACGGCGCTCGCGGCATTGGGCAAGTCGTATACCGGCGTGACCGGCGCGATTGCGTTCGATGCGGACGGCCAGCGGGAAGTCCAGCCGTACGAGAAGGTGGTCTACCGCCAATCGGTCGTCGCGCAGCAGTGACCGACCGCCCGCCTGGACGAACCCGAGGACACCGCCATGCTGTCATTCATTGTCGACGTATTGATTCGCACCGCCGATCTGCTGCTGGTGTCGGTCGGCCTGTCGACGCTCTATTCGCTGATCCGTTTTCCCAACATCGCCCATGTGCAGTACGCGATGCTGGGCGCATTCGCGACGCTCTGGCTGGAACGCGCCGGGCTACCGTTCGCGCTCGCGACGGCCGTGTCCTGCGCGCTGGTCGGCACGGCCGCGACGCTGCTGAACCTGCTCGTTTTCGCGCGGCTGCTGCGCTCCGGCAGCGCGGTAGCGATGATCGGCTCGCTCGCGATCTCGATGCTCGCGGTCGCGCTGGTGCTCGGCGTCGCCGGCTCGCGGCCGCAGCAGTATGCGCAGGACGTGCATCCGCCGATGGTGATTGCCGGCGTCGCGCTGTCCATGCCGCAGCTGGGCTCGATCGCATGCGGCGCCGGCGCGCTCGCGATCTTCGCGGCGCTGCTGTACCGCACCGGGCTCGGGCGGGCGATGCGTGCGCTCGCGTCGAATCGCGCGCTGGCGCTCGCGACCGGCATCGACGCGACGCGCGTGACCAACGTGATCACGTTCGCGAGCGGCGTGCTGGCGGCGCTCGGCGGCACGATGCTCGGCGCCACCGAGAGCGTGCATGTGAATCTCGGCTACGGATTGCTGATCCCGGTGTTTTCCGCGGCGATCCTGGGCGGTCTCGGCAACCCGCTCGGCGCCGCGGCCGGCGCGCTGTTGATCGCAGTGGCCGAAACCCTCGCACTGAACGTCGACTTCGGCGGGCTCGTCGACCGGCCGATGCAATTCTTTCCGGTCGAGTACGTCGGCGCGGTGTCGTTCGCGATCCTGCTCGCCGCACTGATTTTCCGGCCCTATGGCATCTTCGATCGGGAGGTGCGGCGTGTCTAGCTTCGTCATCCATCTGCTGACCGTCGGCTGCCTGTACGCGACGATGGCGCTCGGGTTGAACCTGCAGGCCGGCTATGCGGGACTCGTCAATTTCGGCTTCATTGCGTTCAGCGGGCTCGGCGCGTACGCGGCCGGCATCGCGTCGCAGCTCGGCTGGCCGTTGCCGTCGGCCCTGGCGCTCGCGCTGGCCGCCGCGGGTGCGTTGGCGATCGTCGTCGCGCGACTCGGGCGGCAGCTTTCCGCCGACTACTGGGGGATCGCGACGCTCGCGATCGCCGAGATCCTGCGCACGATCGCGCTCAACGAAAGCTGGCTCACCGGCGGCGCGCAAGGCATCGGTGGGATCGCACCGCTGTTCCCCGGGCTGCGCGCGCCGTGGGCCGATCTCGCGTTCCTCGCGGTCACGGCCGGCTGCCTCGCGCTCACCTATGCGGCGTATCGGCGCCTGACCGCGAGCCGCTTCGGCCGGGCGCTGAAGGTGATGCGCGAAGAACCCGCGCTCGCGGTCTGCTTCGGCTACGATCCGCTCGCGCTGAAGACGCGTGCATGCATCGCGGGCGCACTTCCCGCCGCGCTGGCCGGGGCGCTCGCCGCGTGGTACATCGGCTATGTCGGGCCGGACGCGATGATCGCGTCCGAGACCTTCGCGCTCTGGACCGTCGTGATGGTCGGCGGCCTCGGCAGCCACCTGGGCGTGCTGGTCGGCACGCTGATCGTGCAGGCCGTCTACGCGCTCGCGCCGTTTCTCAAGGATTGGCTCGACGTCGGCAGCGACCTGACCGGCGCGGTGCGGCTAGGCCTGGTCGGCGTGATGCTGCTCGCGTGCGTACTGTGGCGGCCGCACGGGCTCGTACCCGAACGCCTGGAGGCGCGGCCATGAGCGCGCTGCTCGATCTCGACGGCGTGACGATCCGCTACGGCGAGAACGTCGTCTTGTCCGGGGTCACGCTGTCGGTCGACGGCGGCGAGATCGTCGGATTGCTCGGCCCGAACGGCTCCGGCAAGAGCACCGCGCTCAATGCGATCACCGGCTTCGCGCCGCTCGCGGCGGGCGCCATCCGCTTCGACGGTCGGCGGATCGACACGCTGTCGCCGCACACGATCGCGCGACTGGGCGTACGCCGCACGTTCCAGTTGCCGTCGATGCCCGCGCGCATGTCGGTGCTCGAACTCGCGATGGCGGCTTCGTCCGCCCGCCACGGCATCGCCGCCGCCCTCTGGCGCGGCCGTGCGACGCGCGCGCTCGACGCCGATACCCGTGCACGCGCCGCCGCGTTGCTGGACGAACTGAAACTGTCCGGCGTCGCGCACCTCTCCGCCGCGTCGATTTCCGGCGGCCAGAAGAAGCTGCTGGGCATCGCGTGCGCGATGATGACCGAGCCCAAACTGCTGCTGCTCGACGAGCCGACCGCCGGTGTGCACCCGAACCTGCGCGGCGAACTGATCGACGAGTTGCAACGGATTCGTAAAACGGGCGTCACGCTGGTCGTCATCGAGCACGACATGCATTTCATCCGCGAGCTGTGCGATCGCTGCATCGTACTCGACCGTGGCGTGACGATTGCGAACTGCCGGCCGGCCGAGCTGGAGCGCAACCGTCGCGTACTCGACGCGTATCTCGGGCGTGCCCATGCCGCCCCTCGTCCGCTGGAGGCGTCATGATCGACGTGCGCGAACTCGTCGCCGGCTATACGCCCGAAGTCGACATCCTGCATGGCGTGTCGCTCGCGGTCGGCGCCATCGACATCGTGACGATCCTCGGCCCGAACGGCTGCGGAAAATCGACGCTGCTGAAGGCGATCGCGGGCTTCGTGCTGCCGCGCGCGGGCAGTGTGACGATCCAGGGCACGGACGTGGCACGCGTGCCGGTTCATCGAAAGATCCGCGAGTACGGGATCGGCTTCGTGCCGCAGACCGACAACGTGTTCGCGTCGCTGACCGTGCGGGAAAACCTGATGCTCGGCGGCCAGTCGATGTCCGCGTTTCCGCGCGAGGCGCGGATCGACGAGCTGTGCGAGCAGTACCCGGTCCTGCGGCGTCGCTACCGCTCGCTCGCGGGCGCCTTGTCCGGCGGCGAGCGGCAAATCGTGTCGCTCGCGCGTGCACTGATGCCGCGCCCGGTGTTGCTGTTGCTCGACGAGCCGTCGGCCGGCCTGTCGCCGAAGATGGTCGACGAGGTGTTCGACGCGATCGTCCGGATGCGCGACACCGAGCACATCGGCGTGCTGATGGTCGAGCAGAATGCGATCGAAGCGCTGCGCATCGCGGATCGCGGCATCGTGCTGACGATGGGGCGCGTCGCGCTCGAAGGCTCCGCGGCCGCGTTGCTCGACAGCGACGAGATGCGACGCCTGTACCTTGGCGGGAGAGCCGCATGAGCGGCGGGAGCGCCACGCCGGCCGCCGGCGCCTACCCATCCGCCGCGGCGCGCCCCGTGCTCGTGATGGTCGCGCTCGCGTGCGGCTTCGTGATGGCCATGCTCGACGTGACGATCGTCAACGTCGCGCTGAAGGCCATGGAAACCAGCCTGTCGATGTCGCTGACCGCGCTGGTGTGGGTCGTCGATGCGTACACGCTCAGCTTCGCCGCGCTGCTGCTGCTCGGCGGCGCGCTCGCGAACCGCTACGGGTCGAAGGCCGTCTACGTCGCCGGGCTCGCGCTGTTCGTCGGCGCGTCGGTGCTGTGCGCGGCCGCGCAGTCCAGCGGCGCACTGGTCGCGGCGCGCCTCGCACAGGGTGTCGGCGCGGCGCTCTTCATGCCGAGTTCGCTGAGCCTGCTCACGCTCGCGTTCCCGCCGGGGCCGATGCGCACGCGGATGATCGGCATCTGGGGCGCGCTGGTGTCGGCCGCGATGGCGCTCGGCCCCTGCGTCGGCGGCGTGCTGGTCGACGCGATCGGCTGGCGCGGCATCTTCTGGGTGAACCTGCCGGTCGGTGCGGCCGGCCTGTGGCTCACGTACCGGCATATCGCGCGGGCGCCGCGTCATCCCGGCCCGTTGAATGCGCTCGGCCATCTGTTCGGCGCGCTCGCGCTCGCCGCGCTGAGCTTCACGCTGATCGAAGGGCCCAGCGCCGGCTGGCGCTCGCCGTCGATCGTCGCCGGCGTGGCCGCGACGTTGGCCGCCACCGCGGCATTCGCGTTGCGCGAGCGCTACGCGCACTCGCGCATCCTGTCGCCGGCGCTGCTCGCGAACCGGCGTTTCGTCGCGGGCAGCACGTTGGGCCTCGCGATCAACTTCGGCATTCTCGCCGAGATCTTTCTGTTGAGCCTCTATTTGCAGAACGTGCGCGGCGCGAGCGCGCTCGTCGCCGGCTTCGAGCTGTTTCCGCTGATGGCGATGTTCGGCATCGGCAATCTCGCGTCCGCGAAGGTCAGCGCCCGGCTCGGCACGCGCCGCACGCTGCTCGTCGGGCTCGCGCTCGCCGCGCTCGGCAGCGTGGCGCTCGTCGGCGTCTCGGCGATGCCGTATCCGGTGCTGGCCGTCGCGGTCGGCCTCGCGAACTTCGGCGCCGGGCAGGCCATTCCCGCGATGAATCTCGTCGTGATGCAGTCGGCCGATGCCGCGGACGCGAATCTTGCCGCCGCGTCGCTGAACGCGAGCCGGCAGATCGGTTCGCTCGTCGGCATCGCGATCGCGTCGGTGATCCTGCACGTGATCGACGACCCGGACCGCGCGACGGCCGCCGGCTTCGCGGTGATCGCCGCGCTGTACGCGTTCGGCTTCGCGATCGTATTCCGTGCGATTCACGCCGGGGGCGCCGAGCAGCCGTAGCCGCGCGCGCACGGGTATCGACGGCCATCGGGCGCAGTCGGTGCAATCGAAGCATTCGGTGTATTCCGCGTATCACGCACGCATTTTTCCTCTTGCAGCGAGGGACCTCATGCAAACAGCGATTGGCCGTAAAGGACTGATTCTGGCGGGCGGCTCGGGCACCCGGCTCCATCCGCTCACGCATTCGGTGTCGAAGCAATTGATGCCGGTGTACGACAAACCGATGATCTATTACCCGCTCAGCACGATCATGCTGTCCGGCATCCGCGACGTGCTGATCATCTCGACGCCGCGCGATCTCGACGCGTTCCGGCAACTGCTCGGCGACGGCGGCCAGTGGGGCATGAGCTTTTCGTATGCGGTGCAGCCGAGCCCCGACGGTCTTGCGCAGGCGTTCGTGATCGGTGCGCCGTTCATCGGTCGCGACGCGGCGACGCTCGTGCTCGGCGACAACATCTATCACGGGCCCGCGCTGTCGTCGCTGCTGCAACAGGCCGCCGCGCGGACGACCGGCGCGACCGTGTTCGGCTATTACGTGCGCGATCCGGAGCGCTACGGCGTCGTGTCGTTCGACGCGGATGGCCGCGCGATCGACCTCGAGGAGAAGCCGCGCGAGCCGAAGTCGAACTATGCGGTCACCGGCCTCTATTTCTACGACAACGACGTCGTCGAACTCGCGAAGGCCGTGCGACCGTCGGCGCGCGGCGAACTGGAAATCACCGACCTGAATCTCGCGTATCTCGCGCGCGGCGCGCTGAACGTCGAGATACTCGGGCGCGGCTACGCATGGCTCGACACCGGCACGCACGAATCGCTGCTCGACGCGGCCAATTTCATCCAGGTGATGCAGGCACGGCAGGGCCTGCAGATCGCGTGTCCCGAGGAAATCGCGTACCGGCTCGGCTGGATCGATGCGGAGCAGCTCGAAACGCTCGCCCACAAGCTCGCGAAAAGCGGTTACGGCCGCTATCTGCTCGATCTGCTGAGCAAGGAGGTTGCGGCATGACGCGCGTGATCGAAACGCCGTTGCCCGGCGTGCTGCTGATCGAGCCCGGCGTGTTCGGCGATGCACGCGGCTTTTTCGTCGAAAGCTTCCGGGCAAGCTGGCTGCGCGACGCAGGCGTCGACGCGACCTTCGTCCAGGACAACCAGTCGCGCTCGCGGCGCGGCGTGCTGCGCGGGCTGCACTACCAGCGGGTGAATCCGCAAGGCAAGCTGGTGCACGCGGCGCGCGGGGCGGTGTACGACGTCGCCGTCGACATCCGGCGCGGCTCGCCGTTTTTCGGCTCCTGGTTCGGTGCGCGGCTCGACGACGTATCGCACCGGATGCTATGGATTCCGCCTGGCTTCGCACACGGCTTTTGCGTGTTGTCCGACGAGGCCGACTTCGCGTACAAGTGCACGCAGTACTACGATCCCGATTCGGATGCGGGCGTGCGCTGGGACGATCCGGAGATCGGCATCGACTGGCCGGATGCCGGCGCGCCGTATCAGCTGTCGGACAAGGATCGTCGGCAGCCTCCGCTCGCCGAGCTGGCCGCCGGCGCGCCGACGCTGCTGCCGGCATACGGGGAGGCGCGATGACGATCGTCGTGACCGGCGCGCTCGGCCAGGTCGGCCGCGAACTGGTGCTGCGCGCGGGTCGGCAGCCGCTCGTCGGGCTGTCGCGCGCCGCGCTCGACATCGTCGATGCAGGCGCGGTGCGCCGCGCGCTCGACGAACACCGGGCCGAACTCGTGATCAATGCCGCCGGATGGACCGCCGTCGATCGCGCGGAGGCCGAGCCCGATGCAGCCTGGCGCGCGAACCGCGACGGGCCGGCCGTGCTGGCCGACGCGTGCGCCGCACTCGGGATTCCGTTGATTCATCTGTCGACCGACTACGTGTTCGACGGCCGCACGCCCGGCCCGTATGCGGAAACCGACGCCGTCGCGCCGCTCGGTGCGTACGGCCGGAGCAAGCTCGCGGGCGAGGAAGCGGTGCGCGAGCGGCTGCCCGACCGTCATCTGATTCTGCGAGTCGCATGGGTGTTCGGCGCGCACGGCAGCAATTTCGTGCGCACGATGCTGCGCCTGGCGCGCGAGCGCGAGGTCGTCGGCGTGGTCGCCGATCAGTACGGCGGGCCGACGCATGCCGGTGCGATCGCCGACGCGCTGCTGACGATCGCGGCGCGATACCGGGCCGGCGAAGCGCTGCGCTGGGGCACCTATCACCTGTGCGGCACGCCCGTGACCACGTGGCACGGCTTCGCCGAAGCGATCTTCGCCGATGCGCGGCGCACCGGCCTCATCGATCGCGTGCCGTGGGTCCGACCGATCCGGACCGACGCCTATCCGTTGCCTGCGCCGAGACCGGCGAACTCCGCGCTCGACTGCAGCCTCCTGCGAGAACACTTCGGGGTCGAATCGCCTTCGTGGATCGCGGGTCTCACCGAAGTGTTTGCCACCTGGAAGCAACCCACATGAGCTATCGACCGAAACATGTTCTCGTGACGGGCGGCGCCGGTTTCATCGGCGCCAATTTCGTGCGTCATCTGCTCGAAAGCGATCCGCAGATCAGCGTCACCACGCTGGATCTGCTGACCTATGCGGGCAGCCTCGACAATCTCGGCGACGACCTGCCGGGCGCCGATCGTCATCGGTTCGTCCTCGGCGACATCTGCGACCGACCGCTCGTCGAGTCGCTGCTGCGCGACCATGCGATCGACACCGTCGTCCACTTCGCGGCCGAAAGCCACGTCGACCGCTCGATCGACGGTCCCGGCGAATTCGTCCGCACGAACGTGCTCGGCACCTGGACGCTGCTCGATGCATGCCGCCAGCTGTGGCTGAACGATCAAAAGCTGGGCAAGGCCGACGCTCACGCGCGCCGCCGCTTTCACCATATCGGTACCGACGAGGTGTACGGCTCGCTGGGCCCCGACGACCCGCCGTTTTCCGAAACGACGCCGTATGCGCCGAATTCTCCGTACTCGGCCACCAAGGCAAGCTCGGACCATCTCGTGCGCGCCTATTTCCATACGTACGGACTGCCCGTTACCACGACGAACTGCTCGAACAATTACGGGCCGCGCCAGCACGGCGAGAAGTTCATTCCGACCGTGATCCGTCATTGCATCGAAGGCACCGACATCCCCGTGTACGGCGACGGCGCGAACGTGCGCGACTGGCTGTACGTCGACGACCATTGCCGCGCGATCGACGCAGTCATCCGGCGCGGGACGGTCGGCGAGACGTACACCGTCGGCGGCTGCAACGAATGGCGCAACGTCGACATCGTCGCGCTGATTTGTACGCTGCTCGACGCGCGACGGCCCGAACACGCGCCGCATGCGCGCCTCGTGCGATTCGTCACCGATCGCGCGGGTCACGACCGGCGCTATGCGATCGACGCGGGGAAGCTCGCCCGCGAACTGCAATGGCGGCCGGTGGAGAGCTTCGAAACGGGGATCGTGAAGACGCTGGATTGGTATGTATAAGGGCGGCGGCGCACGGCACGTCGATGTCGCGCCGTGCTTCTGAACGAGGCCGACAGGCAAGCCCCGGTGGCTGCGGCACCAGCGAATCTTTCGATTTGAAAGCTTCGTATGCGGCCCGCCGGCTACGACTCGGCGCCGTCCGTTCGACCGCTGAATGCGATCGACGGGGCGGTCGGAATGACACCCTCCCCCCCTTGAAATTCACTCGACGTATCCTATTTTAGGTATCGCTCAAGGCAGTCGCGGTTGACGCGCTGCGTGTTTCGATTTGTTAGTCAGCGAGCTTCTCGCGGATGGACGAACTGGAGCGCGTGGTCCGGTTCGTCCCTTCGCAGGGGCACAACAGGAGCCAGTCATGAGCGATATCTTCTTCCCCACCGACCTGCTGGCGGAATTCGACCGCCTGCAACGGCAGATGGCCAGCGTGTTCACGGGCTTTCCGGCCAGTCTGCGCGCGCCGCGTCCCGGTGCATTTCCCCCGGTCAATATCGGCAGCACCGACGACACGATCGAGATCGTCGCGTTCGCGCCGGGTCTCGACCCCGCGAAGATCGACATCTCCGTCGATCGCCGGCTGCTGACGATCAGCGGCGAGCGTACGCCTCCGGACGACGGCACGACCGACGACGAACGACGCGTCTACGCGAACGAGCGGTTCATGGGCGCGTTCCGCCGCGTGGTCGAACTGCCGCAGCACGCGGACCCCGACAAGATCGAGGCACGCTATACGAACGGCTGCCTGACGATCAGCGTCGGCAAGTCGGAAGCATCGAAGCCGCGGGCCATTACCGTCCAGTAAACAGCACGACGTCACGAACGCATGACGGAGGACATCATGAGTGACACGAACACGACCGAACTGACCACCCGTCCGGCCGATACGCGAACGGCCGTGACGAACCGCGAATCGGCTCAGCGCGACACGCCGCGCACGCGGATTGCGCCGGCCGTCGACATCGTCGAGGACGCGCACGGCATCACGTTGTACGCGGACCTGCCGGGCGTGCCGCGCGACAAGCTCGACGTCCGCGTGCACGACGGCAACCTCGCCATCGACGCGGAGGCCGTCGTTCCGACGCCGGCGGGCTTGCGTCTGCAACACGGTGAAGTGCAGCATCCGCACTTCTCGCGCGCATTCACGCTGAGCCCGGATTTCGACGTGTCGCGGATCGACGCGCAACTGCGCGACGGCGTGCTGAAATTGAGCATCCCGCGACGCGAGGAAGCGAAGCCGCGGCGGATCGCGGTGACCGCGGGGTAAGTGGACGCGCGGGAGCATTTCGTCGACCCGCGGTCCGCGCGGCTTGCGCCGCGTCGGCCGTCGGGTGGACCTCCCGCGCTTGCGCTCGCGGCGTGACGTGCTGCGCCGGCGAGTCGTCGCCCATCTCGCATTTCCTGCAGGAGGCATCCGATGCATACCCACACGACGATCGAACATGGCGGCTATGCGGTCCGGGCCGTGGTGACCGATACGGAGACGGGCCGCTATTCGGCGACGGCGATCCTCATGGATCGCGACGGCGAAACCCGGGCGCTCGGCGTCGATGGCGACTTCGCCGATACCCGCGAAGCATGCGACCAGGCGCTCGAACTCGCGCTCGCATGGATCCAGCGACGGTCGGTCGTGTCGGACCGTTATGTGAGACGAAATCGAGCCGCGCCGAGCCGCGCTTTGGACAACGCACCGCGCGCACGCCGACACGCGTGACGCGGATTGCGGTTGCTATCGGCGACGGCCCGGTTGCCCGCGCACGCCGGCGCATCGGGTTGCCGTGCGCGGGCAGCCGGGTCGCTCGTCGGCGCTCGAACCGCCGCGCACTGGTCGGTATTTGACTGCCGGGCGCATCGCCGACCGGCGAGGTCTCGTTGCGCAGCGACACGCAGGTGTCGAACGACCGAACGCTCATCCGAGCCACGACCTGATATTCGCGCGCATCGCACCGGCCGAGATCCCGTAACGGTCGTGCAACGTCGGCAGCGCGCCCGCGGCGAGATACGCATCCGGCAGTGCGATCTGCCGGAACGGGACCGCGACGCCGGCGCCGAGCAACACGGTCGCGACCGCTTCGCCGAGCCCGCCGACCACCGTATGGTTCTCCGCGACGACGACCATGCGCCCTTTGCGCGCGGCCTCGCGGACGATGGTCGCCGTGTCGAGTGGCTTGATCGTCGGTACGTGCAGCACGGCGACGTCGACGCGATCGGCCTCGAGCGCCTTCGCTACCTCGAGCGCGCGCATCGTCATGATCCCGGACGAGATCAGCAGCACGTCGTTGCCGTCGCGCAGCAGCTTGGCCTTGCCGAGTTCGAAACGGTAATCGTATTCGTCGAGCACGACCGGCACGTTGCCGCGCAGCAAACGCGCGTACACCGGCCCCTTGTGCGCGGCGATGACCGGCACCATCTGTTCGATGTCCAGCGCGTCGCATGGGTCGATCACGGTCATGTTCGGCATCGCGCGCATCAGCGCCAGATCCTCGGCGGCCTGATGGCTCGGCCCGTAGCCGGTCGTGAGCCCCGGCAATGCGCACACCAGCTTCACGTCGAGATTGTCCTCGGCGATCGCCTGATGAATGAAGTCGTACGCCCGGCGCGTGGCAAACACCGCATAGGTCGTGACGAACGGCTGGGCGCCTTCGTGCGCGAACCCGGCGGCGGCTCCCATCAGCAGTTGCTCGGCCATGCCCATCTGGTAGTAGCGTTCGGGAAAGGCCTTCGCGAAGATGTGCAGGTCGGTGTACTTGCCGAGATCGGCCGTCATCCCGATCACGTCGCCGTTCGTGCGGGCAAGTTCGGTCAGTGCATGGCCGAACGGTGCGGAGCGGGTCGCCTGCCCTTCCGCCGCGATGGACGCGATCATCGCGGAAGTCTTCAGACGCGGCTTGTTGTCGACGGTGCTCATGCATGCCTCCCTGCTTCGAGTGCGTCGAGCGCGAGTTGCCACTCGTGCGCATCGACCCGGATGAAATGGCTCTTCTCGCGTGCTTCGAGGAACGGCACGCCGCACCCCATCTTCGTGTCGCAGACGATGATGCGCGGCTGCGGTGCGCCATGCCGGCGCGCCTGGTCGAACGCACGCTTCACCGCGTCGATGTCGTTGCCGTCGATGCGTTGCACGTACCAGCCGAACGCCTCGAGCTTGTCGACCAGCGGCTCGAACGCCATGACCTGGGATGACGGGCCGTCGGCCTGCTGGTTGTTCACGTCGACGATCGCGATCAGGTTGTCGAGCTTCCAGTGCGCGGCCGACATCAGCCCTTCCCAGATCGCGCCTTCGTCGAGCTCGCCGTCCGAGAACAGCGTGTAGACGAACGCATCGGAGCCCTTGCGCTTCAGGCCGAGACAACGGCCGACCGCGATCGTCAGGCCCTGTCCGAGCGAGCCGCCGGACATTTCCATGCCGGGCGTGTAGCTCGCCATCCCGGACATCGGCAGGCGGCTATCGTCGCTGCCGTAGGTTTCGAGTTCCGCGGCCGGCAGGATGCCGGCTTCGAACAGCGCCGCGTACAGCGCGATCGCATAGTGCCCGTTCGACAGCAGGAAGCGGTCGCGCCCTTCCCATTCGGGATCGTCGGCGCGATAGCGCATCCCGCCGAAATACGCGACGGCCAGCACGTCGGCGATGTCGAGCGCCTGGCCGACATAGCCCTGCCCTTGCACTTCGCCCATCAGCACGGCGTTTCTACGGATGCGGTACGCGCGCTCGGCGAGCGTGACCGCTTCATGGATGGTTTCGGTATCCATCGATAGCTCCTGTATCGGGTCGGAAGGAATGCCAATCGATTCATCGATTGACGGATCGCGGCACGAGGAACACCAGCAGCGCACCGGCCGCGATCGCGACGGAGATGAACACGAGCCCCGCGGTGGACTTGCCGGTCAGGTCGTTCAGCCAGCCGACGATCGCCGGCGAGAAGAAACCCGCGAGGTTCGCAAAGCAGTTGACCGCGGCAATGCCCGCTGCCGCCGACATCCCGCCCAGCAACGCGGTGGGCAGCGACCAGAACTGCGACGACGACGCGAGGATGCCGGCGGACGCGATGCTCAGGCATACGATCGACGCGCCGACGCTGCCGAGCATCGGCAACGTGGCGAAACCCGCCGCCGCGACCAGCATCGGCACCGCGAGATGGAAGCGGCGCTCGCGGCGACGATCCGCGCTGCTGCCGATCAGCGGCAGCGCGACGATCGCGCAGGCGTACGGAATCGCGGTGAACAGGCCGACCCACAGCGGATCGGCGACGCCGGCCTTGCGAATGATCGTCGGCAGCCAGAACGTGAGGCCGTACTGGCCGAGCACCACGCAGAAGTAGATCGCTGCCATCAGCCACAGGCGGCGGTCCGCGACGAACGTACGAATCGACAGGTGGGCGGTGGTGTGTTCGGCATCGGCCGACACGTTGCGCGCCAGCAAGGCTTTTTCGGCATCGGTCAGCCATTTCGCGCCGGCGATGCCGTCGTCGAGATACAGCAGGATCGCGAAGCCGAGCACGAACGAAGGCAGCGCCTCGAGCAGGAACAGCCACTTCCAGCCCGCCATCGACATCGTGCCGTGCAGGGAATGCATGATCGCGCCCGACAGCGGCCCGCCGACGATCCCGGCGAGCGGAATCGCCATGAAGAACAGCGACAGCGCCTTCGCGCGCCGCGCCGACGGGAACCAGTACGTGAGGTACAGGATCACGCCCGGCGCGAAGCCGGCTTCGGCGACGCCGAGCAGAAACCGCAGCACGTAGAACGCGGTGGGCGACTTGACGAACACGAAGCTCGCCGAGATCGCCGCCCAGGTCAGCATGATCCGCGCGAGCCAGCGGCGCGCGCCGACGCGATGCAGGATCAGGTTGCTCGGCACCTCGAACAGAAAATAGCCGAGGAAGAAGATGCCTGCGCCCATCCCGTAGACCGTCTCGCTGAAGCGCAGGTCGTTGAGCATCTGCAGTTTCGCGAAGCCGACGTTGACACGGTCGAGATACGCGCCGAGATAGCACAACATCAGGAACGGGATCAGCCGGCGGGCGACCTTCGCGTAGGTGGCCGCTTCGAACGTCTGCGCGTCGTCCCGTTGCAGCGGCTCGCCGTGGACCGGCGGTGCGGGGTACTTTGCTCTCATCTTTGTCTCCTGCCATGGCCCCGGGTTGTCCCGGGTGCATGAGGGTCGGCGCCGCGCTTCGGGCGGCGCCGTTGTCAGTGAATCAGCATTCCGCCGTTGACGTCGAGCGTGACGCCCGTCAGATAGCTCGACAGGTCGCTCAGCAGGAACAGGCACGCATGGGCGACATCGGCGGCATCGCCGAGCCGGCCGAGCGGAATGCCCTTGACGATGTCCTCGCGCATGTCGGGCGTCAGCTTGTCGCCGGTGATGTCGGTCTGGATCAGGCCCGGCGTGATCGAATTGACGCGGATGCGGTCGGCGCCGAATTCGCGCGCCATCGCCTTCGCGAGGCCGAGCACGCCGGCTTTGGCGGCGCTGTAGTGCGGGCCGCCGAAAATGCCGCCGCCGCGTTGCGCGGACACCGACGACATGCAGACGATGCTGCCGCTGCGCTGCGCCTTCATCGTGGGCAACACCGCTTGCGACATGTAGAGCGTGCCGCGCAGGTTCACGTCGACGATCGCATCGAAGTCGCGCGCCGAGATATCCAGCGTGCGCACGGGCTGCGTGATGCCGGCATTGTTCACGAGGCCGTCGATGCGGCCGAAGTGCGCCAGCGCCGCGCGGGCCGCGGCCACGCACGCGTCGTGGTCGGTCACGTCGCACGCGAGGCCGAGATGATCCGGACCGAGCTCGGCGGCGGCGGCCTCCGCGTCTTCGCGGCGAAGGTCGAGGATCGCCACGCGTGCGCCGTGCGCGGCCAGCGCGCTGGCCGTGGCCTTGCCGATCCCGCGCGGCGATGCGGCGCCGGTCACGATGATGGTCCTGTTATCGAGCAACATCGCATGTCTCCTGTGTTGATGTGTTGCCCGGAGTGTCCCCTCACCGGACACCCGCATCAACGCGGAAACGTTCAGCCATAGCTGAGAAAATTTCAGGTGACGGCGCGCGGCCCGTCGCCGATGCTGCGATGCAAAATCACGGATGCGCCGGCGGCCGCGCTGCCTGGCTCGCCCCGTCGTGACCCGCGACCTCCCGTTCGATCCACGCCAGGAAGCGCTTCACGCGAGGCAGCTCCGCGTTCTGCCGCGGGTAAACGAGATGATGCGCGCCGACTTCGACCGCATGGGTCGCGTCGAAGACCGGCACCAGCAGCCCTTCGCGGATCTTCACCGACGCGAGCATCAGGCTTTCGAGCGCGATGCCGAGGCCGAGCGCGGCGGTTTCGAGCGACATGTACGAACGATCGAACGAAAAATCGAAGGTCTTCTGGGCCGCCAGCGGCACGCCGGCGCGGCCGAACCACTGCTTCCACTGGACCAGCGGGGTTTCGGAATAGATCAGCCGGTGCGCGAGCAGGTCTTCAGGCGCGTTCACCGGGTGCCGCTCGAGATAGCGCGGCGACGCGAGCGGCGCGATGAACTCGCCGCGCACGGTCCGGACCTCGAGGTTGTCCCAGTTGCCGTAGCCGTGCCGGACGTCGATATCGTAGAAGCCGTTCGAGAACGACACGTTTTCGTAGGAGCACGCGAGGTTCAGCTGGATGTCGCCGTTCGCCTCCTGAAACGACGACAGCCGCGGCAGCAGCCACATCAGCCCGAAGCTCGGGCTCGAGTGCACGCGCAGGATGTCGACTTCGGTGCGGCTCGATGCGCGCTCGGTCGCGCGGCTCAGGTCGGCCAGCGAGCCGGTGACGTCGGCCAGGTAGCGTTCGCCGGTCGGCGTGAGAACGAGGCCGCGCCCCGAACGCTGAAACAGCGGCTGACCGATCTGCGATTCGAGGTTGCTGAGTTGATGGCTCACGGCGGACGCGGTCAGGCCGAGCTCTTCCGCCGCACGGTTGACGCTTTTGGTCCGGGCGACGCTTTCGAATGCGATGATGGCCTTGAGCGGCGGAATGCGCATGCTGGAATCCGTTGAAGAGAGCGACTCGCCTGACTGGCCGGCGCCAGCGCTGAATCGTTGTCGGGGCGAAAGCGATACGGTACATCAGGATGCGGCGTCGGGACGATCGATTCGCGGCGCGGCCCGCGAGACGCCGGCCGGGCGCCACACAGCGCCGCGCCGACGCTGCCGCCCGGACGACGCGCCACGCATGGCGCGGACGGAATCATGCACAATGCTGCGCATCTGAGTGGTGGAGAGAGACCGGTGGGCATCAATTTCGATTTGACCGACTTGCAGGCGTTCCGTGCGGTCGTGGAAACGGGCAGTTTCCGCAAGGCCGCCGAAGCGGTCAGCCTCTCGCAGCCTGCGCTGAGCCGCCGGATCGACAAGCTCGAAGACGCGCTCGGCGTGCGGCTCTTCGAGCGCACCACGCGCCGCGTCGCGCTCACCACCGTCGGCCGCGTGTTCGCGCAGAGCGCCGAACAACTGCTCGACGATCTCGACGCCGCACTGCTCGGCATCCGCGACGTGTCGTCGAGCCGCCTCGGCCATGTGACGATCGCATGCGTGCCGTCGGTCGCCTACTATTTCCTGCCGCCCATCATCGCCCGCTATCATCGGCGCTTTCCGCGCATCCGGGTCAAGCTGCTCGACGCCGGCGCCAACGACGTGCTCGGCGCCGTGATCAGCGGCGAGGCGGATTTCGGCGTGAGCTTCATCGGCAGCCAGGAGGCGGAGATCGAGTTCAAGGTCCTGCTCCAGGAACGGTTCGTCGCCGCCTGTCGCCGCGACCACCCGCTCGCGCGCAAGAAGCGCGCGACCTGGAACGAACTGTACGAACACGATTACGTCTCGGTGGACAAGACTTCCGGTAACCGCCTGCTGCTCGACCAGGCCTTGGCCGCCGTCGCGCCGCGCAAGCCGAGCGTGTGCGAGGCGCGCCACGTCACGACCCTGCTCGGGCTGATCGAGGCGGGCCTCGGCGTCGCCGCGGTGCCGTCAATGGCGATGCCGGGGCATGACCACCCTGTCCTCACGAGCGTGCCGCTCGTCGAGCCGGCCGTGAAGCGGCGCGTGGGCATCGTCAAGCGGCGCGGGCGCTCGCTGACGCCGGCCGCCGAGGCGTTTTACCGGATGGTCGTCGATGCGAAGAACGCGAAGCGCGGCGACGCCGGCGGCGGCGGCGCATCGGCATGACGACGACGGAACGCAAACGAAGGAAGACGGCATCGTGAGGTGGACCCGGCTGTTCAAATCGCTTTACGTGCAGGTCCTGCTTGCGATGATGCTCGGCATCGGCATCGGTCACGTGTGGCCGGCGGCGGGCGCGATGCTCAAGCCGCTCAGCGACGCCTTCGTCGCGCTCGTGAAGATGACCATCGCGCCGATCGTCTTCTGCACGATCGTGTCGGGCATCACGTCGTTGTCGAACGGGCGGGCCATCGGCCGCACGATCGTGCGGGCGCTCGCGCTCTTCTATCTCTTGACGGCCGCCGCGCTCGCGTTCGGGCTCGTCACCGCGTACGCGCTGCAACCGGGCGCCGGCATGCACATCGACGCCCGTCATCTGGATGCGAGCCTCCTCGCGCCCTATGCGAAGCATGCGGAGCCGCGCAGCCTGGTGGCGTTCGCGCTCGGCGTGATTCCGGACACGATGCTCGGCGCATTCGCGACCGGCGAAGTGTTGCCGGTATTGCTGCTGTCGCTGTTGTTCGGCTTCTCGCTGAATGCGCATCCGCGCGCCGCGCGGCCCGTGCTCGCGCTGATCGACGGCATCGCCCAGGTCGTGTTTCGCGTGCTCGCGATGATCATGCGGCTCGCGCCGCTCGGCGCATGCGGCGCGATGGCGTTCACGGTGGGCCGCTTCGGCATCGGCTCGGTCGGCTCGCTCGCGAAGCTGATGGTGTCGTTCTACGTGGCCTGCGTGCTGTTCGTCGCGCTGGTGCTCGCCCCGCTCGCGCGGCTGCACGGCTTCGCGCTGTGGCGGCTGCTGCGCTACCTGCGCGAAGAGTTGCTGATCGTGCTCGCGACGTCGTCCACGGAGCCGGTCCTGCCGCGCCTGATCGTCAAGCTGGAAGCGCTCGGCTGCGACAAAGGCGTCGTGGGGCTCGTGCTGCCGGCCGGCTATTCGTTCAATCTGGACGGCACCGCGATCTATCTGACGCTCGCGGCGTTGTTCATCGCGCAGGCTTGCGACGTCCCGCTTTCCGCGCCGCAGGTCGCGGCGATGCTCGCGATCATGCTGGTCACGTCCAAGGGGGCGGCCGGCGTGTCCGGCAGCGGGCTCGTCGCGCTGGTCGCGACGCTCGCCGTGATGCCCGACCTGCCCGTCGCCGGGGTCGCGCTGCTGGTCGGCATCGATCGCTTCATGTCGGAGGCGCGCGCGCTGACCAGCGTGATCAGCAACGCGTGCGCGGTCATTTTCGTGTCGTCGTGGGAAGGGGCGTGCGACCGGTCGCGTCTCGTGCAGCGGCTCGCGGCGGCCGGGCCGTCCTTGCCGGACGGGGCCGATGAAGACAGCGCCGCGGCAGACGGCGGCGGTCGCGACGGGAAGACGATCTGATGCGCGCCTTCCCGTCGATCGGGCTCAATGCGCGGATACGGAATCCAGGCCGGTCGATTTCACGTCGGCCTGCACGTCGGGCGACGCAAGATAGTCGAGCAGCGCCTTCGCTTCCTGCGGATGCTGCGCGCCGACCGGGATGCCGGCGGCGAAGCGCGTGACGGACTGCAGCGATTCGGGAATCTTGCCGACGAAGGTCGCGCCCTTGACGGGCAGCAGCTCGCTGACCTGCTGGAAGCCGATTTCGTAGTCGCCGTTCGCGACGACCGACGCCACTGGAATCCGCGGAATCATCTTCGCTTTCGACTTCACCTGCTCTTCGATCCCGAGCTTCTTGAACAGCTCGCGTTCGATATACACGCCGCTCGCGCTGTCCGAATAGGCGATCGATTTCGCGTGCAGCAGCACTTGCTTGAGGCCGTCGGCGGTGCTGATGTCGGGCTTGGCCGCGCCGTCGCGCACGACCATGCCGATGCGCGAGTCGGCCAGCTCGACGCGGGATTCGGGGATGACCTTGCCCTGCTTGATCAGATCGTCGAGCGCGTAGCCGACCATGATCACCGCGTCGGCGGGCTCGCCGCGCGCGAGCCGGTTCGGAATCGCTTCGGGCGACTTGCCCATCGACGGGCCGAGCGCGGTGGCCAGCGTATTGCCCGTCGTGGACGCGAACCGCGGGCCGAGCACCTTGTAGGCGGCGGTGAAGCCGCCCGAGCTCATCACGTGCAGTTCGGCGGCCTGGACATTGGCCGCGACCGCCGCGGTGGCGACGAGCGCGGTCGCGCAGAATTTCAGGAGCAGGTTTCTCATGGTCGTGGTCGTGCGGATGGGTGGGTGTGAGTGAGCGTTCCGGACGAGCTCGGCGTCAATGCGCGGGCGTCAACGTCGCCGTGCGATGACGATAGAGCGCGAACGTCGCGAGCAGCGCGCACACGGCGGCGAAGCTCATCCAGTAGCCGGGTGCGGCCTTGTCGCCCGTCGCGTGAATGAGCGCGGTCGAGATGGCCGGCGTGAAGCCGCCGAACACGGCCGTCGCGAGGCTGTACGCGAGCGAGAAGCCCGCGACGCGCACCTGCACCGGCATCACTTCGGTGAGCGCGACGACCATCGCGCCGTTATAGATACCGTACATGAACGACAGCCAGAGCAGCACGAGCAGCATGTTGGCGAACGACGGCGCGTGAGCGAGGAACGACAGCGCCGGGTAGGCGGTCACGACGGTGAGCATCGTCATGCCGACCAGCAGCGGCCGGCGGCCGATCCGGTCGGACAGCGCACCGCCGATCGGCAGCCACACGAAGTTCGACACGCCGACGCACAGCGTCACGAGCAGGCTGTCGGCGGTACTCAGATGCAGCACCGTCTTGCCGAAGGTCGGCGCGTAGACGGTGATCAGATAGAAGCTCGTGGTGGTCATCGCGACCAGCATCATGCCGGCGATCACGACGCCCCAGTTCTGGACCAGCGTACCGAACACTTCCTTCATGCCCGGACGATGCTTGCGGGCCTTGAACTCCTGGGTTTCCTCCAGGTTGCGGCGCAGCAGGAAAATGAACGGCACGATCATGCAGCCGACGAAGAACGGCACGCGCCATCCCCACGCGGCGATCTGCGATGCGCTCAGCCACTGATTGAGCGCAAAGCCGAGGGCCGCCGCGATGACGATCGCCACCTGCTGGCTGGCCGATTGCCAGCTCGTGAAGAAGCCCTTGCGGCCCGGCGTCGCGAGCTCGGCGAGATAGACCGACACGCCGCCCAGTTCGGCGCCCGCGGAGAAGCCCTGCAGCAGCCGGCCGATCAGCACGAGCACCGGCGCGAGCAGCCCGATCGTCGCGTAGCCCGGCACGAACGCGATCAGGATGGTGCCGCTCGCCATGATCGACAGCGTGACGATCAGGCCCTTGCGGCGGCCGACCTCGTCGATGTACGCGCCCAGCACGATCGCGCCCAGCGGCCGCATCAGGAAGCCGGCGCCGAACACGGCGAAGGTCATCATCAGCGACGCGAACTCGCTTTGCGCGGGGAAGAAGACGTTGGCGATCTGCGTGGCGTAGAAGCCGAACAGGAAGAAGTCGAACTGCTCGAGAAAATTGCCGGCCGTGACGCGAAAGATCGCGGCGGCCTTCGAGCGTTCGGCCGGAAGGCGGGACGAGGGATGCATCGGGGTGTCTCCTGAAAATCCTGGAATACGCGGGAGGGACTGGTCGATTGTCGTTTTCCGGCATGTTGGCGCGGGATCGGTCAAACGATAAGTGCAATTTTTGGAACGATTGATGCAGCAGCGTTATCAATCCACGCGATCCGCGCGCGTCCGGGCCGCGCTCGGGCCGTATCGCCGCACGGCCGCACACGTTTGCGTCGCCGAACCGGGCCGGGATCGTCGACGGGCGGCCATGCCGGCCTCGATTTTTCGTTAACCGTGCCGTTAACCGGGATTGGACCCGCGCCGGCGCACGTGCAGCCGGCATCTCAAAACGAGCGCGAGCATGCCCGCATTCACTTCGATCGAGAAAATCGCCGACTGGGCCGGACGCCACCCGTTCGTCGTCGGCGCGTTGGGCACGCTGATGTCGCTCGCGACGCTCGCGATCAGCGCGGTGACGCTGTGGGTGGCGCGCAGCGAAGTCGTCGAGCATGCGCACGAGACGTCGCGCAACGTCGCGGCCGTGCTCGCGAGCCAGATCGCGAGCACGGTCGAAACGTCGAACAACGCGCTGATCGCGCTGGCTGCCGATCTCGGCAAGCCGGACGTCCAGCGGATGGACGCCGGGCTGCGGCACGACCTGCTGTTCGAGCGAACCGCCGCGCAATTCGTGACCGGCATGGGCGTGACCGACAGTCGCGGCCGGCTGATCGACGGATGCTGCAGCACGGCCCACCGGTGGGACTTCGCCGATCGCGACTACTTCAAGGTCCATCGCGATGCGGACAACGTCGGGCTCTACGTCTCCCAGCCCTATCGCGCACGCTCGCGCGGCGGCAAGGAATCCATCGCGCTGTCGCGGCGCATCGAGCGGCCGGACCATACGTTCGACGGGATCGCGGTCGTCGCCGTCGATCTCGCTTACTTCGAGCAGTTGCTGTCCCGCCTCGACGTCGGGCCGAACGGGGTCAGCGCGATCGTGCGCGCGGACGGCACGATCCTCGCGAGAAACCCGTCGTTGAACGACGGCCAGATGAACCTGCTGCGTCGCTCGACATCCTTCAAGCGGATGGTGAACAGCGAATCGGGCTTCTATCCGGCGCGCTCGAGCATCGACGGCATCGTGCGGCTGTATACCTATCAGCGGATACCGGGCACGCCGCTGATCGCGGTCGTCGCGCCGGCCGAGAGCGACGTGCTGGCCGGCGTCCGGCGCCTGTCGTGGACGGTCGGCGTGTCGGCATCCGTGATCGGCGCATCGTTCTGCGCGGCGGTCTGGCTGCTTGCCTTCGCATTGCGGGACAACTTCCGCAAGCAGACGCTGCTGACCGATCTCACGCGCACCGATCCGTTGACCGGACTGCGCAATCGTCGCGCGCTCGATACCGCGCTGGCCGACGAATGGGCGCGGCTGCAGCGCGGCAGCGGCGGCAGTCTGTCGGTCTTGTTCATCGACGCCGATCACTTCAAGCAGTACAACGACCGGCACGGGCACGCGCTGGGCGACACCGCGCTGCGCTTTCTCGCCGAATGCATCCGCACGCATACGCGACGGCGCGGCGACCTCGCCGCGCGCTACGGCGGCGAGGAATTCGTCGCGGTGTTGCCCGATACGGACGAAAACGGCGCCGCGCAGGTGGCCGACGCGATTCGCCGCGAGGTGGAACGCAACCGGCTCGACGGGTTTGCGGAGACCGTTCCGCCATTCACCGTCAGCATCGGCTGTGCGACCGGCCGGCGCGCGCGACATGCGTCCGTGCACGCGCTGGCGCATCAGGCGGACATGGCGCTCTATCGCGCCAAGCGCGAAGGCAGGAACCGCGTGTGTTGCGCGCAGACGGAGCCGGCGTGAACGCCGCGGTTCGAATCGGACCGGTGGCGGCACGCGCGCTGCCGATCGCGACGGCATTCCGCTCGGGACACCGTGGCGATGCGCGTGCGCTGCCGCGCCCGCGGTCGTTTCACTGCCCGGGTTCGATATACGCCGCCAGTTCTTCCGGCTCGCCTGACGGAAACGCGTCCTTCAGGTGATCGAGAAACGCGGACACGCGCGCGCTCAATAATCGCCTGGACGGATACAACGCCCACAGGGCGATATCGGAGCCCGGCACGTCGCCCCAACTGACGAGCGCGCCGGCGGCGAGGTCGCGGCTCACGAGCGATATCGGCAGGCATGCCGCGCCCAAGCCGAGGCGGACCGTATCGCGCACCATGCTCAGCGACGACAGCCGCGCCACGGGCTCGACCGGTATGCGCTCCATCCCGGCCACGCCCGTGACCTCCCATGCGGCACGGGTGTCGTGCGCGCCGCGAACCACGGCCGGCGCGGGTGCGCCGCCGCTCGGCCGCGCCAGTTCGGGCGTCGCGACGACGACCAGCCGGTCGCGCAGGATCACGCGCCCGATCAGGCTCTCGTCCGGGTTCGGATTCACGCGGATCACGAGGTCGTACCCTTCTTCGATCATGTCGACGGGCCGGTCTTCGGTCGTCACCTCCAGCCGGACGTCCGGGTATCTCAGCGCGAACGTCGCCACCAGCTTCCCCATCGCGAACTGCGAAAACAGCATCGGCGCGCTGATCCGCAGGCGGCCGCGCGGCCGCTCGCTCCCCGCTGCGATCGCGGACGCGCTGTCGGCCAGCTCCGCGAGCAGCGCGCCCGTCCGCTCGTAGAGCGCGCGCCCTTCCTGCGTGAGCTTCACGCCGCGCGCGCCGCGCTCGAGCAGGCGCAGCGACAGACTGTTCTCCAGTTCCGCGACCCGACGCGACAGCGTCGCCTTCGGGCGATCCGCGACGCGCGCGGCCTCGCCGAAGCTGCCATGGCGGGCGACGAGATTGAAATCGGCGAGAGCGAGCAGGTCCATGTGTTCCACCAGTGAGACGGCATGTCTATTTATCACATCTTCCGGATCATGAGTGGATCACCTAATTTACGTGGGCAGTCCATCCCATCGTTACCTCAGGAGTGAACATCATGACCATTCTCGTTACCGGCGCCACCGGCCGCGTGGGCCGCCAGGTCGTCCGTCAACTCGTCGATCGCGGCGCCGACGTGCGCGTGCTGGTGCGCGATCCGGCCAAGGCCGATTTTCCGGCGGCCGTGACCGTCGCGCAGGGCGACATGCTCGACGTCGATGCACTGCGGGCGGCCTTCTCCGGCGTGCGCACGCTGTTCCTGCTCAACGGCGTCGCGGGCGACGAATTCACGCAGGCGCTGATTGCGCTGAACCTCGCCCGCGAAGCGGGCATCGAGCGCGCCGTCTATCTGTCGGTCCTCCATGCCGACCGCTTCGTGAACGTGCCGCACTTCGCGGTGAAATCCGGCGCGGAGCGGATGATCGAGCAGATGGGGTTCAGCGCGACGATCCTGCGACCCGCGTATTTCATGGACAACGAATCGATGGTCAAGGACGTGATCGTCGGACACGGCGTGTACCCGATGCCGATCGGCGGCAAGGGCGTCGCGATGGTCGACGTGCGCGATATCGCCGAAGTCGCGGCGATCGAGTTGATCCGCCGCAACGACGCGCCGGGCAAGCTGCCGGTCGAAACCCTCAACCTGGTCGGGCCCGACACGCTGACCGGCCCGCAACTGGCGTCGATCTGGTCGGACACGCTCGGTCGGCCGGTTGCGTATGGCGGCGACGATCCCGCGCCGTTCGAACGCAATCTGGCGCAGTTCATGCCGAAATGGATGGCCTACGAAATGCGGCTGATGGCCGAGCGCTACGTCAGCGACGGGATGGTGCCGGAGGCCGGCGACGTCGAGCGGCTGACCGCGATCCTCGGCCGCCCGCTGCGGACGTATCGCGACTTCGCGGCTGCGCTCGCGCGTTGAGTGAGATGCCGAGCGTTCATGCGTCGGGCGGCGGCGCAGGCGATCGCCGGGCCGTCGAACCGGCCGCGCCCGGCCGGTTCGTCCATTTGGCCGCCATGCAGTCGCCAGCGACGCGGCCACGCGGTGGCGTCGCCGCGTGCGCGGCGTCCGCACGTCCAGCAGCGAAGCGGCGCCGTCAATATAATCGGCTGGTCCTGCCGATCGGCGCCCGGCAGTCCGCCGGTTTCGATTTCGACTGCGTACAACAGCCCACTGGAGAAGAGATGACCTTGCCCGCCCTTCCGTTTGCCGAATCGTTCGACCTCGAAGCCGCTTTCGCCGACGTATCCGAATACTGGTCGCCGAAGGTCGTCGCGCAGGTCAACGATCAGTACGTGAAAGTCGCGAAAGTACGCGGCCAGCTCGTGTGGCACGACCATGCGCACGAAGACGAGCTGTTCTTCGTCGTGCGCGGTCACCTCAGGATCCAGTACGAAGGCGGTCGCGTCGCCGACGTGCCCGCCGGCTCGATGCACGTCGTGCCGCGCGGCACGCAGCACAATCCGATCGCCGACGACGAATGCTGGATCGTGCTGATCGAGCCCGTGCAGACCCGGCACACCGGCGACGTTCAGTCGCCGCTGACGCGCACGATCGACGAGCAACTGGGCCGCGCGCGCTGAATGCGTCGGGTGCGGCGGCGGCCGACGGCTACAACATCGCCTGACTGACCAGCCCGTACAGTCCGACTGTCGGATCGGCCGCACCGCCGTGCGCGGCGGCCGGCGCATGGCGAACCATCTTCGAACAGGTATCCACCTGTTTCAGTCCCTGTTCGCTCAACCAGCCCGGCAAGCTGCTCCCGTCAGGCACATCGATACGCACGAATTCGCCGTCGCGTTTCGTCAGCCAATAGCCGATCAGCGCTTTCGCGCGCGCATCGTCGCTCGAACGCGGCGCGACCACCGGCCCGATCACGTCACCGCGACCGAAGCGCCGCAGCACCGAAAAACCGACGACCTCGCCGTCGCGTTCGAGCACCACACTTTCTCCCCGCGTCTGCAACGCGGACAACAGCGCGTCGCGTTCGAGGCCGGACGCACGCGCGTCGAGTTCGACCAGGCGCGGCCAGTCGGCCGGCGAACCGGCACGCAACCGCTCGCCGTCGGGCACGGCAATCGCGGCGGGTCGATCCACGTTGCCCTGATATTGGCTCAGCGATCCGCACACGGTGAACCCCAGTTTCTCGTAGAGCGGCCGACCGGCCGGCGTCGCGTGCAGAAACGTGATGCGCGGACCCAGTTCGTCCAGGAGCGTCTCCATCAGTTTGCGGCCGATGCCCCGGCCCTGATGCGCGTCGGAGACGATCACATGCCCGATCGCCGCGCGGTCCGCACCGTACTTCCAGCACATCGCCGTGCCGATGACCACGCCGTTTTCCTCGGCCGCGAACGCGGTCGACGTTTCAGCGGAAAACTGCCAGTCTTCCGCCCGGAACGGCCAGCGAAGCGCGCTGGAAAGCGCATGGGCGGCGGGGACGTCCGCCGCGGTGAATCTGCGGTAGCGAAGCGCCGACGTCGCGCCTTGCTCCTTCGCTTCAGGTTCCTGGTTCATCAAGTAGTCCTGTCGAATAATGTAGTCGTGCAACACGGCACGTCGGAAAAAATACGCGGCGATCACATCGAAGCGACGATGGATTGCACGGTTCTCGCCGGCTGGCCTGGGCGCACGACGATCCGGAAGCACGCGTGCCCCGGACGCGGCACCCGATCGACCTGACGTCCACCGGTTTCCACGCCGCCCCGACGCATCACGGCGATCGCGCGAAGTAATGCTGCGCCAGCGCGACCCAATAGCGGACGCCGGCCGGAATGATGTCGTCGTTGAAGTCGTATTTCGGGTGGTGCAGCGCCGGAGCGGCCGCGCCGTCCCGCGCATTGCCGATCAGCACGTACGCGCCCGGCCGCTCCTCCAGCATGAAGCCGAAGTCTTCGGACGTCATGTTCGGCGGTACGTCGCGGTCGACGCACGCGTCGCCGAACGTGTCGCGAATCACCGCTTCGCACAGCGCCGTCTCGGCCGGCGTGTTGACCGTCGCCGGGTAGTACTGGAAAAACTCCACGTCGACCTGCGCGCCATAGGCCCCCGCGAGCCCCTCGCACGCGAGCCGCACGTCGCGCTGCAGCTTCTGCTGCAATGCCGACGACAGCGTGCGGATCGTGCCGCGCAGCTCGGCGGTGTCGGGAATCACGTTGTCCGTCGTGCCCGCATGGAACATGCAGACCGAAATGACCGCGGGATCCACCGGGTCCTTGTGCCGCGCGGCGATGGTCTGGCACTGCAGCACCATCGAGCACGCGAGCGGCACCGGATCGATGCCCAGATGCGGCTGTGCCGCGTGCGCGCCCTTGCCCGTCACCGTGATCCTGAAGCGCGAACCCGCGGCCATGATCGGGCCGGTGCGCAACCCGAAATGCCCGGCCGGCAATCCGGGCCAGTTGTGCATGCCGAATACCGCTTCCGTCGGGTATTGCTCGAACAGCCCGTCATCGATCATCCTGCGCGCGCCCGCGCCGCCCTCTTCGCCCGGCTGAAACACGAAATGAACGGTGCCGGGCAACTGCGGCAGCGCCTTCAGCACGCGCGCGGCGCCGAGCAACATCACGGTATGGCCGTCATGGCCGCACGCGTGCATGATCCCGTGCGTGCACGATGCATGCGCGAAGTCGTTGGCTTCGTGGATCGGCAACGCGTCGAGATCGGCGCGCAGCACGATGCCGCGGCGCGGATCCGCGCCGGGCAGGCTCGCGACGACGCCCGTGCCGCCGAGCCCGCGCGACACCGCATAGCCGAGCGCCTCGAGCTCGCGGGCGACGACGTCGGCCGTCCGGTGTTCTTCGAATCGCAACTCGGGATGCGCATGCAGGTCGCGGCGCAGTTTCGCCCAGTGCGCGTGATGCGCATGCAGCGACGAGTCGGGGATGACGGGGTTGTCCAATTTCGGTACCTCAGGCATGTAGCGGGCTTCCAACTGTACTGCGTGCGCGGATCGCGCGCAGCGGCTGCGTCAGTCGTAAAAGCCGACGATCGACTTGATCTCCATGTATTCCTCCATCCCTTCGATTCCGTACTCGCGGCCGTTGCCCGACTGCTTGTAGCCGCCGAACGGCGCCTGAGGGTCCCATGCCGGGTAGTTCAGATGCACCTGCCCTGCGCGGATGCGGGCGGCCACCGCGCGTGCGCGTGCCTTGTCGGTGCCCTGCACGTGTGCGCCGAGCCCGTAGACGGTGTCGTTCGCGATGGCGATCGCTTCGTCGACGGTGTCGTAAGGCAGGATCGCGAGGACCGGGCCGAAGATCTCCTGCTGCGCGATCGCCATGTCGGTGCGCACGTCGGAGAAAATCGTCGGCCGCGCATAAAAGCCGCGGTCGAGACCCGCGGGCCGGCCCGGGCCGCCGGCGATCAGCTTCGCGCGTTCGTCGATGCCCACGTCGATCATCTGCGCAACCCGCCCGAATTGCGCGCGATTGGCCAGCGGCCCGTGCGTCGTGGCCTCGTCGAACGGATCGCCGACCACGAGCGTTTGCATCGCCGCGACGGCCAGCGCCTCGACCGCGCCGAGCGCGTCGCGCGGCACGATCATGCGGGTCGGCGCGCTGCACGATTGCCCCATGTTGCGGAACGCGGCGGCCACGCCGGGCGGGATCGCACGCGACAGGTCCGCATCCGGCAACACGACGTTCGGCGACTTGCCGCCCAGTTCCTGCGCGACGCGCTTGACGGTCGGCGCGGCCGCCTGCGCGACGAGCACGCCGGCGCGCGTCGATCCGGTGATCGACACCATGTCGACCGCCGGGTGCGACGAAAGCGCGGCGCCCACCGTCTCGCCGCTGCCGCTCACGAGATTGAACACGCCGGCGGGCACGCCCGCATCGGCGAGCACTTCCGCGAACAGCAGCGCGCTGAGCGGCGACAGCTCGCTCGGCTTCAGCACTACCGTGCAGCCGGCCGCGAGCGCCGGGCCGACCTTCGCGGTGATCTGGTAGATCGGCCAGTTCCACGGCGTGATCAGCGCGCACACGCCGATCGGCTCGCGCGCGATCGCGGTCGTCCCGCGCCGCTCGACGAACGGGTAGCGCGCGAGGTTGTCGCGTGCGACGCGGATATGTTCGGCCGCGAGCGGCACGTGCGCGCCGCGGGCATAGCCGATCGGCGCGCCCATCTCCAGCGCGAGCGCGGTCGCGAACAGCTCGGCGCGCTCCAGCATCAGCGCATGCACGCGGTCGAGCAGCGCCGCGCGTTCCTGCGGTGAAGTCGCGGACCAGCGTTCGAACGCATGGCGCGCGGCCTGCACCGCGCGGTCGGCGTCGCGCGCGTTGCCGAGCGGGATCTCGCACAGCGTGTCTTCGGTGGACGGGCTGACGACCGCGAACCGGTCGCGGCCGTCCGGCAGCACCCAGTCGCCGTCGATGAAGAAACGATCCAGCCGGCCGGCTTGCATCAGGTGAACAACGGGGGAATTCATTGCAGCGTGTCCTTGAGTCGATACCAGGCGCCGACGAACGGCAGGAACCAGGGTTTGCCGAAGTGGCCCGGAATCGCGGGCCAGTCGAAATCCTTCCACGGGTTGAGGTCGGCGCGTCCGTCCATGATCTCGGCCATCAACGTGCCCATCAGCGTGGCCATGTGCGTGCCGTGGCCGCTATAGCCCATCGAGTAGTACACGCCGTCGCGCTCGCCCGCGCGCGGCAGCCGGTTGGCCGTCATGTCGACCATCCCGCCCCAGCAGTAGTCGATGCGTACGTCGGCCAGCTCGGGAAACACGGCGGCCATCTGCTGCCGCAGGATCGCCCCGCTCTTTTCGTCGGAACGCGGATTCGACGCGGCAAAACGCGCGCGCCCGCCGAACAGCATCCGGTTGTCGGGCGTGACGCGAAAGAAATTCACGAAGTTCTTCGTGTCGGTGACCATCCGGCGCGTCGGCAGCAAGCGGTCGAGCAGGTCGTTCGGCAACGGCTCGGTGACGATGATGAACGCGCCGACCGGCACGATCCTGCGGCGAACCCAGCCGAACGGTCCGACCTGCGAAATGCCGCTCGCGAGCAGCACCTGGCCCGCGCGGATCTCGCCGAGCGGCGTACGCACCGCGTAGGCGCCGCCCGCTTGCCGCTTCAGTCCGAGCACCGGCGCATGCTCGAGCACGTGCGCGCCGCGGGCTTGCGCGGCGCGCGCGAGGCCGCGCACATAACGGCCGACGTGCATCCCGGCGCTCTTGCCGAACAGCAGCCCGCCGTGATATCGGTTCGAGCCGATCTCGTCGCGCAGTTCGGCCTTCGTGATCAAGCGCGTGTCGGGGTCCACGCCCGCCGCGAGCAGCGCCTGGCTGCGCACGAGCTTGTCGTAGTGCTCGGGCTTCGCCGCGAGCTTGAGCTTGCCGCGGCGCACGAAATCGCAATCGATCGATTCCTCCCTGACCAGCCGCTCGACCGTGTCGACGCCCGCGTCGAACGCGAGATACAGACGATTGGCCAGCTCCGTGCCGATGCGCTGCGACAGCGACGCGTAATCCTGCGCGAAGCCGTTGTTGCACATGCCGCCGTTGCGTCCCGATGCCGCCTGCCCGACGGTGCCCGCCTCGCAGACGATCACGCGCGCACCCTTCTTCGCCAGCGCCAGTGCGGCCGCCGAGCCCGTGATCCCGCCGCCCACCACCGCCACGTCGCAACTTCCGCCGGGCAACGCCGGCGAGCGGCTCGCGAACGGCTCCGACGTATCGAGCCAGTAGGAACTGAAACGCATCAGAAACTCCCAAGCTGTCCATCGCACCGCGCTTCCACGCTGCCGAACGATCGCCGCGCCGATCCGGCCGCTCGCCCGCGATCCGGATCGAAGCGCCGCGTCGGGAGGCGGCCCCGCATCGGTACGACGGCCTTGCACTAGAAATCCGCGACCTTGCCCCATGCGGACTCGCTGAACCGGCCGGGCCGGTACGGCGTCGGGTCGACGAACGGTTGCGCACCGGACGCGAGATCGGCGATCAGGTGCCCGGCCCCCGGCCCGATCCCGAAGCCATGCCCGGAAAACCCCGCCGCGAGAATCAGCCCCGGCACGCCCGGCACTTCGCCGATGCCCGGCACGCCGTCCGGCGTGCTGTCGACGTACCCGGCCCATGCGTGCGTGATCTTCGCGTCGCGCAGTTCGGGCAACAGTTCGGCCGCGCGGCGATACGTTTCGGCGACGGTCGGCATGTCCGGCTTCGGATCGAGAATGCGTACCGCTTCCATCGGCGTCGGCGCATCGAGCCGCCAGCGCTTCAGCGTTTCATGGCCGCCGCGCACGCCTTCGAGGCCGCCCGGCAGCAGGTTGCGCCAGCGCTTCGCGAACATCGGCACGAATTGCGGCGCGAAGCGCAGGAACTGCGGCGTCAGGTCCACGCGCGCGCGGCCGCTGATCGCCAATGCGTAGCGTCCGTCGCTGCGGCGCGTGATGGACACGCCGGACGTGTACATCGCATCCGGCAGTGGCGTTTCGACGGGCGACACGCTCAGGATCGACTGACGGATCGACGCCTGCGGAAACCGGATGCCGAGCTGGCGGCAGAACGACGACGCCCATGCGCCGCCGGCCATCACGACCGTTCGGGTCTTGATGACGCCGGCCTCGGTGACGACGCCGGCGACGCGGCCGCCTTCGAGCTCGATGCCGCGCGCCGCGCAGTGCTGATGGACACTGCCGCCCAGCTTGATCAGCGCGGCGGCCACGGCCGGCGCGGCCTTGCCTGGATCGGCCGTGCCGTCGGTCGGCGAGAACACGCCGCCCTTCCACTGTCGCCCGGTCGCGCGTCCGCGCTCGGCCGCCTGCTTGCTGTCGAGCATGTAGGTGGTCACGCCCGCGGTCTTCGCGAATTCGCCCCAGCTCGCCCAGCGGGACAACTCGGCCTCGTCGTTGCTGAGATACAGCAGCCCGCAGCGATGAAAGCCGGTATCTTCGCCGGATTCGGCGGCGAAGCGTTCCCACAGATCGATGCTCTTGCTCGCCATCGGCAACTCGCGCGCGTCGCGGTTCTGCTGCCGGCACCAGCCCCAGTTGCGGCTCGACTGTTCGGCGCCGATGCGCCCTTTCTCGACGAGCGCGACCGATATACCGCGGCGGGCCAGATAGTAGGCGGTGAAGACGCCGATGATGCCGCCGCCGATCACGACGACGTCGGCCGCGGCCGGCGGCGTGGACAAGGTTTCGATATGGCGCAGCGGAGGGGACATGCTCAGTCTCGTTCGGTGGAGGGTTTGACGTTCTGCATCACGTAGAACTTCGCCACGCGTTCGCTGCTTTCCCACCCGATCGCCGCGCCGCGCGGCACGAACAGCGCGTCGCCGGTACCGAGCGACGCCACGCTGCCGTCGGGCGCCGCGAACCGGACGCCGCCGTCCAGCAGGAACATGAACTCGTTCGCGCGATGCGGCCGGACGAACCGGTGATACGGCGTCGAATCCCATGTGCCCGCGCAGTACCCTGCGCCGTCGTCGGTGAACACGTTGTCGCTGCGGCATTGCGGCGCGGGGCCGAGCAATACCTCGGCCGGCAGCGTGGCGGACGGCTTGAAGTCCGCGTCGGCGCGCAGCGCAAAGACGCCGCGTTTCGTCGGTTGCGCGCACGCTGCCGCGCAGAACATCAGCAGCACCGGCGATTGCGCGGCGATGCGCAGCGCCGTGCCGCAGCCGATGACGGCGCCTTGTCCCGGGCCGACCACGAGCGGTGCGGCCCCGGCCGCTTCGAGCGTCAGTTCGCCCTGGACGACGACGACGGTTTCGATGTGCGGAAAATTCGCCACGTCCAGTTCGCCCGCGAAGCCGATGCGCCCCGCGGCCATCGCGTCGGGGCCTTCCCACGCGATCTCGCGATGCGACGCGAACGGATCGCTCGCGCCGAACGCCTGCCGGCGGAACGGGGTGGAAGAAGGTGCGCCGTCGGCCCGGTGCAACACGAAAACTGCGGTCATTTCTGCTCCTGTGCAATGCGTGACGGATTCGTTCGGAAGCTGTCACGCGATATCGGAAATCGTCGTTGGCCGGCGCGCCTGCCGGACCTCCTCAGCGGGGCACGTCGTCCATGTCCATGCCCGTGCTTACGCCGCGTGATACGACGCATCGCGGCGTTCGCTGCGCACGCGCGTCGACGGCGCTCGCACCGGCGCGCCGCCCGTGCGGGCGACCACGTAGTCGCGCGGCGTGATCCCGAGCACGCGCCGGAAATGCCGGCACAGATGGCTCTGATCGAAGAAGCCGACGTCGGTCGCGACGACCGACGGCGCAAGACCGGCGCGCAACAGGTCCTGCGCCCGCCGTACCCGCACGAGACACAGATACCGGTGCGGCGACAGCCCGGTTTCGCTGCGAAAGCGCGCGGTGAAACGCGACACGCTCAGCCCGGCGACCGCCGCGAGCGTATCGAGGTTCAGCGGTTGCGCGAACGACGCGTCGATCGTGCGCAGCACGTCGCCGATCGCCGGCGAGACGGGCCGCGCGACACGCGGCGAGCCAACGAATTGCACTGTCATGTCGAATTCTCCCGGCGCTCGCTTCAATGCAGGAAATCCTGCATCCGGTAATACGCGCCGACGAGCGGCAGGAACCACGCGTGCCCGAAATGGCCCGGTATCGCCGGCCATTCGAGCTCGCGCCACGGGTTCGACGCGGCCGCGCCATACAGCACGTCGGCCATCACGCGGCCCATGTGCACCGACATCTGCACGCCGTGGCCGCTGTAGCCCATCGAGTAATAGAGCCCGTCGTGCTGGCCCGCACGCGGCAGCCGGTCGGCGGTGATGTCGACGAGGCCGCCCCAGCAGTAGTCGAGCCGCACGCCGGCCAGTTCCGGGAAGTAACCGGCCATGCCGGCGCGCAGGACGTCGCCGCTCTTCGCGTCGGAGCGCGGGCTCGACATCGCGAAACGCGCGCGGCCGCCGAACAGCAGCCGGTTGTCGGGCGTCACGCGGAAGTAGTTGCCGATCTGGCGCGACGTCACGTACGCGCGGCGATGCGGAAACAGCCGGTTCAACTGCGCGTCGGGCAGCGGCTCGGTCACCACGATGAAGCTGCCGACCGGCGCGATGCGTCGCCGGAACCACGCGAACGGCCCGTGCTGCGACGCGCCGGTCGCGACCAGCACGCGATCGGCGACGAGCGTGCCGCGGGTGCACGTGACCCGGTGGCGCTCGCCGTCGAGCCGGTCGAGTTGCGTGACGGCCGCGTGCTCGTACACGCGTGCGCCGGCCCGCACGGCCGCTTGTGCGAGCCCGACGCCGAACTTGCCCATGTGCATCTGCGCGCCGTTGCGCTGCAGGAGCCCGCCGTAAAAACCGTCGGATGCGATTTCATCGCGGATCCGCGACGGCTCGATCAGTTCGATGTCCGGATCGACGTCGCGCCGCAACGCGTCGAAGGTCTTTTCGAGTCCCGCGAAATGTTGCGGCTTCGCGGCGAGCTTCAGCTTGCCGGCGCGCCGGAAATCGCAGTCGATCGCCTGTTCGGTCACGATCGCCTCGACGCTCTTCACCGCGCTTTCGTACGCGAGATAAAACTGCTTCGCCTGTGCGGCGCCGATGCGCGCGGCGAGCGACGCGTAGTCCTGCGCGACGCCCGTATTGCACTGGCCGCCGTTGCGGCCGGACGCTTCGCCCGCGACCTGCGCGGCTTCGAGCACGACCACCGAGACGCCGCGCTGCGCGAGCGCGAGCGCCGCCGACAAGCCGGTGAAGCCGCCGCCGATCACGACCACGTCGGCGCGCCCTTCGACGGGGCCGACGCTACCGGCGCGAAACGCGGGGCGAGTATCCAGCCAGTACGATTCCAGTTTCATCGGATCCTTTGTGCATGCCGGCAACGACGATCAGCAACCATTCAATGCGAATCATTTAACCACTGGCAAAAACCGCAGTTGCCGCGTAATCGCGCGCGGCACGCGTACAAATTGCCGTTTTGCGCGACCGCCGCGGCACACTATGCGGCGGGCCGTCCACCGCACCGCGCGATGAACGGTTCACGCGGTGCGCACTACAGCTGCACCGGCGTGACGCCGGCGGAAACCGGCTCCGCCTGGAAGCGCGCGAGATCTTCCTCGCTGCGATGGCACAGCACCTGCGCACCGTTGCCGAGCGTGCGCAGCGACGGGGCCGTCCGGTTGCACACGCCGTCCACGCGCATCGCGCAGCGCGACAGGAACGGACACAGCTCGGCTTCGTTCTCGCGCTCGCCGATCGGCACCAGCGGCCGGTGACAACGCTCGGCCGCATCGTCGAGCCAGCCCGCGCGCAACTCCGGCGCGGACGACACCAACAAGTGCGAATACGGGTGATAAGGCGGCGCGCACAGCGCGTCGCGGCTGCCCGTCTCCACGCGGCGGCCCGCATACAGCACGACGATGTCGTCGCTGATCGCGCGCACCTTCGCGATGTCGTGCGTGATGAACACGTACGACACGCCGAGCTTCGCCTGCAGGTCGCGCAACAGCTCGATGATCGCGGCGCCGACCACCGTGTCGAGCGCCGACGTGACCTCGTCGCACAGGATCAGGTCGGGCTCGGCCGCGAGCGCGCGCGCGAGGTTCACACGCTGCTTCTGCCCGCCCGACAGCTCGCCGGTACGCCGCGCGGCCACTGCCGGCGGCAGCCGCACGAGCTCGAGCAGCTCGGCGACGCGCTGGCGTGCCCGCGCGCCCTTGATCCCGTGGTAGAACGCGAGCGGCCGCGCGAGCGTACGCTCGACGGTATGCACCGGGTTCAACGCGGTATCGGCGTTCTGAAACACGATCTGCACGCGGCGGTGCTGTTCCTTCGTGCGTTTGCCGATATCGAGCGCGAGCGGCTCGCCGTCGAGCAGGATCTGCCCGGCCGTCGCGGGCACGAGGCCCGCGATCACCTTCGCGAGCGTCGTCTTGCCGGAGCCCGATTCGCCGATCACGCCGACCGTCTGCCCGCGCCCGATGCGCAGGTCGACTTCATGCAGGATCACCTTCGCGGGCCAGCCGTTCGCGGTGCGGCCGCCGTAGCCCGCGATCGCGCCGCGCACGTCGAGCAGCGGCGCCGGCGCGGCCGGCTCGGGTGCCCGCACCTGCGCACCGCGTTCGGCATCGTTCGGCGTGACCGCCGCGATCAGGCTCTGCGTGTACGGGTGCGTCGGCGCATGCAGGATCTGTTCGGTGTCGCCCGCCTCGCGGATCACGCCGTCGCTCAGCACGACGATCCGGTCGGCCATCTGCGCGACCACGGCCAGGTCGTGCGACACGTACACCGCACTCATCCCGTAGCGCCGGATCACGCGCTTGAACGCCTGCAGCACGTCGATCTGCGTGGTCACGTCGAGCGCGGTGGTCGGCTCGTCGAGGATCACCAGCTCCGGATCGGTGATCAGCGCCATCGCGGCCATCAGCCGCTGCAGCTGCCCGCCCGATACCTGGTGCGGATAGCGCTTGCCGATCGTCTCCGGCTCCGGCAGCGCGAGCGCGCGAAACAGCTCGATCGCCTTCGCCTGCGCGTCGCGCTTCGTCATCGTCTTGTGGATCAGCGCGCTCTCGATCACCTGGTCGAGAATCGTGCGCGACGGGTTGAACGCGGCAGCCGCGCTCTGCGCGATATACGCGACCTTACGGCCGCGCAGCGCGGTCAGCGCTTGCGCCGACAGCTTGCACACGTCGGTGCCGTCGACCTTCACCGAGCCGCCGGCGATCCGGCATCCGGCGCGCGCATGGCCCATCAGCGACAGCGCGATCGTCGTCTTGCCGGAGCCCGATTCGCCGATCAGCGCGAGCACCTCGCCGCGCCCGATCTCGAAGTCGACGCCGTGGACGATCGTCGTTTCCTCGCCGCCCGGCCGGCCGCCGACCACGCGCAGCCCGCGCACCTCGACGAGCGGATTCGATTCGTGTCGCATCAGTGTCCTCCGGCGGCGCCGGCCGCGCCCTTGCGGCGGCCGCGATGCGGCAGACCGTCGATCATCAGGTTGACGCCCACCGTCAGGATCGCGATCGCGACCGCGGGCATGATCGCGACGGCCGAGCCGTCGCCGAGGCTCGCGATGTTCTCGCGCACGAGCGAGCCGAGGTCCGCATACGGCGGCTGCACGCCGAGCCCGAGAAAGCTCAGGCCGCTCAGCAGCAGCACGACGAACGTGAAGCGCAGCCCGGTATCCGCCAGCATCGGATGGATCATGTTCGGCAGCATCTCGACGCACGCGATGTACAGCGCGCTTTCGCCGCGCGCCCTGGCCACCTGCACGAACTCGAGCGTGCTGATGTTGACGGCCAGTGCGCGCGCGATCCGGTACGAGCCGGGCATGTAGCTGACCGCGGCGGTGAGGACCAGCAGCGGCAGCGACGAGCCGAACGCGGCGACGAACATCAGCGCGAACATCTTCGACGGAATCGACGTGAGCGCGTCGAGCAGCCGGCTCATCGTCTCGTCGACCGCGCGGCCCGACACGGTCGCGAGCAGCCCGAGCGTCGTGCCGGTCACCGCGGCGAGCAGCACCGCAGCCAGCGCGAGCAGCACGGTCAGCCGCGTGCCGTACAGGATCCGGCTCAGCATGTCGCGGCCGAGGAAGTCGGAGCCGAACGGCAGCTTCGCGCTGAACGGCGCGAACACGTCCGGCGTGACGATCGCGCCGACGTCGTGCGGCGCGAGCAGCGGCGCGAACACCGCGACGAACAGCATCAGGCCGGCCATCGACAGGCCGACGCGGCCGCCGGCGGTCAGTCCGATGCGTGCGCCGCGGCGCTTGCGCGGCTGGTCGGGGGACGGCGCGGCGGGCGGCGTCGCGCCTCCCCACGGCGAGCGCGGCTCGCCTGACGGCGGCAGCGCGCTGCTGCGATGAACGGGGTCGGTCGGGTGCATGGGCGGCATCTCGGAAGGTGGACGGGGGCGCTCAGGTCCGCAGTCGCGGGTTCGACACGATCGAGCACAGGTCGGCGAACAGCACGAGCGTCAGGTAAGCGACGCAGAAGATCAGCGTGCACGCCTGGACCAACGGGAAATCGCGATTGCTGACGGCGTCGACCATCAGGCTCGCGAGGCCCGGATAGTTGAAGATCGTCTCGACGACGATCACGCCACCGAGCAGATACGACAGGCTCAACGCGATCGCGTTGGCGATCGGGCCGATCGCGTTCGGCAACGCATGGCGCAGCACGACGCGCGCGGGACTCGCGCCCTTGAGCACGGCCATCTCGACGTACGACGCGCTCAACTGCTCGATCACCGCGGCGCGCGTCATGCGCGCCATCTGCGCGATCACGACCGCGCACAGCGTCAGCACCGGCATCGCATACGCACGCAGGAAATCGTGCAGGCTGTCGATCGGGCCGCCGTACGACAGCGCAGACAGCCAGCGCAGCTTCACCGCGAACACGAGCACGGCGACCGTCGCGATCAGGAATTCCGGCGTCGCGACGAGCGACAGCGTGCCGAGGCTGATCACGCGGTCGATCGCCGACTCGCGCCTGACCGCCGCGAGGATCCCGAGCAGCAGCGCGATCGGCACCGACACGGCGGTCGTGATCGCCGCGAGCGCGAGCGACTTCGGCAGGCGTCCGCCGATCAGCTCCGACACCGGCATGTCGCCGGACAGCGACCGGCCGAAATCGCCGTGCAACAGCCCGGCGAGCCAGTGCACGTAACGCACGTGCGCCGGCATGTCGAGACCGAACTGCTGGCGCAGCGCGGCGACCGTCTCCGGCGTCGCCGACTGGCCGAGCGCGGCCTGCGCGGCGTCGCCCGGCAGCAGGTTCGTGATCGTGAAGATGATCGCGGACACGATCAGCAGCGTCAGCGCGGTGACCGCGATGCGCCGGCCGATCAGCCCGATGAGAATTCGGTTCATGGAGCGTCACTCCCGAAAAAACCGCGCGTGGCCGGCGCGGTGATCCGCACCGGCCGCGCGACGGCGGCCAGCGACAACGTCATGCGTTCCACCACACGTTCTCGGCGAACATGAAGCCCATCATCCCGCCGGTCGGAATCGAACCGAGGCCAGCGAGCCGCTTGTCGTATCCGTCGAGGAAGCTGATGAACGCCGGAATGCCGACCCGGCCCTGCTGCGACACGATCACCTGCATGTCGCCGTACATCTGCTTGCGCTTCGCGTCGTCGGTTTCCGAGCGCGCGGCGAGCAGCAACTGGTCGAACTTCGCGTTCTTCCAGCCCGACTCGTTCCACGGCGCATCCGACTTGAAGAACTGCGTGAACAGCACGTCGGCGCTCGAGCGCGGGTTGATGTTGCCGAACGTGAGCGGATGCTTCATCCAGTGATTCGACCAGTAGCCGTCGGGCGACGCGCGGTTGACCTGCAGGTTCAGCCCGATCTTCTGGCCGGCCTGCTGCAGCAGCACGGCCATTTCGATCGACCCGTTCGCGTCGGAGGTCGCATAGATCGGCGGCAGCGTGGCGCCGAGCGCCCCCGCCTTCTGGAGCAGGAATTTCGCCTTGTCGGGATCGTGCGGCCGCTGCGGCAGCGATGCGTTGAAGTAGCGATGGCCCGGCGGAATCGGCTGGTCGTTGCCGATCACCGAGTAGCCGCGGAACACCGCCGAGCGGATCTGCTCGCGATCGAACAGGTACTTCATCCCTTCGACGAAATCGGGATTCGCGACGATCGGGTTGTCGCTGCGCGCGATCAGGTCGGTATAGAGGCCCGACTTGGTTTCCTTCAACGCGTAGCCCGGCGTCGACGAGACCCGCTGCGTTGAACGCGGATCGATCGCGTTGATCAGGTGCACGTCGCCCGACAGCAGCGCGTTCAGCCGCGCGGCGCTGTCGCTGATGCCGATCAGCTCGATCTCGTCGAGATACGGCCGGCCCGGCTTGAAGTAGCTGTCGTTGCGCACGCCGACGGTCGATACGCCCGGCTTGAACGATTTCAGCTTGTACGGGCCGCAACCGATGCCGGTCGAGAAGTCGGTCGTGCCGTCCTTGACGATCACGAGCTGCGGCGTCGCGAGGATCACCGGCAGATCGGCGTTCGCGCTCGCGAGCGTCAGCGTGACTTCGTCGGGGCCGGTCGCCTTCGCGTCGGCGAACTGCTCGGCGAGCGGCTTGACCTTCGACGCGGTGGCCGGGTTCTTGTGGCGCATCAGCGAATACACCACGTCGGCCGGGCCGACCGGCTTGCCGTCGTGGAACGTGACGCCCTTGCGCAGCTTGATGATCCAGGTCTTCGCATCGGTCGTCTGCAGCGACTCGGCGAGGTTCATCTGCGGCGTCAGGCTCGCATCGAGCTGCGTGAGGCCGCTGTAGAACATGAAGAAGCGCGTGTAGTCCGCGCCCGTCGAGCCCTTGGCCGGGTCGAGCGTATCGGCCGTCGAGCCGGATTCGTTCGCGACCCGGATCTTGCCGCCGCGCTTCGGCGCTGGCGCGGCGAATGCCGCGTCGGGGGTCATCAGCAGTCCGCCGGCACCGGCAGCCATCATGCCGCCCGCCGCCATGACCTTCATCATGTCGCGGCGCGTGAAGCCGCCCTTGCCGTCATTGTCGATATCGTCGTTCATCCGAACTGCTCCTGACTGTGGGAAGTGGGTCCAAGGGTCCAGCGTGGTTGTTCAAGCGCGCCGCGCCCGCTTGCTGGTGGCGGGTACGACGTCGTTCACATGCAATTCATTTAAGCATCGCCAAAATGGCGGTTGTCCCGATTCGAGGCGCCCTCACGATACGAATCGACCGTTTTGGGTAGCCTGCGCAGCATGATTTGCTGCATGCGCCGGGGACCGCCGGCGTGTGCCGGCCGCATGCCGGCGCGCGTGAAAGTTCAGAGGATTGTTCGCCGGCATCGCCTCGCTCATCCCGAACGCGCGGCGCGAATGTGCGCAGGCTGGCGCGACGTGGCGACGCCGGCAGCCCGCCGCCTGCGCGGAATTTCCCCGGGAAAGCGACGGGCGGCGGCGTGGTGTCCGCGACACCGCACCGGGGAAACGCGTCGCTTACAGCCCGAGCTGCGTCGCGAGCTGGCCGATGTCCGACACTTCGTAATAGTTGTAGAACGGCGTGCCCGGCTCGTGGCCGCGGTTCACGAACACCTTGTGCTTGATGCCGAGATCCTCGGCCGTCATCAGGTCGTAGCGCAGGCTCGACGACACGTGCAGCACGTCCTCCGGCTTGCAGCCCAGCTTGTCGAACATGTATTCGAAGCCCTGCATCCGCGGCTTGTACGATTGCGCCTGCTGCGCGGTGAACACGGCGTGGAACGGCGCGCCGAGCTTGTCGACGTTGCTCATGATCTGGTCGTCCATCGCGTTCGACAGGATCACCAGCTTGTACTTCGATGCCAGCCGCGACAGCCCGGCCGGCACGTCCGGGTGCGGCCCCCAGGTCGGCACCGCATGATAGAAAAGCTCGGCCTCGGCTTCGTCGAACTTCACGCCGAGCCGCGCACAGGTGCGACGGACCGCGTTGACCACGACGTCGCGGTACGGCTTCCACGCGCCGAGCACCTCGTCGAGCCGATAGGCGGCGAACGCGCGCACGAATGCCTCCATCGCGGCCGGCGACAGCCGGTCCGCATAGATTTCCCGCGCCGTCTCGGCCATCCGGAAATGGGTCAGCGTGCCGTAGCAGTCGAAGGTGATGTACTTCGGTTCAAACTGGATCATGGTGACGTCCTGTCGGTGTGAAGCCCCGGCAGGGCCGGGGATGGCTGGGTTCAACGAAATTGAATCAGGGCAAAAAGTCGTTCGCGCATCGTTCCGCGCCGCTCAAAACGCAGAATCGCCGCGTGTTGCCCGCCACATGCAGCACGATCTGCGGCGCGATCGGGCGCGGCGGGGCCGGCCGAGGGGCGCCTCGCTACCGCAGCAGGCTCGCCTGCCGGTGCGGCGCTTCGGCAGGCGGCAGCTGCGGCTGTGGCTGTGGCTGTGGCTGTGGCGTGCTTCATCGTAGTGGCATTCCACAGCACATGTGACCGGATCGACGTGTCGCGCCGGCACGATCCACGCGTTCGTTCGCGCCGATCGCGCCGGTTTGCATCGATCTCGCGGGCGCGCCCGCCGCCGCCGGAAAACAGGCGAATCGTCCTATCCGTGCCGCCACCGCGCTGGCAGAGTGAACGGATCGTTCCCACCCATCCGGAGTCCGGCGTGTCCGACCTCAATCCTTCCCGCACGCTCATCTATCGCCCGTTCGCCGAAGCCGACCTGCCCGCCGCCCATCGCCTGTCGGAGGCGGTCAAGTGGCCGCACCGGCTCGACGACTGGCGCTTCGCGTTCCAGCTCGGCGGCGGCTTCGTCGCCGAAGACGAAACCGGCGTCGTCGGTACCGCGCTCGGCTGGCGCTTCGGCGAATCGCACGCGTCGCTCGGCATGGTCATCGTGTCGCCCGAACGCCAGGGCTGCGGCATCGGGCGCGAGCTGATGACCCGCGTGGTCGACAGCCTCGGCACGCGGACCATTTTTCTGCATGCGACGCCGGCGGGCGAGCCGCTGTACGCGAAATTCGGCTTCGACGCGATCGATACGATCGATCAGCATCAGGGCGCGGCGTTCCAGCCTCCGCTGATCTCGCTGCCGCCCGGCGAACGCCTGCGCCCGCTCGGCACCAACGACGGGCCGCGCCTCGCCGCGCTCGCGTCGCGCGCGGCCGGCTACGAACGCGGCGCGGTGATCGACGCGCTGCTCGACGTCGCGAACGGGATCGCGCTCGATCGAGACGGCGAACTGCTCGGCTTCGCGCTGTTCCGCCGGTTCGGCCGCGGCCACGTGATCGGCCCGGTGATCGCGCCGGATGCGCTGCGCGCGCAAGCGCTGATCAGCCACTGGCTCGCGCTGCACGAGGGCATGTTCGTGCGGCTCGACGTACCGGGCGACAGCGGGCTGTCCGACTGGCTGCAGGGGCTCGGGCTGCCGCGCGTCGACACCGTCGTCGCGATGGCGCGCGGCGCGACGCCCGAACGCGACCCGGCGCTGCGCGCGTTCGCGATCGTGAACCAGGCGCTCGGCTGAGCGGAGCGCACGATGAGCTTTCTCTACAAGGCCGACCCGGTGCGCGGCGCGCAGTGGGCGGCGCGCTTCGCGCAACAGGCGCCGGATCTGCCGTTCCGGATCTGGCCGGACCTCGGCGACGCCGAAGCCGTCCGCTATCTCGCCGCATGGCAGCCGCCGGACGATCCGGTCGCGCTGCTGCCGAATCTCGAAGTCGTGTTCTCGGTCGGCGCCGGCATCGACCAGTTCGACCTGTCGCGCGTGCCTGCGCACATCCCTGTCGTGCGGATGATCGAACCGGGCATCGTCGAAGGGATGGTCGAATACGTGACGCAGGCCGTGCTGACGATCCATCGCGACCTGTTCGACTACGCGGCCCAGCAGCGCGACCAGGTGTGGCGCGAGCATCCGGTGCGCGCGGCCGCGTCGCGGCGCGTCGGCGTGCTCGGGCTCGGCACGCTCGGCCAGGCGGTGCTCGACACGCTGCGGCGCTTCGGTTTCCCGTGCGCCGGCTGGAGCCGCACGCCGCGCACGCTCGACGGCGTCGACTGTCATGCAGGCGATGCGGCGCTCGACGCGTTCCTCGCCCGCACCGACATCCTGATCTGCCTGCTGCCGCTCACCGACGGCACGCGCGGGCTGCTCGGCGCGCGCGTGTTCGACGCGCTGCCGGCCGGCGCGTCGCTCGTGCAGGTCGGGCGCGGGCCGCAACTGGATTCGGCGGCGCTGCTCGCGGCGCTCGCGAGCGGCCGCCTCGACAGCGCGATCCTCGACGTGACGGATCCCGAACCGCTGCCGGCCGGCCATCCGTTCTGGACGCATCCGCGCATTCGCATCACGCCGCACATCGCCAGCGCGACGCGGCCCGACACCGCGGTCGACGCCGTGCTCGCGAACCTCGCCCGCCATCGCGCGGGCCAGCCGATGATCGGCGTCGTCGATCGCGCGCGCGGCTACTGACGTGCACGCCCGGCCCGTCGGGCGCGCAGCAGAAAATGCCGAAGCGCCCCGCCCAAACGCCGCGCGCATACGTTTCGGGCCGCAAATTGAAGACGCATGCGGATTTCTCGCCCGGTAGCATGAACTCACCGCTGACACCTGACGAGAGTCCCGCCTTCCCATGAACCAAGCCGCGCTGATCGAAGCCGATCGTCAACACCTGATCCATCCCGTCGTCAACTACCGTGCGCACGAGGCGCGCGGCGTCACCGTGCTGGAATCCGCGGACGGCGTGTTCCTGCGCGACGCCGCGGGCCACACGCTGCTCGACGCGTTCTCGGGCCTGTGGTGCGTGAACGTCGGCTACGGCCGCGACAGCATCGTGAAAGCCGCCGCCGACCAGATGGCGAAGCTGCCCTACGCGACCGGTTATTTCCATTTCGGCTCGCAGCCGGCGATCGAGCTCGCCGAACGGCTCGCGGCGCTCGCGCCGCCGTCGCTGAACCGCGTGTACTTCACGCTCGGCGGCTCGGACGCGATCGACTCGGCGGTGCGTTTCATCACGCATTATTTCAACGCGACCGGCCGCCCGTCGAAAAAGCAGATGATCGCGCTGGAACGCGGCTATCACGGCTCGTCGTCGATCGGCGCCGGCCTCACCGCGCTGCCGGCGTTCCACCGTCACTTCGACCTGCCGCGCGCGGACCAGCACCATATTCCGTCGCCGTACCCGTACCGCCATCCGCTCGGCGACGATCCGCAGGCGCTGATCGCCGCGTCGGTCGCCGCGCTCGAAGCGAAGGTCGCCGAGCTCGGCGCGGACAACGTCGCCGCATTCTTCTGCGAACCGGTGCAGGGTTCCGGCGGCGTGATCGTGCCGCCGGCCGGCTGGCTCAAGGCGATGCGCGACGCGTGCCGGCGCCTCGGCATCCTGTTCGTCGCCGACGAGGTGATCACCGGCTTCGGCCGCACGGGCCCGCTGTTCGCATGCGAGGCCGAACAGGTCGACCCGGACCTGATGACCGTCGCGAAGGGCCTGACCGCCGGCTATGCGCCGATGGGCGCGGTGCTGATGTCCGACGAAATCTACGAAGGAATCGCGGGCGAGCGCGCCGATACGCCCGTGGTCGGCCACGGCCATACGTATTCCGCGCATCCGGTCAGCGCGGCGATCGGCCTCGAGGTGCTGAAGCTCTATCACGAAGGCGGGCTGCTCGCGAACGGCCAGGCGATGGCGCCGCGCTTCGCCGCGGGGCTCGACGCGCTGCGCGCGCATCCGCTCGTCGGCGACGCACGTTCGGTCGGCCTGCTCGGCGCACTCGAACTGGTGACCGACAAGGCCCGCAAGACGCGCTTCGACGCGGCGCTGAACGTGCCGGACAAGATCGCGGCCGCCGCGTACGCGAACGGCGTGGTGTTTCGCGCGTTCGGCGACGGCGTGCTCGGCTTCGCGCCGGCACTGAGTTTCACCGCGGGCGAGTTCGACCTGCTGTTCGAACGCGTGCGCAAGACGCTCGACGACGTGCTGGCCGACGCGGGCGTGCAGCGCGCGCTCGACGCCGCGCACGCGCTGCCGGCCTGACGCGCCAAGGGAAAGCCGGGCTTGTGGCCGCCATCGTTCGACTCTAAAGTAACCGGACATTCCATTTTTGCCCTTTCACGTGAACATGACGGACAGCAAGCTGGATCGCATCGACCTGCGCATCCTCTCCCAGTTGCAGAAGCGCGGCCGCATGACCAACGTCGAGCTGGCCGATGCGGTCGGGCTGTCGCCCAGTCCATGCCTGATCCGCGTGAAGCGGCTCGAGAAGGCCGGCTACATCGGCGGCTACGGCGCGCACATCCAGCTCGAGAAACTCGGCGACGTGCAGGTCGTGTTTACCGAGGTCACGCTGGCCGACCATCGGCGCGAGGATTTCGACCGCTTCGTCGCGGCGATCCGCAACGTCGACGAGATCGTCGAATGCCACCTCGCGAGCGGCGGCTACGACTATCTGCTGAAGTTCATCACGCGCAGCGTGAGCCATTACCAGACGATCGTCGAAGGGCTGCTCGAGCAGAACATCGGCATCGAGAAGTATTTCAGTTACGTGATCATCAAGTCGCCGTTCGTCAAACGGCACTACCCGCTCGAATCGCTGTTCGGCGAACGTCACTGACACCCGGCGTGCGTCGCCCCGTCACGCGGCAGTCGGCTGTCCGCGCGGGCGGAGTCGCGCCCGCCGCGCGCAGCCAGCGTCGCCGAACCGCTTCATTCAAGGAACTGTCATGCCGCTTACGCTGTCCCGAACCGAACTCGTTCGCACCGCCAACCTGATCGACGGCGCCTGGCGCGATGCGCTCGACGGCCGCCGCTTCGCCGTCACCGATCCGGCCACGCTGGAGACCGTTGCCCATGCACCCGACAGCGGCGCCGCCGACGCCCGCGCGGCGACCGACGCCGCGGCGCGCGCGCTGCCTGCGTGGCGCGCGACGCCCGCGCGCGAACGGGCCGCGATCCTGCGTGCCTGGCATGCGGCGATCGTCGCGCACACCGACGATCTCGCGAAGCTGATATCGCGCGAACAGGGCAAGCCGCTTGCCGAAGCGCGCGGCGAAGTCGCGTACGGCGCGTCGTACGTGCTGTGGTTCGCGGAGGAAGCGACGCGCACGTACGGCGACCTGATCCCGCAGCAGCAGCGCGGCAAGCGGCTCAGCGCGGTGAAGGAGCCGATCGGCGTCGTCGCCGCGATCACGCCGTGGAATTTCCCGCTCGCGATGATCGCGCGCAAGATCGCGCCCGCGCTCGCGGCCGGCTGCACGGTCGTCGCGAAGCCGGCGGAGGACACGCCGCTGACCGCGCTCGCGCTCGCGTTTCTCGCGCAGGAAGCCGGCGTGCCGCCCGGCGTGCTGAACCTGATCGCGGCGTCGCGCGAACGCGGCATCGACGCCGCGGCCGACTGGCTCGCCGACGCCCGCGTGCGCAAGATCACGTTCACCGGCTCGACGTCCGTCGGCAAGCTGCTCGCGCGCGAATCCGCGGCGACGTTGAAGAAGCTGTCGCTCGAACTCGGCGGCAATGCGCCGTTCATCGTGTTCGACGACGCCGAGCTCGATGCCGCGGTCGACGGGCTGATGGCCGCCAAGTTCCGCAACGGCGGGCAAACGTGCGTGTCGCCGAATCGCGTGTACGTGCAAGCCGGCGTCTACGACGCGTTCGCCGCGAAACTCGCCGCGCGCGTCGCCGCGCTGAAGGTCGCGCCGGCGACCGATCCGGCCGCGCAGATCGGCCCGATGATCAACGCGCGTGCGGTCGACAAGATCGCGCGCCACGTCGGCGACGCCGTCGAGCGCGGCGCACGCGTGCTGACGGGCGGCCAGCGCCTGAGCGAGCTCGGCCCGAACTATTACACGCCGACGGTGCTCGCCGACGCCACCGCCGACATGCAGCTGACCTGCGAGGAAACCTTCGGCCCGGTCGCCGCGCTGTTTCGCTTCGAGTCCGAGGACGAAGCCGTCGATGCCGCGAACGACACGCCGTTCGGGCTCGCCGCGTATTTCTACACGCAGGACGTGCGGCGCATCGCGCGCGTGTCGGCGCGGCTCGAGACGGGCATCGTCGGGATCAACGAAGGCGCGCTCGCGAGCGAGGCCGCGCCGTTCGGCGGCGTGAAGGAATCGGGCTATGGTCGCGAAGGCTCGCGTTATGGGCTCGACGATTATCTGTCGATCAAGTACCTGTGTCAGGGCGGGCTCGACTGAACCGGCGTCGCCGCGCGTCCGATTTCCCGTTGCGCTTTCCGCACCCGCCGGCCTGTCCTTGCGGGTGCGGGCGCCGCGAAGCGGTCGGCGCGGGCGTCATGCCGAATCATGCGTGCCCGACGCGCCGTCCCGTCGTCCGCGGCGGCCCCGCATTCGCTGCCCCGTGTAAAAACGCATTGCCAACCGGAATTTGTGTGCGCATCGTCGGCGGAAGCTTCGTCTATCGCCCCACTCGCCATGCATTCCGCTCCGCTGCCGAAGATGTCGCGCCACGGGTCGCCTTCGCCGTGCTTGCAGTCAAGATCACTACATTTTTTCCTTCATACCCGAATTGATCAGCCACCAGTTGACGGGATAGCTGGTGGCGAACCCTGCCAGCATCGCGAGCTGCATCGCGAACCAGAATTCGGGGCTCGCAACTTTCGCGATACCCCCATAAACCGGCTTGAACCACAGGAACTGAATGATGGCCATCAAGCCGTACATGCCTACCTGCCAAGCAGTAATCGACGCGATATCGGCTCTGACGGCCGCAATCAAACCTGCGCCTACCGAAAGCCCACGCATCGGTTTGATCGTGAAGTACTGGAAAACGATGCCGAACAGAAAGGCGGCGATGAAATCGGGGATCCAGACGGCAAACGTTTTTTCATTGAACACCGTGTGCCAACCGAACCAGACTGCCAAGGAGGGGAAGGCAAAAGCCGACCACTCGACGATGATGTCTCCGAGCGTACAGCCCGCGCCGCAGTGACTCGTGCCCTTCATCACCATCGCGACGAACGGCTGTTCGTCGGCGTCGTGTCCCGCGTCCGTGATATTCCGTCCCCACACGTAGTAGGCGGCAAACCACAAGACCGTCCCGAACAACGCCGTCAGGGGCCAGACGACGTTCATGATCCACATCTTCTGAGGATGCCGAACTTCGTCAACGACGATTGCAACGGCACAGACCGCACCCAAAATGATCCAGGTGACCGATAGCGTATGCAGCCAAGGTGGAAAGGTTCCGTAAATCATCGATATTCCTGCTGGCGAGTCAAATGCCGAACAGCCAGCAAGGCACGTTCCGTTCCGAGGGGAAGTTTTCCGTCGTCAGGGCGGCCGATTCACTTGGCCGAGTGTCGTCTCTTGGCCGGCTGCAGTCGGACGTGTTCGGCTGTTGCCGACCCAGAACGGCCCTTCAGATTTATCCAAAGCGGCCAATCGTTGTGACGTGCGGCGGGGTTTTATAGCCACGCTCGATGAGTATCTTGGCCTCGGCGCGACTGCGAAATCATTCCCGATTAAATCGCTTCTCCCGCAGCGTGCCGTTGGAACCTTCAACGGAGTCGTTCTGCCAAGGGCGGCAAGAACGGACACAGCGTGTACGATCTGGTCTTCAAGAAAACCATCCAAGGAGAGAGGAATGAATCCGGAACAGGCCCGAGCCGAAGAAACCCAGGCGATGGAGCGCATGGTGGCCGCCACGCTGCGCGTGCAGAGTACGTTCGCCTCGATGCAGAAGCAATTTCCGCCGCAAGGCAGCGGCGAGCCTTCGCCGTTCGCGCTGCAAACCTTTGATGCCGCCCTGCAGGAACTTGAAGACGCACAGGCCGCGTTCGATGCGCTGCTGAACGATCTGATCGACGGTAACCGCTAAAGGCTACGCCCGTATCCGCACCGATTGTCGACGATCTAAAAAGCTGTGTCGAACGGCCGTTCGTGGCCGCATGCCGCCCGACGCGTTTAGCTATAACCGTCCCGCAGAAGACGCGCGCCATTCCCGAAACCGGCTTTGAGACCGCTTGACGCTCCCGGGCGCGACCTGCCTCCCTACCGCCTGCACAACGCCTGAGCCAGCGCATCCCCCGCAGCCAGAATATGCGCGGACAGAGCCGCACACGCTGCGTCCACATCCCCATCACGTATTGCCCGAACGATATCCCGATGCTCGTCGTTCGAGCGATCCTGCCAGTCCAGTTGCTGCCACGTCGCATACAAATGCCGTGCGCTGGCCCGATGCATGTCGCCAATCGCGGCGATGAGCCGCGGCATCCCGCACCGCGCGGTCAATGCGCGATGAAACCTCAGATTCAGCGTACCCAGCACGGCTATGCCGTGCGCCGCCGCCTCCTGATCGAGGATCGCATCGAGTTCCTCCAGCGCACGTGCGTCGAGAGCAGGCATCGCCTCGCGCAGCGCCAGCGCCTCGAAAGCGGCGCGCATCTTGGCCATTTCAAGCACGTCCGCCGGCTCGAGCGGCGCCGCCCGCACGCCTCGTCGCGGTTCCACCACGGCCAACCCCTGCGCTTCCAGCCGTCTGAACGCCTCGCGCACCGGCACATGGCTCGCGCCGAACTCCGCCGCGATGTGGTCCTGACGCAGCCACTCCCCCGGCGCGATGACGCCCGAGATGATGCGGTCCGCCAATGCGGCAGCGATCCGATCGGCCAGCGAGCGATCGTCCTTGACTTCAACCTTCATGCCGACCACCATGCATATATTATCTATTAAATAGTAACAAGATCGGAGGCTCGATGCGCCACCACCGTCCTGTGCGTCTGCAGCACATTGCCGGCATCGGCGTCGATCGTATGGGTTCGATCGCCGATCGTGCCGACGTCGACCTCTTGCGACTCGAAAATCTCGATACCGACATCCCACCCACTTCGGAAGCGCTCGCCTTCACCCGAGACGCAATCCAGCGAGACTCGGCCAATTCATATTTGCCCTTCGTCGGTCAGGATCGGCTACGCGCAAGCGCTGCCGCTCACGTATCGGCGCTTTCGGGGCAACGCTTCACGGCCGACCAGGTGGTGGTGTCGGCCGGCGGACTCTCCGGCATTCTGAATACGCTGCTCGCCACCGTCGAGACCGGCGACGAAGTCATCGTCACCGACCCGACGTACGCGGGTCTGCTGAACCGCGTCCGCCTTGCAGGCGGTGTGCCCCGGCAAGTCCCGTTCGCCTTCACGCCGGGCGGCGAATGGAAGCTGGACCGGGCCGCGCTGCGGGCAGCGATCGGTCCGAAAACGCGGGCCATGCTGCTGATGTCTCCGTCGATGCCGTCGGGGGGCGTCTTCGATGCGTCCGACTGGCAACTGATCGCGAGCCTATGTGTGCAGAACGATCTGCTGCTGATCCTCGATAGCGCGATGGAACGGCTGCTCTTCGATGGACGCACGGTCATCCATCCCGCCGGCCTGCCCGGCATGGCCGAGCGTACGGTCACGGTCGGCGCCGCGTCGAAAGAGCTGCGCATGATTGGCTGGCGGGTCGGCTGGATCGTCGCGCCGGAATGGCTGATTCCCGATCTGGTGGCCGTGTCGCTCGCCAATGTCGTGGTGCCGGTCGGCATCGCTCAGGAGGCCGCGGCGGTTGCGCTCGAGCATTCCGCATCCGATCTGCCTGGCTACGTGAGCGAGCTCGAGAGGCGGCGGGATACCGTCGCCGCCGAACTGTCGGGACTCCCGTTCGGCATGCCGGCGGGCGGCTGGTCGATGCTGCTGCGCGTGTCCGATTTCGGTCTGACCGGATCGCAGATGTCGGAGCGATTGCTACGCCACGGCGTATGTGCAACGGCTATGACCGGATGGGGCGTCGCACACGGCGCGCAGTACGTGCGTTTCGTGTTCTCGAACGAACCGGTCGAGCGGTTACGCACGCTCGGGAGCAAGGTGCGCTTCGCACTGGAGGACGCATGACGCCCGCCCACGAGAAAGCGGCGTAGCGCGCCGGGCGTCCCTGGCTGGAGGTAGCCGGAATTCCGCGTGCGACGATCGAGCGAACTCACACGTGATCAATCCACGTGGCGTGATGCCTCCGGCGCCGGGCCGGAGCGATGTCCCGGCCCGGCATGTCATGTCGGGCGAACGCCCTACCGCCCCGCCGGCGGCCGCAGAATATCGCGCGGAATCGACGCGATCAGCACGCAACTGATCAGCAGACAAGCGCCCAGCGCATAGGTCCCGTTGTTGATGTCGCCGGTCATCTGCTTGGCGACGCCGGTGATCATCGAGCCCGTGAAGCCGGACAGGTTGCCCACCGAGTTGATCAGCGCGATGCCGGCGGCCGCGGCCGTGCCGGACAGGATCTGCCCCGGGAAGGTCCAGTAGATCGGCATCAGCGCGAGAATGCCGCACGTGGCGATGGTCAGGAATACGATCGACAGCGCGACGTTCCGCGCAAACGCCGCGCTCAGGATCAGGAATACGCCGCCGATCAGCGCGGGAATCGCCGCATGCAGGCGGCGTTCGCCGGTCTTGCGCGAGTGCGACGCGTTCCACACCATCGCAAAGATCGCCGTCAGGTACGGAATGGCCGTCAGCACGCCGATGTGCAGCGGACTGTGCACGCCCGACGCGCGGATGATCGACGGCAGCCAGAAGGCCAGCCCGTAGAAACCGGTATTGAACGTCAGCAGGATGAAGGTGAGCAGCCACACGCGCGGGCTGCGCAGCGCGGCGCCGATGCTGTGCGACTTGTGCGCGGCCTCGGATTCGAGGTTGCGCGACAGTACCGCCTTCTCGTCGGCGGACAGCCACTTCGCCGACTGCGGGCCGTCGCCGAGGCAGGCCAGCACGACGAACGCCACCACGATCGACGGCAGCCCTTCGAGCAGCAGCATCCATTGCCAGCCGCTCATGCCCGACAGGCCGTGCGTCTGCTCCATCAGCCAGCCGGACACCACGCTGCCTAGCGTCAGGCTCAGCGGGATCGCGACCAGGAAGCCCGACATCGCCACGCTCTGGCGGCGCGCCGGGAACCAGTAGTTCATATAAAGGATGACGCCCGGGAAAAAACCCGCTTCGCACAGCCCCAGCAGGAAGCGCAGCGTGTAGAACATCGTGGTCGTCTGCACGTGGAAGAACTGCGCGAGCGGCACGATGAACGCCATCGACGACGACACGATGCCCCACGTAATCATGATTCGCGCGATCCAGAAGCGTGCGCCGTAGCGGTGCAGCAGCAGGTTGCTGGGCATCTCGAACAGGAAATAGCCCCAGAAGAAGATGCTGGCGCCGAGCGCATAGACGCCGTCGCTCAGGTTCAGGTCGTCCAGCATCTGCAGCTTCGCGAAGCCCACGTTGACGCGGTCCAGGTAAGCCACGACGTAGCAGAGCAGGAGCAACGGCAGGATGCGCCGCATGACCTTGCGGTAAAGGGCGTCTTCGGACGAGTCGGCCGCGGCCGGTGCGGCAGCGGCCTGCGTAATGGATGGCATCGGTCTGTCTCCTGTTCGTGTAGGTCTTCTTCGTACCGGCGAGTGCGCTTGACGCATCGATGTTACCGATAACATCCGGTGGCAAAAAAAAGCCGACGAGGCGACGGGAGCGATCGGCAAGTTGATACCGGTAACAAAACTGAAGGTAGCACGCTGCGATACGCGCGTACAAGTGCCGCCGAACGCGTGGTTTCCCTAGTACGGACCTCACCGCGACGAGCACGCCGCGGCCGGCCTGCACGGTACGCCGCCCCGGTATGATGTAGCCTTTCCGGCTTTCTCCCGATCGCGATTCCGATGCCCAGTCCCACCGCCGTCCGGCCCGCCGGGCCGCCCCGCATGTCCGACGTAGCGCGCCTCGCCGGCGTATCGAAGATGACGGTGTCGCGCGTGCTCGCCGGTCACAGCGTGGCCGCCGAGACGCGTGCACGGGTCTGCGAGGCCATCGAGCAGCTCGGCTACGTGGCGGATGCCGCCGCCGGTGCGCTGTCGTCGGGGCGATCGGAATTCGTCGCGGTGCTGGTGCCGTCGCTGTCGAGTTCCAACTTCTCGGACACCGTGCGCGGCCTGACCGATGCGCTCGAACCGCATGGCCTCCAGTTGCTGCTCGGCGACACCGACTACGACCTGGAACGCGAAGAACGGCTCGTCCGGTCGATGCTGCGACACCAGCCGCGCTGCATCGCGCTGACGGGGTCGCAGCACACCGATGCGACACGCAAGGTATTGGAGCGCTCGGCGATTCCGGTGGTCGAGATGTGGGACCTGCCCACGCGCCCGATCGACACCGCCGTCGGCTTCTCGAACGTGCGCGCCGCCCGCGCGATGGTGCGCCACCTGGCCGAGCGCGGCTATCGACGCATCGGCTTTCTGGTCGGCGCGAGCGAACTGGATCGCCGCGGCCTCGACCGGCTCAAGGGCTACCAGGCGGAGATCAAGGCGCTGGGCTTGGGCGAACCGCGCGTCGTGCGGCTCGGCGAATCGCCGATCACGATGAGCCACGGCGGCCCCGCAATGGCAGCGCTGCTGGCGCAATGGCCGGATACCGACGCGGTGATGTGCGTGAGCGACATGTCGGCATTCGGCGCGATCATGGAGTGCCACCGGCGCGGGCTCGCCGTGCCGGCCGACATCGCCATCGCCGGCTTCGGAAACTTCGAAGTCTCGACATGCTGCCACCCGACGATCACGACCGTATCGGTCGATGCGTACGGCATCGGGCTGCGCACCGGCGAAGCGTTGCTGGCGGCGCTCCAGGCGCGTGACGGCGGCGAGCGGACCGACGCAAAAAGCATCCGTATCGACTACACGATCATCCCGCGGGAAAGCGCCTGACGAGCCGACGGCCGCGCGCATCCCGACACGCGACGCGCGCGGCTTCGTACCGGCCCCCTGCCCCACCCCATCGCCACGCGCGCACGAAATCCCTTCCGCTACGCAAAAAACCCGTGCTAACATCCAGGCGATGTTACCGGTATCATTCGGCACGCAAAATGAGAAAGGCCCCCTCAGGAGACAGCCTGCCATGTCACACACCCCTCGCCGTCTGCGCAGCCAGGAATGGTTCGACGATCCCGCGCACGCCGACATGACCGCGCTCTATGTCGAGCGCTTCATGAACTACGGATTGACGCGCGAGGAGCTGCAGTCGGGCCGCCCTGTGATCGGCATCGCGCAGACGGGCAGCGATCTCGCGCCGTGCAACCGCCACCACATCGAGCTGGCCGAGCGCACCAAGGCCGGCATTCGCGATGCGGGCGGCATTCCGATGGAGTTCCCCGTGCATCCGCTGGCCGAGCAGAGCCGCCGGCCCACGGCCGCGCTCGATCGCAATCTCGCCTACCTCGGGCTGGTGGAAGTGCTGCACGGTTTTCCGCTGGACGGCGTGGTGCTGACGACCGGCTGCGACAAGACCACGCCGGCCTGCCTGATGGCGGCCGCGACCGTCGACATGCCCGCGATCGTGCTGTCGGGCGGCCCGATGCTCGACGGCTGGCACGAGGGCAAGCGGGTCGGCTCCGGCACGGTGATCTGGCATGCGCGCAACCTGCTCGCCGCGGGCGAGATCGACTACGAAGGCTTCATGCAGCTGACCACGGCTTCGTCGCCGTCGATCGGCCACTGCAATACCATGGGCACCGCGCTGTCGATGAACAGCCTGGCCGAGGCGCTGGGCATGTCGCTGCCCGGTTGCGCGAGCATTCCCGCCGCCTATCGCGAGCGCGGCCAGATGGCTTACGCCACCGGCAAGCGCGCGGTCGAACTCGTTCGCGAAGACCTGCGCCCGTCGGCGATCATGACGCGCGCGGCGTTCGAGAATGCGATCGTCGTCGCGTCGGCGCTCGGCGCCTCGACCAACTGTCCGCCGCATCTGATCGCCATCGCACGCCACATGGGCGTCGAGCTGAGCCTGGACGACTGGCAGCGTTTCGGTGAAGCCGTGCCGCTGCTCGTGAACTGCATGCCGGCCGGCGAATACCTCGGGGAGAGCTTCCACCGCGCCGGCGGCGTGCCGGCCGTGCTGCGGCAGCTCGATGCGGCCGGCCTGCTGCGGCGCGACTGCCTGACCGTATCGGGCCGCGCGATCGGCGAGATCGCCGACGCCGCGCAGGATGCCGACCGCGACGTGATCCGTACGCCCGACGCGCCGCTCAAGCATGGCGCCGGCTTCATGGTGCTGTCGGGCAACTTCTTCGACAGCGCGATCATGAAGATGTCGGTGGTGGGCGACGCGTTCCGCCGGACCTACCTTGCCGAACCGGGCGCGGAGAATACGTTCGAGGCGCGCGCGATCGTGTTCGACGGCCCCGAGGACTACCACGCGCGCATCGACGATCCCGCGCTGAACATCGACGAGCGCTGCATCCTCGTGATCCGCGGCTGCGGCACGGTCGGCTACCCGGGCAGTTCGGAAGTCGTGAACATGGCGCCGCCCGCCGAGCTGGTGAAGCGCGGCGTCACGTCGTTGCCGTGCATGGGCGACGGACGCCAGAGCGGCACGTCGGCCAGCCCGTCGATCCTGAACATGTCGCCGGAAGCCGCGGTGGGCGGCGGCCTCGCGCTGCTGCGCACGAACGACCGCGTGCGCGTGGACCTGAATCGCCGCAGCGTCGACGTGCTCGTCGACGAGGACGAACTCGCGCGCCGTCGCGAGACCGCCAGCTTCACCGTGCCGCAGGCGCAAACGCCGTGGCAGGAACTCTATCGCCGGTTCGTCGGCCAGTTGTCCACCGGCGGCTGCCTCGAACCGGCCACGCTGTACCTGAAGGTCATCGAGCAGCGCGGCAACCCGCGCCATTCGCACTGACTCCACCGCCCCCGACTCTTGCCGAGCTGACCATGCGTACTCCTACCGTTTCCGACTGCCTGCCGCACGACCTCGCCCACGCGCTGCTGATCGGCCGCGTCTGGCGGCACGACACCGCCCACGCGGGCCCGAGCGTCGTCGCCGTGCGCGGCGGCGAAGTGTTCGACATCACGCGCACCGTGCCGACCACCGCGGACCTGTTCGACCGCCGCGATGCGCTCGCCATCGCACGCACCGCGTCCGGCGAATCGCTCGGCCGCGTCGAGCCGCTGTTGCAGGCGGCGCTGGACGGCACACCCGGCGCCACGCACCTGCTCGCGCCGTGCGACGTGCAGGCCATCAAGGCGTGCGGCGTCACCTTTGCGGTCAGCCTGATCGAGCGCGTGATCGAGGAACAGGCCGGCGGCGATCCGGCCAAAGCGGCCGAGGTACGCGACACCATCGCCTCGACCATCGGCACCGATCTGTCGAAGATCGTGCCGGGCTCGGAAGCCGCGCTGCGCCTGAAGGCGGAACTCGAGCGCCGCGGCGCGTGGTCGCAATACATGGAAGTGGGCATCGGCCCGGATGCCGAGGTGTTCTCCAAGTCGCAGCCGATGTCCGCGGTCGGCTTCGGCGCGGACGTGGGGCTGCTGCCCGTGTCGGTGTGGAACAACCCGGAGCCGGAAATCGTGCTGGCGGTCGCCAGCGACGGCCGGCCGGTGGGCGCGACGCTCGGCAACGACGTGAACCTGCGCGACGTCGAAGGCCGTTCGGCGCTGCTGCTCGGCAAATGCAAGGACAACAACGGCTCGTGCGCGATCGGCCCGTTCGTGCGGCTGTTCGACGACGGCTTCACGCTGGACAGCGTGCGGGAATGCAGCGTGTCGCTGCGCGTCGAAGGCGCGGACGACGGCTTCGTCCTCGACGGCATCAGCCACATGCGCGAAATCAGCCGCGACCCGGCGGACCTCGTCGCGCAGACCTGCGGCGCGCATCACCAGTATCCGGACGGCTTCATGCTGTTCCTCGGCACGATGTTCTCGCCGATCCAGGATCGCGACGCGCCGGGCGGCGGATTCACGCATCACCTCGGCGATCGCGTCACCATCTCCACGCCCGCGCTCGGCGCACTCGTCAACACCGTGCGGCTTTGCACGGAGATCGCGCCGTGGACCTTCGGCGTGCGCGCGCTGTATGCGAATCTGGCCGCGCGCGGGCTGCTTGCCTGAATGGAACGACAGCGATACCGGCCTGCCTGCGCGCAATCGAGCGTAGCCAGTCACGGCGTGAGCGACGCATCCGCCGATCGGCGCAGGATACGGGCGCGATCCCGCCCGTCGCCGGCGGGCATGCCGGCCGGACCGGCCGCACGGCGCCGCCATGTGCCTGCGGTGCGGCGCACGAAGCAGGCGCTCGCCGGCCCCGTCAACCGGACCGTCACGCCGGCACGGTGCGCTCCGCGAGCTTGAACTCGTCGACCGTCTGCGCGAGCCGGGCCGCCTGCTCGCGCAGCGACGTCGCGGCAGCCGCCGATTGCTCGACGAGCGCTGCGTTCTGCTGCGTCGTATCGTCGAGCTGCGACACCGCCTGATTCACCTGCTCGAGCCCCGTGCTCTGCTCCTTCGCGGCGACGCTGATTTCGGCGATCACGCTCGTGATGTTGCGCACGCCGTCGACGATTTCGTCCATCGTCGCGCCGGCCGTCTGGACGAGCCCGGAGCCGCCCTCGATCTTCTCGACCGACGCGTGGATCAGTTGCTTGATTTCCCGCGCGGCCTGCGCGCTGCGCTGCGCGAGCGCACGCACCTCGCCGGCGACGACCGCGAAGCCGCGGCCATGCTCGTTCGCACGTGCCGCCTCGACGGCGGCGTTCAACGCGAGAATGTTGGTCTGGAACGCGATGCCGTCGATCACGCCGACGATGTTGGCGATCTCTCCCGACGCCTGCGTGATGT